>JBIPLJ010000010.1:0-98021 GCA_044368415.1 Burkholderiaceae bacterium
TGGTGCCCACGCCGGTCGTCTACTTCGCGACGGTGCTGACCGGCTGCGGCTCGGGCGTCGCGGTCACCGGCAGCCACAACCCGCCGGAGTACAACGGCCTGAAGATGATGCTCGGCGGCGCGACGCTGTACGGCGACGCGATCCGCGGGCTGTACGACGCCATCGTGGCGCCTGGCTTCGAGGGGCGCCTTGCAGGCCTTGCCCGCGGCAAGGTCGTGTTTCGCGACGTCACCGGCGAGTACTTGGCGAAGATCGTGGGCGACGTCAAGCTCGCGCGCCCGATGAAGATCGTGATCGACTGTGGCAACGGCGTGGCCGGCGCGCTCGCCCCGCAGCTCTTCGAGTCGCTCGGCTGCACGGTCGACGGCCTCTTCACCGAGGTTGACGGCACCTTCCCGAACCACCATCCGGACCCGGCCCACCCCGAGAACCTCGAGGACCTGGCGCGTCGACTGGCCGAGACCGACGCCGAGATCGGCCTGGCCTTCGATGGCGACGGCGACCGGCTCGGCGTGGTCACCAAGTCCGGCAAGATCATCTGGCCCGACCGCCAGCTGATGCTCTACGCCAAGGACGTGCTCGCCGCGCGCCCGGGTGGCCAGATCATCTACGACGTGAAGTGCACGCGGAACCTCGCCCCCTGGATACGCGAGCATGGCGGCGTGCCTCTGATGTGGCGCACCGGGCACTCGCTGATCAAGGCGAAGCTCAAGGAGACCGGCGCGCCGCTGGCCGGCGAGATGAGCGGCCATGTGTTCTTCAACGACCGTTGGTACGGCTTCGACGACGGGCTCTACACCGGCGCGCGGCTGCTCGAGATCCTCGCACGGGTCGCCGATCCGAGCGCGCTGCTCGAGGCGCTGCCCGACGCGTCGGCCACGCCCGAGCTGCACATCAAGACCGCCGAGGGCGAGAACTTCCGGCTGGTCGAGGCGCTGCAGAAGAACGCGAAGTTCGAGGGGGCCACCGAGGTGATCACCATCGACGGCGTGCGGGTCGAGTACCCGGACGGCTTCGGCCTGGCGCGGCCGTCGAACACGACGCCTGTGGTGGTGACGCGCTTCGAGGCCGAGACGCCCGAGGCCCTCGATCGCATCCAGAAGGCCTTCCGGGCGGCCATCCTCGCGGTCGCACCCGACGCCCAGATTCCGTTCTGACCGGCGCGCCGGGCCCCCGGACCCCGTAACAGGGCCCGGCGGTCGCTCGCGTATGATCCGCGCGTGCGACTCCTGTACTCGCTCGGCTGGCTGCTCGCGACACCGCTGGTGCTCGCCTACCTGCTGTGGCGCTCGCGTCGGCAGCCTGCCTACCGCAACCACTGGGGTGAGCGTTTCGGGCTGTTCGCACGCCGCGCCGATGATGTGCCGCTGATCTGGATCCACGCGGTGTCGGTGGGCGAGACGCGTGCCGCGCAGCCGCTGGTACGCGCGCTGGCTGATGCCCATCCGGGCGCCCGGATCCTGCTCACTTGCATGACGCCGACCGGCCGCGAGACTGCGCGCGAACTGTATGCGAAGCCGCTCGGCGAGCGCTTTCTCCAGGCCTATCTGCCCTACGACGGGTTCGGTGCGCCGGGCCGTTTCCTGGCCGCCTGGCGCCCCACGTTCGGGCTGCTGATGGAGACCGAGCTGTGGCCGAACCTGATGGCCTCGGCCGAGCGCGCGAACGTGCCGGTGGCCTTGGTCAGCGCGCGGCTGTCCGAGCGCTCGCTGGTTCGCGGGCTACGCCAGCGGGCCCTTTTCGAGCCCGCTGTGCGGCGGCTGTCGGCGGTGCTCGCGCAGTCTCCGGGCGACGCCGAGCGGATCGCGCGCCTCGGGCGCGAGGTCGACGCGGTCACCGGCAACTTGAAATTCGACAACGCGCCGGCCCCCGGGCTGCTGGCCATGGGGCGTGGCTGGCGCGCGCGGATCCGCCGGCCGGTGATCGTCGCCGCGAGCACCCGCGACGGCGAGGAGGCGATGCTCTTCGATGCCTGGCGACGGCTCGCGGCGCGGGTGCCCGGGCGCCCGCTGCTAGCGATCGTGCCGCGGCATCCGCAGCGCTTCGACGAGGTGGCGCGGGCGCTGCGCGAGAACGGGGCGGCGCTCGTGCGCCGTGCGGCGCTCGACGACCCGGCGATCGACTGGTGGGGCGTCGACGTGCTGCTGGGCGACTCGATGGGCGAGATGGATGCCTGGTACGGGCTTGCGCGCTGCGCGGTGATCGGCGGCTCGCTTGCACCCTTCGGCTCGCAGAACCTGATCGAGGCCTGCGCGGCCGGCTGCCCGGTGATCGTGGGCCCGAGCACCTTCAACTTCGCCGAGGCCGCCGAGCAGGCTGTTGGCGTGGGCGCGGCGGTCCGCGTGGCGGATGCGCAGGCCGCGGTCGCCGAGGCGCTGCGGCTGCTGGCGGATGAGCCGGCGGCAGCGGCGATGGGGGAGGCCGGTGCGCACTTCGCCGCCGCGCATCGCGGCGCGACCCGACGCACGCTGGCGGCGCTGGCGCCGATGCTGGCGAGGATCCCGACCTCGAAGTGAGGCCGGGGTCGCGCCGCTCACCGCGGCACCGATGAGACGAGGGTCGCGCCGCTCACCGCGGCGCCGATGAGACGAGGGTCGCGCCGCTCACCGCGGCGCCGATGAGACGAGGGTCGCGCCGCTCACCGCGGCGCCGATGAGACGAGGGTTGCGCCGCTCACCGCGGCGCGACGGGCTGCGAGGCGCGCCCTCCGCGCACCGCGGGCGCCCCGCCGATGCCCGGCCGAGCCGGCGGCGCAAGGCCCGGGGTGCCGCCGGCCGGGGCGCCGGGGGCCGGCGACGCGGTGCCGCCAGGGAGGGTGGGCGCGGGCGCGGGCTGCGCCGGCGGACGCGGCACCTCGAGCAGCGCGTTGACCAGCGCGATGTCACTCTCTGTCAGGTCCCCGGCGGTGTTGCGCAGGCGCAGGCCGTTGAGCAGCACGTCGTAGCGCGCGCGCGCCAGGTCGCGCTGGGTCGAGAACAGCTGCTGCGCGGCATTGAGCACGTCGATGTTGATGCGCACGCCCACCTGATAACCGAGCTGGTTCGACTCCAGTGCAAGCTGGCTCGAGCGCTCCGCTGCGGTCAGCGCGCGCACCTGCTCGAGGCCGCTCTTGACGCCCAGGAAGGTTTGGCGGGCCGCCTGCTCGGCGGTGCGCCGTGCGTTCTCCAGGTCGAATTGCGACTTGTCCTGCAGCGCGATCGCCTCGCGCACCCGCGAGTCCACCGCACCGCCCGTGTAGAGCGGCATCGCGAACTGCAGGCCGACCTGCGCGCTCTGCGAGCGGATACCAACCGCGGCCAGCGAGGTCGCACCGTTCGCGCTGCGCCCGGCGTTGGCCTGCGTCACCAGGTCGAGGGTCGGATAGTGGCCGAAGCGCTGCCGCTCGATCTCGCGCCGGGCGATCTCGCCGGACAGCTCGGCCTGGCGCACCTGATAGTTCTGGGCCCGCGCGATCGAGGCCCACTCGCCTTCGCGCTCGGCCTCGGGCGCCTTGACCTCGACGTCGCGCCGCAAGGTGTGCAGGTCGGTGGCGGGTCGGCCGATCAGCTGAGCGAGGAGGGCGCGCCGCACCTCGAGGTCGTTCTCGAACGACACCTCCTGCGCACGGGTCAGGTCCAGGCGGGCCTGCGCCTCCTGCTGGTCGGTGATGGTCGCGGTGCCGACCTCGAAGTTGCGCCGGGCCGAGGCGAACTGCTCACCGATCGCCTGCTTCTGCGCCTGCACCACCGCCAGGCTGTCCTGCGCGGCTAGCACGTCGAAGTAGGCCTGCGACACGCGCAGGATCAGATCCTGGCGGGCCTGGGCGAGCTGGGCCTCGACGACCTGCACCGACAGCTCGGACTGGCGCACCACCTCGCGGCTGGCCGGCCGATACACCGGCACTGAGGCCAGCACACCGAGGGACTGCGCGTCCCAGTCGCGGGTCCGCGCGACGCTGGTGTCGAGCACGTTGAAGGTGCCGCTGGCGGTTGCGTTCACCGTCGGTTTGAGCGCCGCCTGCGCCTGCGGCACACGTTCCTGGGTCGCGGCGAGCTGCGCGCGGGCGCTGGCCACCACCGGATCGATCTCGGTGGCCGCCTTGATCACGTCCATCAGGTCCATCGCCGCGGTGGCTGGCCCGGCGTGCGCCGCGAAGGCGGCGGCGAGTGCGACGCAGAGGAGTCGGCGGTTCATGTCGAGGAGGCTCCGGGAGGCGAGGGCGGCTGTTGTGTCAGTAGGTCGGGCTGGATGGGTCGACCTGTCGGGACCAGGCGTCGATGCCGCCCGTCAGGTTCCAGACATCGGAGAATCCGCGCCGCTCGAGGTAGCCGGCCACTTGCAGGCTGCGCATGCCGTGGTGGCACAGGCAGACCACCGGGCGCGCTGCGTCGAGCTCGTCGGCGCGCGTGGTGATCTGGCCCATCGGGATCGCTACCGAACCGGGTAGCGCGACTGTCGCGACCTCCCACGGCTCGCGTACGTCGAGCACCAGCGGCGCCGGGCGCGAGGCGTCGGTGAGCCAGGCGGCGAGATCGGGCGCGGACAAGGTCTGCATGTGTGCCGGTCCCGCGCTCAGAAGCGGAATGTGCTGCGTCCGACGAAGCCGCGCAGCGGGCGCGCCACGGTCTCGAACAGCATCCGCGTCGTGAACCCGCCGCCCTGCGCGCGGCTCACGAGCTCGGCGTGCATCACCGGCTCGCCGCCGACGATGGCGGCCAGACGCCCGCCGACGTTGAGCTTGGCGAGCAGGCGCTCGGGGACGAGCGGCACCGAGCCGGACAGCACGATCACGTCGTACGAGGGCAGGTTGCCATTCGGATCGGCGCCGTCGGCCTGGCGCACGGTGGCGTTGGTGACACCGGCCCGCGTGAGGTTCTCGGTCGCAAAGCGCGCGAGCGCGGCATCGATCTCCAGCGTGTCGACATGCCGGGCCCGATGCGCCAGCAGCGCCGCCATGTGCCCGGAGCCCGCGCCGATCTCCAACACCGACTCGTGGCGCCGCACGCCGAGCTCCTGCAGGATCCGCGCTTCGACCTTGGGGGCGAGCATGAACTCGCCGGTCGGCTGGCCGCCGACGCACAGCGGCACCTCCATGTCGACAAAGGCCATGCCCCGGTAGACCGGCGGCACGAAGTCCTCGCGGTGCACGACCGACAGCAGGTCGAGCACGTCCTGGTCGAGCACGTTCCACGGCCGGATCTGCTGCTCGATCATGTTGAAGCGGGCGTGTTCGATGTCCATCGCGGGGAGTCCTTTTGCGTCAGGCCGAAGGCTGCGATTCTACCGGCTCGCCTGTACGCCCACCGCCGATGCGGGCCGCCAGGTCGTCGAGCAAGGTGTACAGCACGGGGACCACCAGCAGGGTCAGAAGGGTCGAGGCGATCACGCCGCCGATCACCGCGTGCGCCATCGGCGCGCGCTGCTCGGCGCCTTCGGTCGTGGAGATCGCCAGCGGCAGCATGCCGAAGACCATCGCCAGAGTCGTCATCAGGATCGGGCGCAGGCGGATCTCGGCGGCGGCGAGCAGCGCCTGTGCGCGGTCCATGCCCGCGCGGCGCTGCTGGTTCGCGAAGTCGATCAACAGGATCGCGTTCTTCGTGACCAGGCCCATCAGCATGATGAAGCCGATCACCGAGAACATGTTCAGCGTCGAGCGCCAGGCGAGCAGCGCGGCCATCACGCCGATCAGCGACAGCGGCAGCGACACCATGATCGCCACCGGCTGGATGAAGCTGCGGAACTGCGAGGCGAGGATCATGTAGATGAACACTACCGCGAGCAGCAGCGCCTGCAGTGCGAAGCCGAAGCTCTCCTGCATGTCCTTGGTGGCGCCGCCGGTGACAAACGCATAGCCGGGTGGCAGCGTCACGGTCTTCAGGCGCTTCTGGATCTCGAGGCCGACCGTGCCCGGCGCGGCGCCGTAAACGTTGGCGGTGATCGCAATCTCGCGAGTCAGATTTTTGCGGTTGATCTGGGTCGGGCCCACGGAGGCCACGAGCTTCGCAACCTGGCGCAGCGGCACCATCCGCGGTGCGCCGTCGGCATCGGGCAGCACGGAGGCGACGGTCAGCCGCGAGAGGTCCTCGACGTCGCGCCGGCCCTCGAGCGGCAACCGGATGCGCACGTCGTAGTTCTCGTCGTCGGGCGCCTTCCAGGTGCTCGCCACCTCGCCTGCGAGCAGCGGGCGCAGCGCGCCGCCCACCTGTACGATGCCCACGCCGAGGTCCGAGGCCAGCGCACGGTCGATCTCGACCGCAATCGTCGGCTTGGCGGGCTTGGAGCTGGTGTCCAGGTCGACGACGCCCGGGACCTGCCGCATCTCGGCCAACGCGAGCGCGGCGAGCGACTCGAGCTGGTTCTGGTCAGGGCCCTGGACGCTGACCTCGATCTGCTTGTTGCCGAAGGTGCTGAACACGCCGAGGTTGGTGATGGTGATGCCCGCCACGCGCTCGATGCGCTCGCGCACCGGCGCCACCAGCTGCTTGACCGAGCGTGTGCGCTCCTTGCGGTCCTTGAGCCTCACGAACACCGTCGCGTAGTTCTTGCCCTGGGTGGCGCCGGTGTTCACCGTCGCGTAGGTGAACACCACCTCGGGGAACTCGCGAAGTCCGGCGTCGACCTGGCGCGCCTTGTCGGCGGTGAGCTCGAGCGAGGAGCCGACCGGCGTGTAGAACTGCAGGTACATCTCGTTGTTGTCGGGCTGTGGGACGAACTCCGAGCCGATCGAGCGGGCCATCGCGAGCGCCGCCACCAGCGTGAGGGCGGCGCCGCCGATCGTCGTCCAGCGGTTCGCCAGGCCCCAGCGCAGCACCGCGACATAGCCGTCCTCGAGCCGGCGCATCACGCGCTCGAAGCCGCGTAGCAGGCGGGCCACCGGCCCCGTCCCACGGGCGCCTTCGGCGTCCGGGTCCGGCCACACCGCCGAGAGCATCGGGTCGAGCGTGAAGCTGATGAACATCGACAGCATCACCGCGAAGGCCACGGTCACGCCGAACTGCTTGAAGAACTTGCCGATGATGCCGCCCATGAAGCCAACGGGCAGGAACACCGCGACGATGGTGAACGTGGTCGCGGTCACCGCCAGGCCGATCTCGGCGGTGCCCTCGAGCGCGGCCAGGCGATGGTGCTTGCCCATCGCCTGGTGGCGCACGATGTTCTCGCGCACGACGATCGCGTCGTCGATCAGCAGGCCCACACAGATCGAAAGCGCGAGCAGGGTCACCAGGTTGATGGTGAAGCCCATCGCGTACATCACGAGGAAGGTGCCGATCAGCGAGATCGGCAGCGTCAGGCCCGTGATGACCGTCGAGCGCCACGAGGACAGGAAGAGGAACACGATCACGACCGTGAGGATTGCGCCCTCGACGATGTTGCGCTGCACGCCCTTGACCGAGTTGCGGATCGAGGTCGACTGGTCGCGCACCACGCCGAGCTTCACGTCGGCGGGCAGCTGCTTCTGAAGTTCAGTGGCGAGCCGCCGCACGTTGTCCACCACCTCGATGGTGTTCTCGCCCTGCGCCTTGACCACGTCGAGCGAGATCGCGCGCTGGCCGTCGACCGTAGCGAGCGACTCGCGCTCCTCCTGGCCGTCGACCACGCGGGCCACCTGCCCGAGGTAAACCGGCTGGCTGCCGCGTCGAGCAACCACGATGCGCTCGAAGTCGGCCACCGACTTCAGGCGCCCGCGAATCTGCACCGACTGCTCGCGCTCGCGGGTGACGATGCTGCCGGCGGGCAGCTCCTGGTTCTCGCTGCGTACCGCGGTGAGGACCTGGTCGACGCCGACCTTCAGCGCCTCCATCTCGGCCGGGCGCAGCACGATCTGGACCTCGCGCCGCACGCCGCCGACCACCGTCACACGGCCCACGCCGCGGGCGTTCTCGATGCGGCGCTTGACCACCTGCTCGGCGAGCGTGGTGAGCTCGCGCGCGTCGCGGGTCGGGGACTGCACCGCGAGCGAGATCACCGGCTGGTCGTCCGGGTTGAAGCGCGAGACGATCGGCTCCTTGACCTCCTTCTTGAAGGACGCACGCACCAGCGCGACCTTCTCGCGGACGTCCTGCGCGGCGCGTGCGGGCTCGGTGACGAGGTCGAACTCGACGATCACCACCGAGACGCCCTCGTACGAGCGCGAGGACACTCGGTTGATGCCGCTGACGGTGTTGACCTGCTCCTCGATCCTGCGGGTCACGTCGGACTCGACGATCTCGGGCGAGGCGCCCGGATACTCGGTCTGCACGACCACCACCGGGAAGCTGACGTCCGGGAACTGGTCGACCGCGAGGCGGTTGTACGAGAACAGCCCGAGCACGACGAAGGCGAGCATCATCATGGTCGCCAGCACCGGGTTGGCGATCGAGATCCGGGTGAACCACATGTCGGTACGCGACCCTGTTCAGCGACTGGCGGTTGAAGCGGCCGGGCTGGCGCCGGGCGCGATGCGCACCGGTGCGCCGGGTCGCAGCGCGCCGAGGTTGGCCGCGACGATGCGCTCGCCCGCCGCGAGGCCGGACTGCACCTCGATGCGGGCCGCGCCCGAAGTCTCGTCGCGCAGCCCGAGCACGACCTCTCGTTCGACGAGGCGCTCATCGACGATCGCGTAGACGAAGGTGCGCGCGCCCGCGTCGCGAATCGCGGTCTGCGGCACGGCGATCACACCCGATCGCGTCTCGACCGACAGCGTGCCCTGGGCGAAGAGCCCGGCGCGCACCGACGGGTCGCGATTGTCGAGTGCGATGTAGACCGGCACCGAGCGAGTTCCGGCCTGCGTGGACGGTGCGATCCGGGCGATCCGGCCGATCTGCGGTTTCGCGACGCCCTCGATTTTCAGCGCCACCGTCTGGCCGACCCGCACGGCGCCGATCTCGGCCGCCGGCACCGGCGCGTCGATCTCCATGCGAGAGAGGTCGACCAGCGCCATCACCCGACCGTCGATCGGCAGCTTCTCGCCGGCCTGGGCGAAGCGCTCGGACACCACGCCGTCGATCGAGGCGCTCATCACCGTGTCGGCCAGCGCCTTGCGGGCGAGGGCGAGTTGCGCCGAGGCCGCGTCGCGGTTGCCCACCGCGATCTCCCAGCCCGACTGAGACTGGTCGAGCGCGCTCTGCGAGACGAAGCCCTTGTTGTGCAGCTGGCGGGTGTTCTCGAGCGTGCGCTTCGCCTGATCGACCTGCGAGGCCGCCGAACGCTGGTTTGCCTCGCGCTCGCGCACGCGCACCTCGTACTCGGTCGTATCGAGCCGCGCCACGACCTGGCCGCGCCGCACGACCGTGCCCTCGCGGACCAGCACCTCGCGCAGCTCGCCGGCCACCTTCGTCTTGACCACCGTCTGGTCGACCGGCCGCAGCGTGCCGGTCAGCGGCACCGTCCTCGCGATCGTCACCGGCGCGAGCGTGATGATGTCGCCGGCGGCGAACTCGATCGCGGCCTTGGGCGCGGCAGGCGTGGCGCTTGCATCCGGCGAGGGAGCCGGCGCGGCCGCCCGCTGACGCAACATCCATCCGCCGCCGGCGGTCAGGACCACGACGAGCGCGGCAGAGATCAGGAGGGCAGGCTTCATCGTGGGTCCGGGCGCAGGGCGGCCCTGATCAGGTCGAGGTGGGCGTCGATCAGGCGTTCGGGGTCGACCGAGGCGCAGGCGATCCCGCACAGGTCGAAGGAGTGGCTCCACATCGCCTTCATCACGAGCGGGGCGATCCACAGGTGGGCGGTGGTCTCCACGTCGATCGGCCGGAACTCGCCCCGCTCGATGCCGCGACCGATGATCGAGCCGAGCAGCGCGACGTTCGGCTCGATGACCTCGTCGTGGAAGAACCGTGCGACTTCGGGGAAGTTCCCCGCCTCGGCCATGATCAGCTTGGCGATGCCGGCCAGGCGGTTGGCGCCGAAGTCGCGCCACCAACGGCGCAGGAACTGCTCGATCAGAACGGTCGAGGGGGCGTCGGAGTCGGCGATCTCGTTGCGGAACCGGTCGAGTAGCACGACGATGTTCTCGCGGACCAGGGCCTTGAACAACTCTTCCTTGTTCGCGAAATACAGGTAGAGGGTGCCCTTGGACACGCCCGCGCGCGACGCGATGTCATCGAGCCGCGTCGCGGCGTAGCCGCGCTCGACGAACAGATCCAGCGCGGCGGCCAGCAGCTCGGCGGGGCGGCTTTCCTTGCGGCGTTCCCAGCGCGAGGCGTGGGGTGCCTCGGGGGACGTGGCGTCTGCGGGGTCCATCTATGTTACTGACCGTTCAGTCAGTAAGTATAGGCCGCCGCTGGTTCGGGGGTCAATGCGGGGCGGGCGCGGCATGACGGGCCATGAGCCGCCCAGCGTCGGCCCCGACCTTGGTACCCGGCTGCTTGGCCGCGCCGATAATGCCCACCGATGCGCCCCGCCCATGTCGCCCAGCTGCTGCTCCTGTCCCTGCTCTGGGGTGGCGCCTACCTGTTCATGCGATCGGCGGCCCCGGCCTTCGGCGCAATGCCGATGATCTTCCTGCGGATGGCGCTCGCCAGCCTGTTGGTGCTGCTGCCGCTGACCCTGTGGCGCGGCGGCTTCGCGACGATGCGCAGGCACTGGGTCGAGATCGCGGTGTTCGGCCTGGCGTTCACCGCGTTGCCGTTCGCAGGCCTGGGTTGGGCGGCGCTGTCGATCTCGGCCGGGATGCTCGCGGTGTTGCAGTCCTCGGCGCCGATCTTCGCCGCGCTGGTGGCGGCGGTCTGGCTGCACGAACGCATCACGCCGGTCCGTGCGGTCGGGCTGGCCGTGGGCCTGGTGGGCGTCGCGCTGCTGGTCTGGGACAAGGTCGGCGTGCGCGATTCGGCGAGCCTCGCGATCCTGGTGACGCTGGCGGTCACGGTGCTCTGGGGCGTGTCCTCGAACTACGTGCGGGTGCGGCTCGCCGGCGTCGACGCGCTGTCGCTCACCACCGGCAGCATCGGCGTCTCGGCGTTGGCGCTCGCGCCCTTCGCCTGGTTCGCCTGGCCGGCGAACGATCCCGGTCCGCGTGCCTGGGTCGAGGTGACCTTCCTCGGCGTCGCTTCGTCCGGCTTCGGGTTCCTGCTGTATTTCCGGCTGCTGCGCGCCATCGGCGCGGTGCGCGCCACCTCGGTCACCTTCCTCAATCCGCTGGTCGCGATGGCCTCGGCCGCGGCCTATCTCGGCGAGCCGGTGACCGCTCGCATGGTCGCTGGCTGCGCGGTGATCCTCGCTGGCACCGCGTTGACCCTCGGACTGGTGCCGCTGCCCCGGCGCCGCGCGCCGGAGCGACGCTAGCCCGGGGGTACGATGGAGCCCCTCCCGCAACCGACATCCCGCTCCGCGATGCACGCCGACACCCCCAGCGCCACCTTCGGACCGGTCACCGTGTTCTTCGGCGGCAAGAACGGAAAGTACCCCGACGGCAATCAGGTCGTCGTGCGCGGCGCCGACACGCTCGCGGTGTTCGACACGCCGCAGGTCTCGAACCGCATCGGTGCCGCCTTCGACGACGCCGACCTCGCGATCCTCGGCCATGTGCACGAGGACCACATGGCCGGGCTGCACCGCATCCCGCGGGCCGCGGTCCATGTCCATGAGGCCGACGTCGAGGCCGCCCGCGGCTGGGCCGGGCTGTCGAACCATTACGGCTATCCGGAGCCGGTGCTGGCCGCGCTGCGCACGAAGATCGAGCGTGACTTCGACTACGCGCCGCGCCCGGATGCGGTGGCCTATGGGGACGGCGCGCGCTGGGACCTCGGTGGCGGCGTGTCGGTGCATGCGGTGCACATGCCCGGCCATACCTCGGGCCACTGCGTGCTGGTGGTCGAGCCGGCGGGCGTGGCCTTCATCGGCGACATCGACCTGTCGAGCTTCGGCCCGTACTACGGCGACGCGACCTCCGAGCTCGGCGCGTTCCGGCGCACGCTGCGCCGCGTCGCTGAGGTGCCCGCGTCGACCTGGGTCACCTCCCACCACAAGGGCGTCTTCACCGAGCGCCCCGCATTCGAGCGCGCGCTCGCAGCCTTCGCGGCGACGCTCGAGGCCCGCGAGACGAAGCTGCTCGCGATGCTCGGCGACGAGGCGCGTACGCTCGACGAGCTGGTCCGCACGCGACTCCTCTATCCGGTCGGCTACGAAGAGGTGTGGATCGACTGTGCCGAGCGGCGCACGATTGCCCAGCACCTCGACGAGATGGTGGTCGACGGGCGCGTCGAGGCGATCGGCGACGGACGCTTCCGCGCTCGCTTGTGCTGAGCCCCGAGCACCGAGGCGCAGGGGCGCGCCGCGCGCTCGCCGTGTTCGGCGCGACGGCAATGTTCCTCGGCGGATGTCATCCCGATAGCCGGTTCATTTACCATCCGCAGCCGACCGACGAGGCGGCCTGGCGGGCGACCGCGCGGGTCCGGCATGCCGAGCCGGTACAGATCGAGCGCGACGGCGCCGTGCTGCGCGGATGGCTGTGGCGTCCGCCGCAGCGGACCGGAGCGCTGCCGGCCGTGGTGTACTTCGGCGGCAACGCCGAGGACGTCTCGTGGATGCTGGCTGAGGCGTACCGACTCGATGGCCAGGCGGTGCTCGCGGTCCCGTATCGCGGCTACGGCGCAAGCACCGGCATGCCCCGCGAGGCCGCGCTCTACGGCGACGCGCTCGCGGTCTACGACTGGCTCGCCGCACGCCCCGACATCGATGCCGCGCGCATCGCGGTCTGGGGGCGCAGTCTCGGGACCGGCGTCGCGACCTGGGTGGCGGCGCATCGGCCGGTCGCCGGGGTCGTGCTGACCACGCCCTTCGATTCGGTCAAGGCGCTCGCGTGGCACCACCTGCCCGCGCTGGCGTTCCTCGTCACGCAGCGCTTCGACTCGCTTTCGCGCGCGCCGTCGATCGATGCGCCGCTGCTCGCCATCCTGGCCGGCGCCGACGAGGTCGTGCCGCCGGCCCATGGCGAGCGGCTGGTCGCCGCCTGGGGTGGCCGCGTGCGCACGCTGCGCCTGCCGCAGGCCACACACGACGATGTCCACCGGCATCCCGGGCACTGGCCGGAGGTGGCGGCCTTCCTGGCGACGCTGCCGGCGCGTGCCGTGGGGACGCGCTGACCGGGCTGCAGCTGACTGCAGCTGACCGCAGCTGACCGCAGCACACTGCTGTGGCACCCTGCGGGACCATGCTTCCGTTCCCTGCCGCAGAGGCCGATCCCGCGCCCGCTTGCCGCACCGGCTGTGGCGCGTGCTGTATCGCGCCGTCGATCACCACGCCGATGCCGGGTATGCCTCGGGGCAAGCCGGCCGGCGAGCGCTGCCTGCACCTGGATGACGCGATGCGCTGCGGACTGTTCGGGCGCCCCGAGCGGCCGGCGTTCTGCGTCGGACTGAGGCCCTCGCACGAGATGTGCGGCGACCACCGTGGCGAGGCGATCGCCTAGCTGGCGCGGATGGAGCGGCTGACCGCGCCCTGAGGCGCCCGCCCTTCGTCGGCATGCCGCTCGAGGCCGAAGGCCGGGTGAAGTGAGGGGGCGGCGCGCCGGCGGCTGCGGCCGCTGGTCGCGCGCCCGTATACTCGCCCCACGATGAAAGCGCGAACCTGGATCGGTGGGCTGTTGCTGGCCGGTGCGCTCGGCGGCGGCGGGTGGTGGTGGTGGCAGCAGCAGGCCGCGGGCGATGCGCCGCAGCTGCGCACCGCCAAGGTCGAGCGGGGCACGCTGACCGCGACAGTCGCCGCCTCGGGTACGCTCGCTCCGACCGTCCAGGTGCAGGTCAGCTCGCAGGTCTCCGGCCAGATCCGCGAGGTGCTGACCGACTTCAATGCCGAGGTCCGCAAGGGCCAGGTGCTCGCCCGCATCGACCCCGAGACCTTCGAGTACCGCGTGAGGCAGGCCGAGGCCGACCTCGAGGCGGCCCGCGCGCAGGTCGGCGTGCAGCAGGCCACGCTCGCAGGGCGCCGTTCCGACCTGAACCGCGCGCGCATCAACCACGAGGAGGCGCTGCGAGACTTCGACCGCAAGCAGGACCTGGTCGAGCGCAACTTCATCTCGCCCGCCGAGCGCGACAAGGCCCGCTCGGTCGCACGCGCGCTCGAGCAGGACGTCGCGGCCGCGGCGGCCCAGATCGACCTCGGCGACGCCCAGGTGCGCAACGCGCGCTCGACCGTCCAGCAGCGCGAGGCGCAGCTCGCCTCGGCGCGCGTGGACTTCGGGCGCACGGTCATCCGCGCGCCGGTCGACGGCGTGGTCATCAAGCGTTCGATCGAGCCGGGCCAGACGGTGGCGGTCAGTCTCGCCGCGCCCGAGCTCTTCCTGATCGCGCAGAACCTGCGCGACATGCAGGTCGAGGTATCGATCGACGAGGCCGAGGTCGCGCGCCTGCGCGTCGGGCAGCGCACCACCTTCACCGTCGACGCCTTCCCGGGCCGCAGTTTCGAGGGCACGGTCATGCAGGTGCGCAAGGCCTCGAAGAACGAGCAGAACGTCATCACCTACACCGCCGTCGTGTCAGCCGACAACGACCAGCAGTCGCTGCTGCCCGGCATGACCGCCAATGTGCGCATCGTGACCGACGTGCGCAACGACGCGTTGAAGGTGCCGAACGCGGCGCTGCGTTTCAAGCCGCCGGGTTGGACCGAGGCGCCCAAGTCCGCCGGCCTGCCGGCGCCGCTCGCTGCCGTGCTGTTGGCCTGGGTGCCCGAAGTGGCCGCGCAGGGCCGGCCTGGCGAGCCCGCTGCGTCCTCCGCCTCGCCCGCCACGTCCGCCACGTCCGCCGCCAAGCCAGGCGAGACCCGGCCCTCGGCGGTTGGCGGCCCCGGCGGCCCCGGCGGCCCCGGCGGCCAGATGGCGGCGTTCCGCCAGCGCCTCGAGCGCGATCTCGCACTCACCGACGCGCAGCGTGCCCAGCTCGATGACATCTTCGGTGGCATGCGCGAGCGCTTCATGGCGCTGCGCGATGCACCCGAGGGCGACCGCGCGAAGCGCTCCGAGCGGCTGCGCGCCGACATGCGCGCGCAGATCGGCGAGATCCTCGACCCGGCGCAGAAGAAGAAGTACGCCGAGATCCTGGTCGAGCTGGCGGGGCGCAGCGTCGCGCGCGGCCGGGTGTTCGTGCCCGGCCCCGAGGGCAAGCCGGTGCCGCTCGAGCTGCGCCTCGGCCTGTCCGATGGTGCGTTCACCGAGGTCATCGCCGTGACCGGCGACGGCAAGCTCGACGCGGGCGACCTCGTCTACGTCGGCGTGGTCGGCGGTCCGAGCGCCCCCGGTCCGGCGGCCCCCGCGCGTCCCGCAGGCCCGCGGCTCTGAGCACCGCCGTGCCCGCCGTCTCGAGCACCGTTCCCGTCGGCGGCCAGCCGCTGATCCGCTGCGAGTCGCTCGCCAAGCACTACGAGGTCGGCGGCGGCACGGTGCACGCGCTGCGCGAGCTCACGCTGTCGGTGATGCCCGGCGAGTTCGTCGCGGTGATGGGGCCGAGCGGTTCGGGCAAGTCGACCTTCATGAACCTGATCGGCTGCCTCGATCGGCCGAGCAGCGGTCACTATCGGCTGGCCGGCGAGCCGGTCGACGAGATGGGCCGCGATGCGCTCGCTGCGATCCGCAACCGGCGCATCGGCTTCGTGTTCCAGCAGTTCAACCTGCTGCCACGCACCACCGCGCTCGACAACGTCGAGCTGCCGCTGCTCTATGCGGGCGCGGCGCGTTCCGAACGCCGCGCGCGCGCACTGCGCCGGCTCGGGCAGGTCGGCCTCGCCGAGCGCATCGACCACCATCCGGCCCAGCTCTCGGGCGGCCAGCAGCAGCGTGTGGCGATCGCGCGCGCGCTGGTCAACGACCCGTCCCTGATCCTCGCCGACGAGCCCACCGGCGCCCTCGACTCGCGCACCAGCGTCGAGGTGATGGCGCTGCTGCAGGCGCTGAATCGGGAGGGCATCACCATCGTCGTGGTCACCCACGAGGCCGACGTCGCAGCGTTCGCGTCGCGCATCATCTCGTTCCGCGACGGGCGTGTGGTGAGCGACGCATCACACGCACCGAACGACGCCGCGGCTGCGCTCGAGGCGATGGCCGAGCCGGCGGACTGAGGGGCCCCTCCATGGATCTGCTGTCGACCTTCCGGATCGCGCTGCGCGCGCTGCGCACCAACTCGCTGCGATCGGCGCTCACCATGCTCGGCATCATCATCGGCGTGGGCGCGGTGATCGCGATGATCGGCGTGGGCAAGGGGGCGCAGACCCGCGTCGAAGAGCAGATCCGCAGCCTCGGCTCGAACGTGATGGTGATGTGGCCCTCGTCGACCAACACCGGTGGCGTGCGCAGCGGCGTGGGCGGCGTGCAGACGCTGACCGAGGACGATGCCCGCGCGATCCCGATCGAGGTGCCCGAGGTCGTGTTCGCGGCCCCGACGCATCGAGCATCGGGGCAGGTGGTCTACGGCAGCCAGAACTGGTTCGCCGCGGTCTACGGCGTCAACAACGACTTCTTCGACGTGCGCGAGTGGGGGCTGGTCGCCGGCCGGCTGTTCGAGCCCGGCGAGACTGCCAGCGCCGGCAAGGTCATCATCATCGGGCAGACCGTGGCCCGCCAGCTGTTCGGCGAGGACACGCCTTTCGAGGACATGATCGACCGCACGGTTCGGCTGCGTCGCGTGCCGCTCACCATCATCGGCGTGGCCGAGAAGAAGGGTCAGAGCGCGGGCGGCCAGGACCAGGACGACGCGGTGTTCGTGCCGCTGTCGACCGCGCGCACGCGGCTCTTCGGCATCGTGCAAGGCAAGCTGCGGCGGGTGAACTCGATCTGGATCAAGGTCGGCCCCGGCGAGGACATGAAACAGGCCGAGGACGGCATCCGCGCGCTGCTGCGCCAGCGTCACCGCCTGCAGCCCGGGCAGGAAGACGACTTCACCATCCGCAACCTGACCGAGATGATGCAGGCCCAGGAGGCGGCCAGTCGCGCGATGACCGCGCTGCTCGCCGCGATCGCAGGGGTGAGTCTGCTGGTGGGCGGTATCGGCATCATGAACATCATGCTGGTGTCGGTCACCGAGCGGACCCGCGAGATCGGGCTGCGCATGGCGGTGGGCGCGCGCGGCAACGATATCCTCTCGCAGTTCCTCGTCGAGGCGGTCACGCTGTCCTCGATCGGCGGCGCGATCGGCGTGGCGCTCGGCGTCGTCGCCGCGCAGTTGGTCGGGCAGTCGGCGGGCTGGCGCATCGAGATCGACACACGCGCCATCGTCATGGCCTTCGGCTTCGCCGCGATGGTCGGCATCTTCTTTGGCTACTACCCGGCGCGCAAGGCATCCCGGCTCGAGCCGATCGACGCGCTGCGCTACGAGTGACCGGTACACCTGACATGAACCCCACCACTGCTGCCATCCCCAACGCGCTGAGCGTCGCCGGTGTCGACCCCTCGGGCGGCGCCGGCCTCTTCGCCGACCTCAAGGCCTTCTCCGCGCTTGGCGCCTACGGCTGCGGCATCGTCGCCGCGCTGACCGCGCAGAACACGCAGGCGGTCACCGGCATCCACGGCGTGCCGCCCGAGTTCGTGCGGCTGCAGCTCGACACGCTGTTCGCCGACGTCCGGATAGCCACCTGCAAGATCGGCATGCTCGGCACCGCCGCGGTCGCCCGCGCGGTCGCCGAGGGCCTGGCGCGGCCGATCGCCGCCGGCGCCCCGGCGCACGTCGTGGTCGACCCTGTGATGGTCGCCAAGAGCGGCGATGCGCTGTTGTCTAAGGATGCAACGTCGATGCTCGTCGAGGCGATCCTGCCGCTGGCGACCGTGCTCACGCCGAACCTGCCCGAGGCCGGCGTGCTGCTGCGCGAACGCGCACCCGACACGCTGCGCGAGATGTACCGCGCCGCCGAGCGGCTGCGCCGGCTGCTGCCCGACTCCAAACACGCCTGGGTGATGCTCAAGGGCGGCCACCTCGATGGCGACGCAGTCGACCTGCTGCACGACGGCGACCGGATGATCGAGCTGCCCGCGCCCCGGATCGACACCAAGAACACACACGGCACCGGCTGCTCGCTGTCGGCCGCGATCGCAGCACTCCTGCCGCGCAGCGGCTCGGTGCCCGAAGCGGTCGCCGATGCCAAGCGCTGGCTGACCGAGGCCATCCGCAGGTCGGGCGAGCTGTCGGTCGGGCAGGGACACGGCCCCGTGCACCACTTCCACACGGTCTGGCCAGCGCCGAGCCGTTAACATCGCAGTCTTCCCGTTTCCAGGCGTGCCCGCGGCACGACCCATCGTGCTGTCATGGACCTGCTGATCGCGTTGCCGCTTCTCGTGAAGGCGGCGATCCTCGGCCTCGTCGAGGGTCTGACCGAGTTCCTGCCGATCTCGAGCACCGGCCACCTCATCCTCGCGGGGAGCCTGCTCGGCTGGCACGACGACAAGGCCAAGGTCTTCGACGTCGCGATCCAGACCGGCGCGATGGCCGCGGTCATCTGGTACTACCGGGCACGGATCGGACGCATCGTCGGCGGCCTGGGCAGCGATCCGGTCGCACGCCGGTTCGCGACCAATGTCGTGATCGCGTTCCTGCCGGCGGCCGTGCTCGGCGTGTTGTTCGGCAAGTACATCAAGTCGGTGCTGTTCGAGCCGGTGCCGGTCGCGCTCGCCTTCATCGTCGGCGGCATCGTGATCCTGTGGGTCGAGGCTCGCCAGAAGCGCTCGATGCAGCCTGCGCGCATCGACGACGTCGACGCGCTCTCGGTCGCCGACGCGATCAAACTCGGCTGCGCGCAGGCCTTCGCGCTGATCCCCGGCACCTCGCGCTCGGGCGCGACCATCATCGGCGGCATGCTGTTCGGGCTGTCGCGCCGCGCGGCCACCGAGTTCTCGTTCTTCCTGGCGATTCCAACCTTGATCGGCGCCGGTGCCTACCAGACCTTCAAGTACCGCGACCTGCTGTCGGTGGCCGACGTGCCGCTGTTCGGGGTCGGTCTGGTGGTGTCGTTCTTCAGCGCGCTCGTCTGCGTGCACTGGCTGATCCGTTATGTGTCGCGGCACGACTTCGTGCCCTTCGCCTGGTACCGGATCGTGTTCGGGCTGGTGGTGCTGCTGACGTCCTGGACGGGCGTGGTGGACTGGTCGGGCGGTTGAGCCCAGGCGGCACCCGCCGCCCGCGGCGCGCGCTGACGCTCAGACCCGGAACACCTCGATCGCCTGCGACAGCCGGTGGGCCTGCTCCTTGAGTTGCCCCGCGGTGCCGGCGGCCTGCTCGACCAGCGCCGCGTTCTGCGTCGTCGAGCGGTCCAGGTCGGCGACCGATAGGTTGATCTGGTCGATGCCGCGCGCCTGTTCTTGGGTGCCGGCGGCAATCTCGTCGATCAGGTTGCTGACGTCCTGGACCGATGCGGCGATGCCGCTGATCGTTTCGGTCGCCTGGCGCACGCCGGCGGCACCTTGGTCGACCCGCGTCGCTGCCTCGCCGGTGAGCCGCTTGATCTCCTTCGCGGCCTCGGCGCTGCGCTGCGCGAGCGCGCGCACCTCGGTCGCCACGACCGCGAAGCCCCGCCCCTGATCGCCGGCCCGCGCGGCCTCGACCGCTGCATTGAGCGCGAGGATGTTCGTCTGGAATGCGATCGAGTCGATCATCGAGGTGATGTCGCCGATCCGGCGCGAGCTCTCGGTGATCTCGTCCATCATCGACGCTATGCTGCGGATCGCCTGGTCGCCGTCGCGGGACACGCCCAGCGCGTCGACCGCGAGCCGGTTGGCGTTCTGGGCCGCGTCGGAGGTGTTGCGCACGGTGCCGGCGATCTCCTCCATGCTGGCTGCAGTCTCCTGCAGCGCGGACGCGGAGTTTTCGGTGCGGGCGCTGAGATCCAGGTTCCCCTGAGCGATCTCCTGCGTGGCCCTCTCCATGCTGGCCACCTGCGATCGCACGTCGGCGACCAGGGCCAAGATGTTGACGCCGACCTGGTTGACGTCGCGGACCAGCGCGCCCACCTGATCGACGCGCGTGCTCTTGAGCGAGATGCCCATCTGCCCGCCGGCGATTGCTCGGGCCGCGCCGGACGCCTCGGCGAGCGGACGGGTGACCGATGCCTGCAGCCATGCCACGCCGGCGGCCGACGCGGCCAGCGCCATGCCGACCGAAACCAGAGACGCGCTCGACAGGGCGCCGGTGGCCAGCAGGCCGGCGGCGCCCGCCAGCGCCGGGGCGCCGCTGGCGATCGCGAAGCGCGCAGCGAGCGGTAGCGCGGCCAGACGCTGCAGGCGGCCGGCGAGGCCGGTGCGCAGCAGTCGGCCGCCCGACATCACGAGCCGAGCGCGGCCTTCGCGCATGTCGCGGTACAGGGCTTCGGCCGCTTCGATCTCCTGGCGCGCGGGGCAGGTGCGCACCGACATGTAGCCGACCATCGCGCCCTGTTCGAGCATCGGGGTCGCGTTCGCGCGGACCCAGTAGAAGTCGCCGTTCTTGCAGCGGTTCTTCACCAGGGCGGTCCACGGCGCGCCAGACTGGATCGTCGCCCACATGTCGGCGAACGCCGCCTCGGGCATGTCCGGGTGGCGGACCAGGTTGTGTGCCTTGCCGATCAGCTCCTGCTCGGTGAAGCCACTGATCTCGATGAATGCGGGATTGCAGTAGGTGATCCGGCCCTTGAGGTCGGTCGTCGACACCAGAGTCGCTTCGGGGGCGAGTCGGCGCTCGGTCTGGGTGATCGGGAGGTTCTGGCGCATGGGTGTCGTCGGCGAGAAATGGAGGGCTTGGGATCCGAGGTCGAGATCGCGCTATGTCCTGTACAGCAATGTGGAACAAGGGAAAACAGCGGAATCGACCGAGCAGCGGCGCGAAATCCCGTCAATTCCGCGGGGGCGCGTGCGCGCCGGGTCGCGCGTCGAGCGCTTCAACGCGCTGCCGGGAGAATCCGGACCGATAGCGTCCCGGCGGCAGTCCCACCCGGCGACCGAAGTCGCGGGTGAAGTGGGCCTGATCAGAGTAGCCGGCGAGGAAGCCGACCTCCGCGATCGGCTGCGTCGTCTCCAGCAGCCACCACGATGCCGAGCGCAGCCGTGCCTCGGCCGTCACGGTCGACCAAGTGAGAAGCTGTGAATAAACCTACTGCGCGTCCCGATCCGGCGCCTGCGGTGCTCGCCGTACATCACGTACGGCTGCGCTCCTCGGCACCGGCTCGGGCCTGCTCGCTACGGTTTCTTCACAGCTTCTGAGTCCGGCGCCGGCCAGCGTGCGCTGCAGCCCGCGGGTCGACAGGCCGAGCGCCGCAGCCGCTTGACCGAGCGTGCGCGGGCGCAGCGGGTCGGCGAGGGCGTCGCGTGCGCAGCGCCGGGCGATGTCCGGCCAGGGCAGCGTGTTGCACAGATCGACGGGGACGGCACGCATGGCCTGCGCTGCGCCGCCCGCGGACGGCGCCGGTTGGTCCGATGTCGCGTCCGGATCCCAGTGCAGGGTCCAGCCGCCGGTGCGACCCGCAGCGGCCAGCCGCTGCAGTGTCGTCTCGTGGGCGGCGTCCCGCGGATCGGGGTCGGCGCGCCACTCGAGATGCCAGCTCCGGCGAGGCCGGCGCCCGCAACACGCGACCGTAGAGCAGGCCTGGTCGACGCACGTCGGCGGCATACAGCGCTGCGCCGCGCACGATCGCGGCCCCCTGTTCGATCGGCTGGGTGCGGGTCGCCTGCGCCGGGGACCGCGCGAATGCGCGCAGCTCGCCGAAGGGCCGGGGTCTTGCCAGCAGCACGCCCGGGGGATGTCCTGCAGCGAGCGCGTCGCGCAGCGTCGCGCAGCGTCGCGCAGGCCTGGGCGAGCGGCACGGCGAACTCGCGGATGGAGTCGCTGCCCACGCTGGCCTTGACTCGCCCAATCGTGCCGGTGCCGTGCAGCCGTGTCTCGACGCGCTCCCAGGGCACGCCGAGTTCGTCGCAGGCGATGCGCTTCATCGCGGTCAGCACGTTCTGGCCCATCTCCACGCGCGGCAGGGTCAGCGTGTAGCGCCCGTCGGCGAAGCGGATCCACGAGGCGGCGTCCTCGATGCTCGGCGCCGGCCGCTTCGGGATCACTGGCAGGCTGCCGCAGCCGGCGGCGAAGGTCACGGTCAGTCCGCCCGCCGCGACCAGGAAGCGGCGGCGGGACCCGCGCGGCACGCGCCGGTGGGCCGGGCTCACGAGCGTCCCCCGGCGATCGCGGCCGACGCCCGGTGCACCGCGTCGCGGATCCGCTGCTGCGTGCCGCATCGGCACAGGGTGTCCGCCAGGGCCGCGTCGATGTCGGCGTCGGCGGGACGCGGCCGCTCGCGCAGCAGCGCCACCGTCGCCATCACCTGGCCGGCCTGGCAATAGCCGCACTGCGGCACCGAGGCGTCGAGCCAGGCCTGCTGCACCGGATGGAGCGCATCGCCGCGCGCCAGGCCCTCGATCGTCTCGATCCGCGCCTCGCCGAGCGCCCCCATACTCAACAGGCAGGCGCGTCGCGCGCGGCCGTCGACCAGCACCGTGCAGGCGCCGCACAGGCCGACGCCGCAGCCGAACTTCGCGCCGACGAGGCCCAGCGCCTCGCGCAGCACGGTCAGCAGGGTCTCGTCGTGCCAGGGGGCGTCGAGTTCGATCCGGGATTCATTGACGTTCAGGTACATCGCGGCCTCCGAGGGGGGTGCCCCGATCATCGCGGCCGGTCGGCCCGCCTGTATTGAACGATCGCGCCAGGGAGGTATCGCTTGCACCGGCTGCCTCGGTTGCCGGCGCGGCACCGGCCTACCCCGTGAAACAAAACCGGCCAGGGGCCGCCCCCCACGCAGGAACTAGGCCCTCGGGCCGGGATCCCGCAGAGGCCTTCGCGTACCATTTGCGGGTGAACGACACCGCCTTTCGCCCCACCTCGCCCGCCATCGAAGCCGCCGCCTTGGGCGCCCTGCGCCGTGTTTGGGGCTACCCCGCCTTCCGCGGCCTGCAGCAGCCCATCGTCGAGCACGTCTCGGCGGGCGGCGACGCGCTGGTGCTGATGCCCACTGGGGCCGGCAAGTCGCTGTGCTACCAAGTGCCGTCGCTGGTCCGCGAGGGCACCGGCGTGGTCGTCTCGCCGCTGATCGCGCTGATGCAGGACCAGGTCGACGCGCTGCGCGAGAACGGCGTGCGGGCCGAGTACCTGAACTCCACACTGTCGATGGAGGACGCGCGCCGCGTGGAGCGTGCGATGCGCGCCGGCCAGGTCGACCTGCTCTACGTCGCGCCCGAGCGGCTGCTGACCGACCGCTGCCTGGAGCTCCTCGAGCAGAGCCGCATCGCGCTCTTTGCCATCGACGAGGCCCACTGCGTGTCGCAGTGGGGGCATGACTTCCGGCCGGAGTACCTCGGCCTGTCGGTGCTGCACGAGCGCTTCCCCCACGTGCCGCGGGTGGCGCTCACCGCCACCGCCGACCCGCAGACGCGCCGCGAGATCCGCGAGCGGCTCGCGCTCGACGACGCGCGCGAGTTCGTCTCCTCGTTCGACCGCCCGAACATCCGCTACACCATCGTCGAGAAGGACGAGCCGCGCCGCCAGTTGCTCGCGCTGCTGTCGGGCGAGCTGCGCGGGCAGGCGGGCATCGTTTATTGCGCCACCCGTAAGCGCGTCGAGGAGACCGCGCAGGGGCTCTGCGAGAAGGGCTACGACGCGCTGCCCTACCACGCCGGCCTGCCGACCGACGTACGCGCCGCCAACCAGTCGCGCTTCCTGCGCGAGGACGGCGTGGTCATGGTCGCGACCGTTGCATTCGGCATGGGCATCGACAAGCCCGACGTGCGCTTCGTCGCGCACCTCGACATGCCCAAGTCCGTCGAGGGCTATTACCAAGAGGCCGGGCGGGCCGGCCGCGACGGGCTGCCCTCGCAGGCCTGGATGGCCTACGGGCTGCAGGACGTCGTCAACAACCGCCGGCAGATCGACGAGTCCGAGGGCAGCGACGACTACAAGCGCGTCTCGCGCGGCAAGCTCGATGCGATGGTCGCGATGGCCGAGGCCGACTCCTGCCGCCGCGTGCTGCTGCTGCGCTACTTCGGCGAGGCGAGCCAGCCCTGCGGCAATTGCGACAACTGTCTGAATCCGCCCGAGCGCTGGGATGCCACCGAGGCCGCGCGCAAGCTGCTCTCGTGCATCTACCGGATCCGGCAGGCGAGCGGCTTCGGCTATGGCGCGCACTATGTGATCGGCGTGCTGCGCGGCGAGCGCGAGGAGAAGATCGTCGAGCGCCGCCACGACCAGCTCTCCACCTTCGGCATCGGCGCCGACATCGACGCGCGCACCTGGCACGCGGTACTGCGCCAGCTCGTCGCGCGCGGCCTTGTCGAGGTTGCGCACGAGCGTTATGGCGCGCTCGAGCTCACCGAGGCTGCAGCGCCAGTGCTGCGCGGCCAGGAGCAGGTGATGCTCGCCAAAGCGAACCTCGCGCGCGCCGCCGAGCGTCCGAAGGGTGGCCGCTCGCGCACGCGCGGCGCGGGCAGCGCCAGCGACGCGCCCCCGGTCGCGCTCGGCCTCGACACCGAGTCGGCGCTGCGCTTCGCGAAGCTGCGCACCTGGCGGCTCGCCGCAGCTAAGGAGCACGGCGTGCCGCCGTATGTGATCTTCCATGACGCACATCTGGCCGAGATCGCGCGCCGCGACCCGACCGACCTGGACGATCTGCACGGCGTGCCGGGGGTGGGGGCCGCCAAGCTCGAGCGCTATGGGGAGGCGGTGATCGCGGCGCTGCACGGCGAATGAGGGCTGGCGTTGGACGCGCCGCGTTCGACGCGGCTGCGGTACCTGGCATGGCGGTCGCGGTCGTGCGTGATGGCGAGGTCAGGATGGAGGCCTTCGGCCGACGCTCGGCCGCAGCAACTTCGCCGGTCGGTCCGTCTACGGTCTTCGACGCCGCGTCGCTGACCAAGCCATTGGTCGCCTACGTCGTGATGCAACTGGCGGATGCGGGGGCGCTCGACCTCGACGACCTGGTGGCCGCGCATGCGCCGTTCGCGCTCGCCGACGAGATCGCTGCCGCGCCGATCACGGTCGAGCACCTGCTCTCCCACCGCTCGGGCCTGCCCAATCTGTTCGGTACGGGGCCACTGCGGGTGCACGTCCCGCCGGGACGCCGCTTCAGTTACTCGAGCGTCGGCTACGCCTACCTGCAGCGGGCGATCGAGGCCGTCACGGGCGAACCGCTCGAGGCAACCGTCCGGTGCCGTGTGCTCGAGCCGCTCGGCATGCGCGACTCGAGCCTGATCTGGCAGCGCCGCTTCGAGGCTGACCATGCGGTGCCGCACGAGGGCGGTGTGCCGCTCGACAAGCACCGCCCGCCGGTGGCGTCGGCCTCCTACTCGCTACAGACCACTGCCGGCGCCTATGCCCGCTTCGTGGCGGCGACGATCGCAGGCACCGGGCTGTCCGAGGCTGCGCATGCCCGATGGCTCGCGCCCTGCGTCGCGGTACCCGACGGACGCGCCGAGGATCTGTCCGAAGACGGGGTACCCGCGGCGGCCGGGCTCGCCTGGTCGCCCGGCTGGGGCTGCGAGCCCGAGGCCGGCACCTTTTTTCAGTGGGGCAAGACCGCGGGCGTGCGTACGTTCGCGATGGGCACAGTCGGTGCGCGTACCGGCATCGTCGTACTTGCTAACGGGAACACCGGGCTGCGTGCGATCGGACCGCTGGTCGACGAGGTGCTCCCCTGCGACCACCCGGCGGTGGAGTGGCTGCACACGTGCGTCACAGAGTGAGCCCTTGGCGCCATGGTCGCGTGACGGGACGGATCGCGCCGCGCTACAGCGCCATCGACCCCCGAGCCGCCAGCCCCGCCCGCCACCGCAGCATGTTCGGATGTCGCTCCGGATCCGGTTTGACCTTCACCACCCGAGCGAAGTCCACCGCCACAGCCGCCGTCACGTCGGCGATCGAGAACCGCTCGGTCGCCACGAACTCGCGCCCGACCAGCCGTGCCTCCAGCACATCGAAGAAATGCGCCACCCGCGCCCGCCCGCGCTGCGCGAGCTCCGGGATCTGCGCATAGTCCACCGGCCCCGGCAGCGCCCGGTTCACCATCGCGGGCGAGCCGTTGCGCAGCCCCTCGGCGATCGCCGACAGGCCTTCGTACTCGCCGCGCCAGTGCCAGGTCGCGATCTCGGCCCGCTCGGTGGGCGTGCGGCCCATCAACGGTGGCTCCGGATAGGCCGCCTCGAGCCACGCGGCGATCGATGCGTTGTCGGTCAGCGTCAGCCCGTCGTCGGTGACCAGCACCGGCACCGTGCACTGCGGGTTGATCTTCCTGAAGGCCTCGCCGAGCTGCTGCTTGGCCGCGAGGTCGACCAACACGACCTCGTGCGGCACGGCCTTCTCGGCGAGCAGGATCCGCGCGCGGCGCGGCGACGGAGCGGTCTTGCAGTCGTAGAAGACGATGGTCATGGCGGGGCAGCTCCGTCGAAGGGTTCGTTCAGATGATGCGGCTCGCCCGGCTCGCCCGGCCCGCCCGGCCCGCCCAGTCGCGGTCGCGCAGCAGTCGCTTGTAGAGCTTGCCGGTCGGGTGACGGGGCAGCTCGGCCTCGAAGTCCACCGAGCGCGGGCACTTGATCGGCGAGAGCCGCTCGCGGCACCAGGCGATCAACTCGCGCTCCAGCAGAGGGCCGTCGTCGGCCATCTCGCGCGGCGTGACCACGGCCTTCACCGCCTCGCGGCCCGCTCGTCGTCATTGGTGTCGTCTCCTGGATCCGCCATCCGGCCGTCGTGGGCCAGACCGGTCTGGGAGTCGATCGTAGCCTCCCGTGTCGCTGCGGCGCAACTTCGCCCCCCGGGCACGGAATCGCCGCAACCACCTGTCGGCGGCGACGCCGTTGCGCGGCCGGAGAGGTCCGGTGATCGTGCGGGACGGTCGGGGGCGGGCTCTGGAGGCGGTACGATGCTCCTATTGCACAACCGACTTCGCGCCGAGCAGGCATCAAGCCGAGCACCCGCCGAGCGTTTCACTAGAACCCGGTTCGACGCCGCCCGAGAACCATGGAAGAAATCCTCAAAGTATTCGACGACGATCTGCTGGCTGCCGTGCAGTCGTTGATCGACCTGATCGTTGGCCTGACCCGCTGACCCGCTGACCCGCTGACCGGGCAGGCGGGCGTGGTGCCCGCCCCCAGAGGGCGTGAGGCGCTGTCTGTGCCCGAATAGCGGGTCAGCGCGCCACCGTGATGCCGCCCGGTCTGGCGCCGTCCGCAGCGCCGGTCGTCGCAGGCAGCACCCAGCCCCCTCCCAGCGCTTTCATCAGGTCCACGCTCGCCGCAAGCCGGGCCTGCCGGTTCTGGATCGATGCGAGCTCGGCGCCATTGAGCGTGCGCTGGGCGTCTAGTACCTCCAGGTAGCCCGAGTACCCCGCGTCGTAGCGGATCTGGGTGATGCGCAGCGCCTCGCGCGCGGCGCGCTGCCGGGCCTCGACGTCCGCCTCCGACTGCGCGGCGGCGCTGACGTTGTCCAGCGCGTCGGCCACCTCTCGCCATGCCGTCTGCACGGTCCGCTCGTAGGCCGCAGCGGCCTGCTCGGCGCGGGCCTCGGCCTCGCGGGTCCGTGCCCGGTAGCGGCCGGCGTCGAAGACCGGCCAAAACACCGACGCGCCGAGCGAGCCGACCCGGCCGGCACCGCTGATGACGTTGCCCAGGTCGGCGGCCTGCCCGCCGAGGAAGGCGGTGAGCGAGAAGGTCGGGTATTCCTGGGCCTTGGCCACGCCGATCAGAGCGCTGGCCGAGGCCAGCGTCTGCTCGGCCTGGCGCACGTCCGGACGGCGGTCGACCAGGCTCGAGGGCAGTCCTGCGGGCGGCACCGGCACGAGCGGCAGCGCGGCGATTCCGGCACCCGGCGGCACCCCCGCGCCCGGCTGGCCGGTGAGCACGGCGAGCTGGTGCTCGACGATCGCCCGCTGGCGCTGCAGCTCGCGCAGTTGCACGCGCGCATCGGCGAGTGCGCCGGTGGCTTGCGCCACGTCCAGGTCCGAGGCGACGCCGCCTGCGGCTCGCCTGCGTGCCAGGTCCAGCGAGCCTTCGCGGGCGGTGACGGTGGCGGCGAGCGAGGCGGCCTGCGCCTCGATCGAGCGCAGCGCGAAGTAGGACTGCGTGGTCGACCCGGCCAGCGTGGTCGCCACCACGCCCTGGCCGTAGCGCGTGCCCAGCGCCTGCGCGCGGGCGGCCTCGTCGGCCCGGCGCAGGCGGCCCCAGAAGTCGAGCTCGAAGGTGGTCGACAGCACCAGTCGCTGCGCGCTCTGCACGATCGGCGCCGTCGCCGGCAACGGCACCGCGCCGACCTGGGAGGAGCGTGCACGCGTCGACGAGCCCTGCAGGTCGACCTCGGGGAACATCGCGGCGCGGGCCTGCGCCAGCACGGCCTCGGTCTCCTCGACGCGGGCCGCGGCCAGACGCACGTCGGCGTTGCGCGCGAGCGCGGCGTCGACCAGCGCGGTCAGCGTGGCGTCGCCGTAGAGCGTCCACCAGCGCGGCTGCACGATCGCCTCGCCCGCGGTGGGCTCGCCGGGGAAGACCGTGGGCAGGGTGGTCGCCGGCCGGCGGTAGTCGGGGCCGACCGCCGCGCAGCCCGCGATCACGAGCGCCCCGCAGGCGAATGTGATCGCGAGGGCGCGCGACAGCGGTGTGGCGGTGTGCGGCGCACCGGTCGGACGGGCCGCGCCGCTCGGCAGGTGGGATGCGGCGCTCACGTCACGTCCTCCTGCGAGGCCGGGCCGACCGGACCGCCCCGGTTCCCGGGATGCTCGTGCACCGGGCGCGGACGGCGCGCGAGCAGCGAGTAGAACAGCGGCACGAAGATCGGCGCCACGAAGGTCGCGACGATCATCCCGCCGAACACGCCGGTGCCCATCGACTGGCGGGCGGCCGCGCCCGCGCCGGTCGCGATCACCAGTGGCACCACGCCGAGCACGAAGGCGAGCGAGGTCATCACGATCGGCCGAAACCTAAGCCGCGCCGCCTCGGCCGCCGCTTCCGCCGCGGTCTTGCCCTGCTGCATGCCCTGCATCGCGAACTCGGCGATCAGGATCGCGTTTTTCGCGGCCAGCCCGATCAGCACGATCAGTCCGATCTGGAAGTAGATGTCGTTGTTCATCTGCCGCAGCATCACCGCGCCGAGCGCGCCCGCGAGCGCAAACGGCACCGCGAGGATCACCGACAGCGGCACGCCCCAGCGCTCGTAGAGCGCCGACAGGATCAGGTAGACCATCACGATCGCAAAGCCGAAGGCGAAGATCGACGCGCGGCCGGTGCGCTTCTCCTGGAAGGCCTGGCCCGTCCACTCGGCGGTGTAGCCCGGGGGCAGCACCTCGCGCGCGGTCTGCTCCACCGCGGCGATCGCCTCGCCCGACGAGAAGCCGGGCTTGGCGCCGCCCAGCACCTTCGCTGCGATGTAGCCGTTGAAGCGCTCGATCTGCTCGGGGCCGATGATGTTCTGCACCGTGATGAGCGTCTTGAGCGGGATCATCGCGCCGGTGGTCGTCGAACGCACGTAGGCCGCGCCGAGGTCGTCGGGGTTGGCGCGGTAAGGCGCATCGGCCTGGATGGTCACCCGGTAGGTGCGCCCCGAGCGGTTGAAGTCGTTCACGTACAGCGAGCCCATCTGGGCCTGCAGCGCGACGAACACCTCGGCCTGGCTGACGCCCAGCGCGAGCGCCTTCTCGCGGTCGACCTCGACCCGAAGCTGCGGCACGGTCGGCCGGAAGAAGCTGTTGTTGCCGGCGAGCACCGGATGCTTGTTGAGCGCCGCGATGAACTGCTGAGTGGTTTGCGCGAGCGCCTGCGGATCGGCGTTGATGCGGCTCTGCACGTAGACCTCGTAGCCGCCCGACTGTCCGAGGCCCTGGATCGCCGGCGGCACGAAAGCGAAGGCGATGCCGTCGCTCAGCCCGAACCCCGCCCCCGACACCTGCTGCGCGAGCTGTGGTGAAGTCTGCGTGCGGTCTTCCCAGCGCTTCATCGGCACGAAGATGGTCGCCGCGCTCGACTTGTTGCCGCCGCCGATCAGGTCGAAGCCGTTGATCGAGAAGAAGGCCTCGATCGCCGGGTTCGAGGCGACCATGTTGCGCAGCGTCTCGGTGGTGCGCCCGGTGCGCTCGAGCGTCGCGCCGTCGGGCAGCTGCACCGCGGCGATGATGTAGCCCTGGTCCTCCGGCGGCACGAAGCTGCCCGGCACGCGCAGCAGCAGGAACACGGTCGCGCCGACCATCGCGACGAACATCAGCAGCGCGATCACACGGTGGCGCAGGCCCAGGTGCACCGCGCCGAGGTAGCGGCGCGTGACCCAGCCGAAGCCGGCGTCGAAGGCGCGGAACGCGCGGCCGGCGAGGCCGCGGCGGGGCGCGTTTGAATGCGGCTGGAGCAGCATCGCGCACAGCGCGGGCGTGAGCGTGAGCGCCACCACGCCCGAGAGCACCACCGCAATGGCCACGGTCACTGCGAACTGCCGGTACAGCTGGCCGGCGATGCCGCCCAGGAAGGCGACCGGAACGAACACCGCGCACAGCACCAGCACGATGCCGATCACCGCGCCCTGCACCTCGCGCATCGCCTCGATTGAGGCCTCGACCGGCGACAGGCCTTCCTCGCGCATCAGCCGCTCGACGTTCTCCAGCACGACGATCGCATCGTCGACCACGATGCCGATGGCCAGCACCATCGCGAACAGCGTGAGCGTGTTGATCGAGAACCCGAACAGCCACAGGCCCGCGAAGGTGCCGATCAGCGAGACCGGTACCGCGAGCATCGGGATCAGCGTCGCGCGCCAGGTCTGCAGGAAGACGAACACCACCAGCACGACGATGATCGCCGCCTCGAGGATGGTCTTGAGCACCTCGTTGATCGAGGCCGACACGAAGCGCGTGGTGTCGTAGGGGATCAGGTAGCCGACGTCCTCCGGGAAACGCTCGCGCTGCAGCTCGGCCATCCGCTTCTTGACCGCAGCCCCCGTGTCGAGCGCGTTGGCACCCGATTGCAGGAACACGCCGAGGGCGACCGCCGGCTGCCCGTTCACGAAGCTGCTGGCGTCGTAGCTCTGCGCGCCGAGCTCGATGCGCGCTACGTCTTTCAGGCGCAGCACGCCGCTCGCACCGCCCGAGCGCAGCACGATCTCGCCGAACTGCTCGGGCTCGACCAGCCGGCCCTGGGCGGTGACGGTGTAGGTGAGCTGCTGGCCGGGCAGCGCCGGCTCGGAACCGATCTTGCCGGCCGCGAACTGCGCGTTTTGCGCGGCGATCGCCTGCGCGATGTCGGTGGTGGTGATGCCGAGCTGGGCCATCCGGTCGGGCCGCAGCCAGATGCGCATTGCATAGTCGCGCGCGCTGAAGTTGACGACGTCGGCGACGCCCTTGATCCGCTTGATATCGTCGAGCACGTTGAGCGTCGCGTAGTTCGACAGGAACAGCGTGTCCTTCGAGCCCTTCGGCGAGGCCAGCGCAATGACGACCAGGAAGTTGTTGGAGCGCTTGGCGACGATGACGCCGTTGCGCCGCACCTCATCGGGCAGCCGCGGCGTGGCGAGCTGCACACGGTTGTTGACGTTGAAGGTCGCCTTGTCACTGTCGGTGCCGACCTCGAAGGTGGCGGTGATGGTCACCGTGCCGTTGGAGGCCGACGACGAATTGAAGTACAACATGCCCTCAATGCCCGAGAGCTGCTCCTCGATCGGCGCGGCGACGGTACGCGCAAGCGTTTCGGCCGAGGCGCCCGGATAGGTGGCGGTGATGGTCACCGTGGGTGGCGCGATCTCCGGGTACTGCGCCACCGGCAGGATCAGCGCCGACACCAAGCCGGCGAGCACGATGACCACCGACAGCACGGTCGCGAAGACCGGCCGCTCGATGAAGAAGCGCGACAGCGGGACACGCGTCACGAGCCGGCTCCGCCCGCCTTAGGCTCGGCCTTGGCCGGCGCCACCGGAGCGCCCGGCCGCAGCTTCATCAGGTTGTCGACGATCACCCGGTCGCCTTCGGCCAGGCCTTCCTGGATCGCCCAGCCCGCACCGCTCCAGGCCCCGGCCTTCACCGGACGCTGCGTGGCCGCGTTCTGCGGCCCGACGACCCACACGAAGCGGCCCTGGTCGTTGGTCATCACCGCGGCCTGCGGCACGACGACCGCAACCTGCTCGCCGATCTTCACCCGTGCCCGGACGAACTGCCCGGGCAGGACCGCGAGCTGCGGGTTCTCGAATGCGGCGCGCATCTGTACGCTGCCTGTGCGCGCATCGACGCTGGTGCCCGAGAAGTTGAGCCTGCCCTGGAGCGGGTAGGCACGGCCGTCGGGCAGCACCAGCGTGACTGCCGCGTTGCGCGGCTGGCCGCGCAGCCGCTGCCACTCCGGCTCGGAGAACGAGAAGCGCACCCAGATCGGATCGGTCACCGTGAGCCTGACCAGCAGGCTGTCGGTACCCGGGTTCACCAGGCTGCCGACCGAGCGCTCCAGGCGTCCGGTGAGCCCGGTGATCGGCGCGTTCACGCGGGTGTAGGACAGGTTGAGCTCGGCCTCGCGGAGGCGGGCCTGCGCGACCCGCCGCGAGGCCTCGATGCGGGCGAGCGCCGAGCGCGCATCGTCCGCCTCCTTCTGGCTGATCGCGCGCTGCTCGGCGAGCGGGCCGGTGCGGGCGGCTTCGCGGCGCGCCTGCTCGAGGTTCGCGGTCTCCTGCGCGAGCGCGGCGCGCGCCTGCTCGAGCGCGATCTCGAACGGCGCCGGGTCGATGAGGAACAGTGGCGCGCCGGCCTTGACCACCTCGCCCTCGCTGAAGAGCTTCTGCTGCAGCACGCCGGTCACTCGGGCACGCACCTCGACCTCGCGCGAGCCCTCGGTCTGGCCGACCGCTTCGAGGGTGATCGGCAGCGTGCGGGGCGTGGCGTCGACGACGGTCACCGGCATCGCGGGCGGCGGCCCGCCGGCCCCCGGCGCACCGCCCGGCCCCTTGGCCCCGGCCGCGGGAGCGCCGCCCTGGGCGCCCGTGCCCCGCTCGCTGCAGCCCGCCGCCACCATCGCCAGCGCTGCGAGGGCGGCGGTCGCGAGGCGCGTCGCCTGCTGGGTGCTCAGCCTGCGAAAGGGGGGCGTTCGGGTCGGCCGGGTGGTCCGCGCGGCGGCCGCCGTGCCTGCGGCTGCGACGGTGCGGGTCGACGGACCCGGTTCAAGCTGGGGCATGGGACTGACCTGGAAGGAGGCGGAGCAGGACTGCGGCGAGGCGGTCGGCGTTCGCTCGCGACGACCTGCCCGTGGGGGGGGGCGGCCCGCGCGGCATAGGCTTCGGGCGCGGCTCGTGAGGGGCTCGTGAAAGCCTCCGGCCGCGAATCCCATTCTAGCTGCACCCCGGCGACCTCGCGCGGCGAAGCTGGGTGTCGGGCAGATTGCGGTACGCTTGCCAAAGGCCCGCCACGACGGGTCCGGATGGAGACATGTTCGACCGACATTTCCGACACTGGCCGCCGGGTACGCCCCGCGCCCTCTCGATACCGGCCACCACGCTGAGCTTCAACCTGCGTGTCAGCGCCGCGCGCTTCCCGGACAAGGCGGCGCTCTTCTACTACGGCCGCGCGATACCGTACGCGACGCTCGAGCGCGAGGTCGAGCGGCTTGCCGGCTGGCTGCAGGCGGTCGCGGGCGTGCGGCGCGGCGATCGGGTCGTGCTCGACGTGCAGAACAGCCCGCAGTTCGTGATCGGTTACTACGCCATCCTGCGGGCCGACGCCGCGGTCGTGCCGGTGAACCCGATGCTGCGCACCGACGAGCTGCGCTACCTGTGCGAGGACAGTGGCGCGAGCGTCGCGATCCTCGGTCAGGAACTGCTCGATGCCTGGCGCCCGCTGCTCGGGGTCACGGTCGATCACGCCGTCATCGGCGCCTACTCGGACTACCTGCCCGCGACGCCCGATCCCGCGCTCGCCGGCATCGTGCTGCCCGAGGCGGTCGTCTCCGCACGCCGCCCGATCGGTTCGGCCGACGCGGCTGTGGGCGCCGTGGCCTGGTCGGATGCGCTTGCCGCCGACCATGCGCCCGCGCCGCAGCAGGCCGGCCCCGACGACCTCGCTGTGCTGCCCTACACCTCGGGCACCACCGGCCATCCGAAGGGCTGCATCCACACCCACCGCACGGTGATGAGCACCACCGTGATCGGTGCCGCCTGGTCGGGCGCCTCGCCCGACCTCGTACAGCTCGCGGTGCTGCCGATGTTCCATGTGACCGGCATGCAGGGCGGCATGAACGCGCCGATCTTCCAGGGCGTGAGCATCGTGCTGATGTCGCGCTGGGACCGCGAGGCCTGCGTGCGGCTGATCGAGCACTGCCGGATCACGAACATCACCGGCATCACTGCGATGATCGTCGACCTGCTGAACACGCCCGGTCTGGCGTCGCGTGACCTGTCTTCGCTCAAGCGCATCGGCGGCGGCGGCGCCGCGATGCCCGACGCGGTCGCCCAGCGCCTCGAGGCGCTGCTCGGCCTGCCGTTCATCGAGGGCTACGGCCTGACCGAGACGATCGCACCGACACATACCAATCCGATGCACCGCCCGAAGCGCCAGTGTGCGGGCATCCCGGTCTTCAACACCGATGCGCGCGTGCTCGACATCGAGAGTGGCGCCGAAGTCGGGCCGGGCGCAACCGGCGAGATCGTGGTCAGCGGCCCGCAGGTCTTCAAGGGCTACTGGAACAATCCCGACGCCGATGCGTCGGTGTTCCTTGAGCTCGACGGCAAGCGCTTCTTTCGCACTGGCGACCTCGGGCACTACGACGAGGACGGCTATTTCTTCATTACCGATCGGCTCAAGCGGATGATCAATGCGGCCGGCTTCAAGGTCTGGCCGGCGGAGGTCGAGGCGATGCTGTTCGCCCATCCCGACGTGTCCGAGGCCTGCGTGATCGCGAGCCGCGACGACAAGCGCGGCGAGACGGTGAAGGCGGTCATCGTGCCGCGCCCGCATGCGCGCGAGCGCGTCGCGACCGAGGCGGGCGCCGCCGCCTTCGCCGACGAGATCGTCGAATGGTCGCGCGAGAAGATGGCCGCCTACAAGGTGCCGCGGCGCGTCGAGTTCATGGAGTCGCTGCCGAAGACCGGCACCGGCAAGGTATTCTGGAGAACGCTGCAGGAGGCAGAGGACAAGAAATGGACTTGAACTATTCACCCGAGGAAGCGGCTTTCCGCGACGAAGTGCGTGGCTGGCTCGATGACAACCTGCCCGATGACCTGCGCCGCAAGACGGCCGCCGGCGACCACCTCGACAAGGACGACCTGCTGCGCTGGCACAAGATCCTGGCCAAGAAGGGCTGGGTTGCACCCGCCTGGCCCGAGGCGTGGGGCGGCCCGGGCTGGAACGTCACCCAGCGCTACATCTTCGAGGAAGAGTGCGGGCTGGCCGGCACACCGCCGATCATCGCCTTCGGCGTCACGATGTGCGCGCAGGTGCTGCTCAAGTTTGGCTCCCCCGAGCAGAAGCAGCGCCACCTGCCGGGCATCTACAACGGTGACGTCTTCTGGGTCCAGGGCTACTCGGAGCCGGGCTCGGGTTCGGACCTCGCTTCGCTCAAGACACGTGCCGACCGCCGCGGCGACACCTATGTCGTCAACGGGCAGAAGATCTGGACCACGCTCGGCCAGTACGGCGACTGGATCTTCTGCCTGGTGCGCACCGACTTCGAGTCGAAGATCCGCCAGGAAGGCATCAGCTTCCTGCTGATCGACATGAAGACGCCGGGCATCACCGTTCGCCCGCTGATCCTGATGGACGGCGGTCACGAGGTGAACGAGGTGTTCTTCGACAACGTCGAGGTCCCGGCCGAGAACCTGGTGCACGAGGAAGGTAAGGGCTGGACGGTGGCTAAGTACCTGCTCGGCCACGAGCGGCTGAACACCGGCCGCATCGGCGGCTCCAAGCGCGAGCTGCTGCGTCTGAAGGCCTTCGCCGCCGAGCAAACCGATGGCCATGGCCGCCGCCTGATCGACGACCCGCGGTTCCGCGACAAGCTCACGCGCGTCGAGGTCGAGCTGATGGCGCTCGAGATCACCAACCTGCGCTTCCTCGATGCGATGCGCGGCGGCAAGCCGCCGGGCGCCGACGTGTCGATGCTCAAAATCCGCGGCACCGAGATCCAGCAGGCGCTGACCGAGCTGATGATGCAGGCCGCGGGCCCGATGGCTGCGCCGTTCAAGCCGACCGGGCCGCAGGCCGCGGTTGACTTCGACGACGCGCTTGCGCACCTCGCGCCGCGCTACGCCAACTACCGCAAGACCAGCATCTATGCCGGGTCCAACGAGATCCAGCGCAACATCATCGCCAAGGCGACCCTGGGGCTCTGACATGGACTTCGAACTCAGCGAAGAGCAGCGGCAACTGGCCGACTCGGTCGGGCGGTACCTCGCCGACCACTACGACTTCGAGCGCCGCAAGAAGATCATCCACTCCGACAGCGGCTCGAGCGACGCGGTGTGGACGCAGCTGGCCGAGCTCGGCGTGCTGTCGATCCCGTTCTCCGAGGCGGCCGGCGGCTTCGGCGGCGGCGCCATCGACATGATGAGCGCAATGCAGTCCATCGGGCAGGCGCTGGTCGTCGAGCCGGTGCTCGCCAGCGTGCTGGCCGGGCGCCTGATCGATCGCGCGGGGAGTGCCTCACAGCGTTCGGAGATCCTGCCGCAGGTGGTCGACGGCAGCCGCCGGCTCGCCTTCGCGCACACCGAGGACGGCGGGCGTTACCGGCTCGACCATGTGTCCGCGACCGCGGCGAAGGCCGGCGACGGCTGGGTGCTGAACGGCCTGAAGCGGGTCGTGCTCGGCGCGCCGCAGGCCGATCTGCTGGTGGTCTCGGCCCGCACCTCGGGCTCGCCCGACGACACACACGGCATCTCGCTGTTCATCGTCGCGGCGAACGCGCGCGGCGTGACCACGACGCCGTACCGGAACATCGACAACCAGCGTGCGGCCGACGTCAAGCTCGACGGCGTGCAGCTCCGGGCTGATGCGCTGGTCGGTGCCGAGGGCGAGGCGCTGGCGGTGATCGAGGAGGCGGTGGACTTCGCAACCGCGCTGCAGTGTGCCGAGGCGGTCGGTGCGATGCAGTTCGCCAACGACACCACGCTCGAGTACCTGAAGACGCGCAAGCAGTTCGGTGCCCCGATCGGCACCTTCCAGGTCCTGCAGCACCGGATGGTCGAGATGTTCGTCACCGTCGAGCAGGCCCGCTCGATGAGCTACCTGGTGTGCTCGCGCGTGGACTCGGCGACCGACGCGAGCGAACGGGCGCGCATCGTGTCGGCGGCGAAGATCAAGATCGCCGATGCCTGCCGCCAGATCTCGCAGGAGTCGGTCCAGTTGCACGGCGGCATGGGCATGACCGAGGAGATGAAGGTCTCGCACACCTTTCGCCGCCTCACCATGATTGCCCAGCAGTTTGGCGATGCGGACCACCACCTGGACCGCTTCGCGGTGCTCGACCGGTAGACGCTCCCGCGCCGTCAAACGGCCCGGTCCCACCGAGCGGCGCGGCCGGGCCGCGTCGTTTCAGGGCCCGTCCGCGGCTGCGGCGGCCTCGGCCTTGCGCCTGTCGCGGATCCAGTCGGGGCCGCAGCGCAGGCGCGCCGCGACCGGCGAGGCCGGATCGATCACCCGCCAGAACGGGATGACCTGCTCGGGCGGCGTGCCGTCACGCAGATCGTCCCAGGCGGCCTCGGCGACGATGCGCAGGAAGAGCGCGGTGGTCACCGGGCAGCTCGCGTCGGCACCGTGGGCGCGCGCGAGTGCGTCGCGCAGCGTGCGCACCTCGAGCGTCTCGCCTGCCGGGATGGCGAGGACGCGGTCGGCCAGCAGGCCCGGTGTCGCCACGAAGAGCGTGTGCCCGGCGGGCACGCCGGCGAAGTCGGCCTCGAGCACCACCCGGCGGGGAGCCGAGCCATCGCGCAGACGCGTGCGCCAGTCGGTCGGCGACGCTGTGTCGGCCGGGTCCTTGGGCTTCGGCCTGCGGGCCGGCGCGCCACCCTGCGGTGATGCTACGGGCCCGGCCCCGGGCGGCAGCGGCAGGCTCGTCGGACCGGCCGGGGGCCGGCGCCCCGGCGGGTCACGACGCACGGAACGAGGCCGCGATCATCGCGGCGCCGGCGAGTGCGACCACGACCAGCACGATTTGCCGGAAGCGCGCCGCGTCGAGCCCGAGATAGACCCGCGAGCCGATCCACGAGGGCAGCAGCAGCGCCGGTACCACGACCGCCAGCCCGCTCAGCATGTCGACGCGGACCGTGCCGGAGGCGAGCAGCGCGCCGAGGGTCGCTGTGAGCGCGAGCAGGTTGAAGTTCTGCAGGACCGCGCGCTGCGCGTCGCGCTCGAGGCCGCGAAGCGTGCACCACAGCGCAGGGGCCGCCCCGGTGATGCCGCCGAGCCCGCCCATCGCGCCGCCGACCATGCCCGCGAGCGCGTCGCCTGCGCGCCCGAAGCGCTCCACCGAGGGCAGGCGGCGCGCCAGCAGCATCCCGGTGCAGCAGGCCAGCAGTGCGATGCCGAGCACGAGCCTGAAGCGTGCGGGGTCGAGCGTCGGCAGCAGCAGCACACCGATCGGGACGCCGAGCGCGCCGCCGGCGAGAAATGGCCAGAGCAGCGGCAGGTGCAGGCCGCGGCGCACCGTCGCCGCGTTGAACAGCTGGCCGCTCAGTCCGCCGCAGACCGCCATGGCGGTGGCCAACCGTGGCTCGATCGTCCAGGCCCAGATCGACAGCGCGACCATGCTGAATGCGAAGCCGGAGATGCCCTGCACGAAGCCGGCGACGGCGGCGCCCGCGGCGAGAATGAGGAGGTCTTGCATGGACGGCCGGGGGCGCGGACGGGGCGGGACGGTGAGCGGGCGGTCAGCATACCCGTCAGGTCGGGTCGCGTGCGGCCCTCAAGCGACCTTGGGTAGCACCGTCGTGCGGTACACGTGCTCGATCACCCGCCCGGTCGCCGGGTCCTCGAGCCGCATGCGGAACGCGGTAGACGCTCGCACGCCGCCGATCGCGCCGAGCGTGCCGCAGGAGATCACCAGGCCCTCGGGGGCGGGCTTGCCGTCGAGGAAGCGCGCGAGCAGATCCGGCGCCGGCACAAGCGCGGCGAGTGTGCCCTCCTGGTAGGCGATCTCGCGGCCGTCCTCCTCGATCCAAGACAGCAGGCGCAGCGTATCGAGGCGGGCGATCACGGTGTCCAGGGCCCAGCCCTCGTGCGCAAGCGGCTTGGCGCACATCTGCTTGGACAGCGCGACCGAGTAGGTCTCCGCGTCGCGATCGGTGTGGTCGGAGCCTACGGTGAGCCACAGGCGTCCCGCGTGCGACAGCAGCACAGGTTCGACCTCGCCCGAGCTGCCCGCGCCGACGCATTCGATGGTGTCGGACTGGGTGAGCGTGGCCGCGGCGACGCGATAGAAGAGCGGCACCGTCGAGGGCCTCGGCACGCCGATGGCGGCCAGCTCCTCGATGTGATGGTCGACCGCGGCGCGGTCGCGACCGGCCCAGCCGGCGATGACCAGGGCGGTCGGCTCGAAGGCGGCCTGCTTCGGGCCGTCGGTGTCGTAGAGCGTGAATCGGAGCATGGTCGCGGCTCGTGTGTCGGGTCGGTGGCAAGGATCGCGGTACGCGGGCCCGGTGTCGAGCCGGCGTGTCAGAACGCGGCGAGCTCGGTATTGAGCCGGTCAGTGACCAGCATGCAGCCGGGCGCATGGGTCACGCAGATCTCGGGGCGCGCCGCGATGAGCGCGGCCTGCGGCGTCACCCCGCAGGCCCAGAACACCGGCACCTCGCCGGGCAGGATGTCGACCGCGTCGCCGTAGTCGGGCCGCGAGAGGTCGGCGATGCCAATGGCCGCGGGGTCGCCGAAGTGCACCGGCGCGCCGTGCACCGACGGGAAGCGCGAGGTGACCTGTACCGCCCGGATCGCGTGTGCAGCCGTCATCGGCCGCATCGACACCACCAGCGGGCCGGCGAAGCGGCCGGCGGGCGTGGTCGGGATCGAGGTTCGGTACATTGCGACGTTGCGGCCCTGCGCCACGTGCCGCAGCGGGATGCCGTCCTCGATCAGCGCCTGCTCGAACGAGAACGAGCAGCCGAGCACGAAGCCGACCCAGTCGTCGCGCCACAGCGTGCGCAGGTCGTCGACCTCACCCTCGAGTACGCCCTCGCGCCACACGCGGTAGCGCGGCACGTCGGTGCGCAGGTCGACGTCCTCGCCAAGTTCACGTGCGACGGCGTCGCCCGGCTCGGTGACCGCCAGCAGCGGGCAGGGCTTGGGGTTGCGCTGGCAGAAGCGCATGAAGTCGCCGGCGAGCGCCTGCGGCAGCACGACGAGGTTGCCCTGCACGCGGCCGGGCGCGAGGCCCACGGTGTGGGCAGGGTGGCGGCCGGCGCGGATCGCCCGGCGCAGGGCCCGCGCATCGGTGCGCTCCAGGGCGGACAGGCCCGCGGACAGCTCGGCCGCGAGCGGACGGTCAGGAGGTGCGTTCATCGTTTGTATACAGGATGGGCATCGATTGTTGACTGAACCGCATCGTGGCACGACCATTGCACGGGTCGGACAGGCATCGCCGTGGCCGTTTCAATGCACCACGCACGGCGACCACGCACATACATGGAGCACATCGGATGAAACGGATCGGACGGACCGCAGCAGCTTGGACGGCCATGGCGGCCGTGACCACCGCCGCATTCTGCGCCCCGGCGCTCGCGCAGGACAACACGAAGCTGCGTGTGATGGGGATGCCGCTGGCGACCGGCAAGATCCAAAAGGACAAGGAGCAGCCCTTCTTCGAGAACTTCTCGAAGGTGACCGGCCTCCCGATCGACATGGACTACAAGCCGCTCGACAGCACCGGCGTCAAGGAGTTCGAGCAGCTGCGCGTGATGAAGTCGGGCCTGTTCGACATCGTCGGCCTGCGCCTCGGGCAGGTCTCGCGCGACGAGCCGACCATCCTCGGCCTCGACCTGGTCGGCCTGAACACCGACTACAAAGTCGCACGCAAGGTGGTCGACGCCTACAAGGACGCGGTCGACCTGCGCCTGCAGGACAAGTTCAACACCAAGCTGCTCGGCGTGTGGCCGTTCGGCCCGCAGATCATCTTCTGCAAGCCGGCGATCACCTCGCTCGAGGATCTCAAGGGCAAGAAGGTCCGGATCCTCGACGGCGTGATGGCCAAGTTCATGGAAAAGATCGGCGCCACGCCGGTGACCATGGCCTTCGGTGAGGTTTCGCAGGGCCTGAAGCTGGGCACGATCGACTGCGCCGTCACCGGCCCGAGCTCGGCGAACTCCGCCGGCTGGCCCGAGAGCGCGACCACGGTCTACCCGCTGGGCCTGCAGGTCGCGGTGCAGGGCTACGGCATCAACATGACTGCCTGGAAGAAGCTGCCCGCGGACCAGCAAGGCAAGCTGCGGGTCGCCGTGGAGAAGCTCACCGACGACATCTGGAAGTACTCGGAGGAACTGTGGGCCGACGGCATGCGCTGCAACGCCGGCCAGGACCCCTGCACCACCGGCAAGAAGTACGCGCTCAAGACGGTCAAGCCCACGGCGAAGGACCTCGAGCTGATGAAGTCGGCGCTCAAGGACATCGCGCTGCCGGCCTGGAGCGAGCTCTGCGAGAAAAGCAATCCGGGCTGCACCGACACCTGGAAGCGCGTGGTGGGGCCCGTGGTCGGGCTAAAGTGACCGGGCGCTCGTGAGCGGCCCGCGCGCATCGGCAGGCATCCCGTCGTGAAGCGGCTCGAGACGATCGGCGCCTGGCTCTTCGGGGCCGTCTTCGTGATCCTGTCCTTCGCGGTGGCCCTCGAGGTCACGATGCGCAAGGTGCTCAACGTGTCGCTGCAGGGCGTGGACGAGCTTGGCGGCTACGCGCTGGCGACCGGCGCGGGGCTTGCGTTCACGCTGGCCCTCGTCGGCCGCTCGCACATCCGCATCGACCTCGTCCACGAGCGGCTGCCGCGCGCCTTGCGGCTGGTGCTCAACGTGGTGGCGGCGGCCTCGCTCGCAGCCTGCGCGCTCGCGCTGCCGGTGCTCGCCTGGTTCGCGCTGTCCGATTCCATCGAGATGAACAGCACTGCGCAGACGCCGTGGGCGACGCCACTGCGCTGGCCGCAGGGCGTGTGGTTCGTCGTGCTGTCGATGTTCGCGCTGGTCGCCCTGGGCTCGCTGGTTCGGCTGCTGGGCTTCGTGTTCGGCGGGCAGCTCGAGCGGGTGGACCGCGAGTACGGTCCGCGCGGCACCAAGGAGGAGCTCCAGGAGGAGCTCGCCGACATCGAGGCGCGCGGCGCCGCGGCCGCTGCCGGCGTGCCGCTCGAAGGGGGCCGCACGTGAGCGCTGAGATGGCGGGAATCGTCGGTTTCCTGACGATGGTGGTGCTGATGCTGCTCGGCCTGCCGATCGCCTCGGTGATGTTGGGCGTGGGTCTGCTGGGCGGCGTGCTCGCTTTCGGCGACGCGTTCTTCGTGTCGACCGCGTCGATCGCGTGGGGCACGCTGTCGGAGAACGGGCTCACCGCGATCCCGCTCTTCGTGCTGCTCGGCGAGCTGCTGCTGAGGAGCGGCATGGCCGACGGCATGTACCGCGCGTTCGCCGCCTGGTTCGGGCGCCTGCCCGGCGGGCTGCTGCACACCAACATCGGCTGCTGCGCGCTGTTCGCCGCGACCTCCGGCTCCTCGGTGGCGACCGCGGCCACCATCGGCACGGTCGCGCTGCCCTCGCTGCGCCGCCACGGCTACAACATGCCGGATGCGCTCGGCTCGCTGGCCGCGGGCGGCACGCTCGGCATCCTGATCCCGCCGTCGGTGAACATGATCATCTACGGCTCGATGACCAATACCTCGGTGGGCAAGCTGTTCATCGCGGGCATCGTGCCGGGGCTGCTGATGGCCGGCTCGTTCATGCTCTACATCTTCGTCAAGGCGGTGGTGACCAAGGAGGAGAACCGCCACGAGAACGTGCCGTTCGCCGCCAAGATCGCCGCGCTGCGCGATGTCGCCGCACCCTTGTTCATCTTCGGCACGGTGATGGGCACGCTGTACGCGGGCATCGCCACCGCGACCGAGTCCGCCGCGATCGGTGTGGTCGCCGCGCTGGTTCTGGTGGCGGCCTCGGGCAAGCTCTCGCGCGAGCTGCTGACCGGCTGCTTCCTGTCGAGCGCGCGGACCACCGGGATGATTCTGCTGGTGGTGCTGGCCGCCTTCGTGCTGAACCTCGCGCTGTCGCTCACCGGCGTGGGCGAGGCGCTGACCAAGTGGGTGACCAGCTTCGGCCTGTCGCAGTGGCAGATGCTGGTGGCGTTCATCGGCTTCTATCTCGTGCTCGGCATGTTCATGGACACGCTGTCCATGATGGTCGCCACCATCCCGCTGTCGTTCCCGGTTGCGAGCGCGCTCGGTGTCGACCCGATCTGGTTCGGCATCTTCATCGTGATCATGTGTGAGCTCGGTCTGATCACGCCGCCGGTGGGCATGAACCTGTTTGTCGTGCAGGGCATCCGCCCCGACCGCGGCGGGCTCGAGGACGTGATCCGCGGCGCGCTGCCCTACGCGGTGATCATGATCGCGTTCACGCTGCTGCTGATCGCGTTCCCGCAGATCGTGCTCTGGCTGCCGGCGAACATGTAGCGGCGGGGCGGGCGGATGTGAGCGAGCCGCGGATGGCGGCGGGCGACGATCCGAAGTTGCTTCAGCCGCCGGCCCGCCTGACCTTCCAGCCCGCCTGCTCGAGCCTCCCGACCACGGTGTCGCGGTGATCACCCTGGATCTCGATCACGCCGTCCTTGGCGGTGCCGCCGCTGCCGCAGGCGGCCTTGAGCGTGCGTCCGAGTGCGGCGAGCGCCGCCGCATCGAGCGGCAGCCCGCGCACCACGGTCACGGTCTTGCCGTTGCGCCCGCCCGTCTCGCGCGCGACGCGCACGATGCCGTCCCCTGCGGGCACGGGCGCGGCGCGGGCGGCGGCCTTGCATCGGCAGTCGGCAAGCGCCTGTCGGCAGTCCGGGCAGGTGCGCCCGTGCTCGGTCGAATAGACCAGACCGCCGAGGCTGCCCAGGCCGTTGGCGCGCTTCATCGCGTCGGTGTCAACGTTTGTCCATCAGCCGCACGCCGCCGGCCGCGAGCTGGCGGCCCGCGTCGACGAGGATGTGCTGGCCGGTCATCTTCGGCTGCTGCAGCATCCAGACGATCGATTCGGCGACGTCGTCGGCCGACAGCGTCGCCTGCAGCGCGGTGACCTGCGAGACGGTCTTCCTCACGGTGTCGAAGCGCTCCTGGCCGAGGCCGCGGATGTGCCAGTCGGTCTCGACGAAGCCGGGGCGCACCGCGTTGACGCGGACCTCGGGGGCGAGTGCGCGCGCCAGGTTCATCGTGATGTTGTCGAGCGCGGCCTTGCTCGCGCTGTAGGCGGGCGAGGAGCCGGTGCCGTCGAGCGCCGACGACGAGGACACATTGACCACCGCGCCGCGCGCTGCGCGCAGCATCGGCGCGCAGGCGCGGGTCATCTGCCAGGTGCCGATCACGTTGACCGCGTAGATCGCCTGGAAGTCCTCCGCGGTGACGGCGTCGAGGTCGCCGGCCGGCGCGAAGCGCGTGGTGCCCGCGTTGTTGACCAGCCCGTCGAGCCCGGAGCCGAACGCGTCCGCGACCGCGGCCGCCGCGCGGCGGCAGTCGTCGTCGCAGGCCACGTCCGCGGCGACGGCGACGGCGCGCGCACCGCGCCCCTCGCAGGCGGCGACGGTCTCGCGCGCGGCGTCCGCGCTCTTCGAGTAGACGATCGCGATCGAGGCGCCGGGGACGGCGAGGCGCAGCGCGGTCGCGCGGCCGATGCCGGTGGCGCCGCCGGTGACGAGCCAGGTGCTCATGGGAGGGCCTCCGTGTCGTGCTGGCGTCGGGTGAACATCAGGTCCCACACCCCGTGGCCCAGGCGCAGGCCGCGCTGCTCGAATTTGGTGAGCGGGCGCCAGTCGGGGCGCGGGGCGAAGTCCACGGCGGTGTTGGCGAGCGCGGGCTCGGCCGACAGCACCTCGAGCATCTGCGCGGCGTAGGGCTCCCAATCGGTCGCGCAGTGCAGGTAACTCCCGGGACCCAGGCGCCCGACGAGCGCGGCCACGAAGGCGGGCTGGATCAGCCGGCGCTTGTGGTGGCGGGCCTTCGGCCAAGGGTCCGGGAAATACACGTGTACACCTGCGAGCGAGGCGGGCGCGATGCGGTCGCGCAGTACCTCGACCGCGTCATGCTGCATCACCCGCAGGTTGGCCAGGCCGCGGGCCTCGATCGTGCGCAGCAAGCTGCCGATGCCCGGCGTGTAGACCTCGATGCCGATGAAGTCGGTGTCGGGCCGCGCAGCGGCGATCTCGGCGGTGGTGTGGCCCATGCCGAAGCCGATCTCCAGCACTACCGGTGCGCGCCGGCCGAAGAGGGCGGCGAAGTCGATCGGGCCCGCGCCGTCGGGCACCGCGTAGCGCGGCATCAGCGAGGCGTGCGCCTCGCGCTGCGCGTCGGACACGTGGCCGCCGCGCCGCATCACGAAGCTGCGGATGTGCTCGGTGCGGCGCGAGGCGGGGTCGGGTGCCTGCATGGGCGCGGCGGCATTGGCCTGCGGGTCCGGGAGCCCATCGGCGCGGACGCGGGGATGGGGCGCGCCGTCGTGAGGCGTGTTCTCGGGCAACGAGCACATCGGAGCGGACGCGGTGGTCAGCCGGCCTGGGCCGGACCGATCATCCCGCCGGTGGGCGAGGACGGGCTCGCGCCGTACAGCTTCCTGGGCATGCGCCCGGCCAGCCACGCATGGCGGCCGGCCTCGACCGCGAGGCGCATCGCGCGCGCCATGCGGATCGGGTCGCTGGCGGCGGCGACCGCGGTGTTCATCAGCACGCCGGCGCAGCCGAGCTCCATTGCGATGGCGGCGTCCGACGCGGTGCCCACGCCGGCGTCGACGATGACTGGCACCGTGGCCTTCTCCAGGATCAGCTGCAGGTTCCACGGATTCAGGATGCCCATGCCCGAGCCGATCAGCGAGGCGAGCGGCATCACTGCGACGCAGCCGATCGATTCGAGCACACGCGCCTGGATCGGGTCGTCACTGCAGTAGACCATCACCTCGAAGCCTTCATTCACCAGCACCTCGGCGGCCTTCACCGTCTCGGGCATGTTCGGATAGAGGTTCTGAGGATCGCCGAGCACCTCGAGCTTGACCAGGGTGTGGCCGTCGAGGAGCTCGCGCGCCAGGCGAAGCGTGCGGATCGCGTCGTCGGCGCTGTAGCAGCCGGCGGTGTTGGGCAGCAGCGTGTAGCGCGAGGGCGGCAGCGCGTCGAGCAGGCTCGGCGCGGCCTTGTCCTGGCCGATGTTCGTGCGGCGGATGGCGACAGTGACGATCTGCGCGCCGCTCTCGTCGACCGCGCGGCGGGTCTCGTCGAAGTCCTTGTATTTGCCGGTCCCAAGCAGCAGGCGCGAGTCGAAGGTCCGCGTGCCGACGCGCAGCGGATCGGCGGGAAAGAAGGTAGGCGTCATCCCGCTATTCTAGCCCCCGCGCCCGGCGCACCCGCCGGCCGCGCCGCTTACTGCGAGGCCGTGCCGCCCAGCCCCGCCGGCAGCGTGAGCTCGCCGCTCGAGGAGAATGACACGCCACCGAAGGCGGCGCCCGCGAGTCGGCCGCGCAGGCTGTAATCGACGCGGCTGCGGTCGCCGGTGGCGAAGCCCAGCGCCTGGCGCACCATCGCCGAGACCGGGACCGATACCGGGACCTCGAGTACCGACTCACCGAAGCGCGGCACGCTGCCGCGCGCATCGCTCACGCCGCTGGCCAGCCGGCTGCCGCGTACGTCGAGCTCGATCGACACACCGTCGTAGTCGATCGGCTGCTCGTTCGGGTTCTGCACCCGCAGCTTGACCAGGAAGCGGCCTTCCATGCCCTGGCCCGCGAGCGGCTCGAGACCGACGACGTTGACGTTAAGTGGCTGCCCGAACGGAAGGCCCGCGCAGGCCGAAACCAACACGGCGAGGGCCACCACGGCCACGAGGGTGAGGCGGGACGCGATCGGGCGTCGGTGCAGAGTCGTTCGCATGTCGTCGCGCGGCCTCAGCCGCCCCCCACCGCGACCACGATCTCCAGGCGGTCGCCGTCGGCGAGCAGCGCCTGTGGGTGCTGCGAGCGGGGCACGATCTCGCCGTTGCGCTCGACCGCGACCCGTTTGCCGGCGAGTGCCATCCGCTCGAGCAGCAGCGAGACGGTGGTGCCCTCGGCGAGGGGCTGCGGCGTGCCGTTGACGATCACCTGCATGGCTGGGATTCTAACCGTCGCCCGGCGAAGCCATGCGAAGATGCGCGCCGGTGCGGGAAGGGAGCGAGGGATGGTCGGCAGTTTGGCCGCAGGGCAGCGGCACGGTGTGCGGCGTCGGAGGGGCAAGGCCCCGCCGCGATCGGCGGTCCGCACGCGGCGCGCCGCAGTCGCCGCGGTGCTCGCCGCGGTGCTCGCCGCCACCGGCTGCGGCAACACCGAGGTCACGCTGAATGCCTCGCCCGACGATGCGCCGCAGACGATCGTACTGACCGCGACCGCCGTCCCTTCGGGCAAGCAGGCCTCGCTGTCCTGGACCAGCCCGAACGACAAGTACTCGTACCGCGTGAACCGCAACGGCACCGGCGTCGCGTCGCTCACCGAGCGGACCTGGACCGACACCGCGCTCGCAGCAGGGCAGCGGTACTGCTGGAAGGTCTACGGCCTGAGCGGCTTCGGCTGGCAGGCGCGCAGCAACGAGGCCTGCGTCGGCACCGACCCGGCGACCAAGGACTGGCGTCTCGAGACGCTGGCCACCGGACGCTGGCCGGCGATCGCGGTGGACGCCTCGGGCGAGCTGCACGTCTGCTGGGCCGGCGTGACCGGCACCACCATCTCCTACCTGCGGGTCGGGCCGGAGCGCAAGGCCGAGACGGTGGATGCCGACGGTCAGTCGCAGTGCAGCCTCGCGGTCGATGCCAACGGGATCGTCCACGTCGCCTACACCAGTCGCTTCGGGCTGCGCCATGCGAAGCGTGAGGCCGACACATGGACGAGCGCGACTGTGGACGCGCAGGGCCTGCCCGGCGGGCGGCGCTTCGACGGACCGGCGATCGCGCTGTCGGCGGCCGGCGTGCCGCGCATCGCCTACCGCCGCACGGTGTCGGGCACGGTATCGCTGGCGGTGGCCACGCGTGCCGATCCGGCCAGCGGCTGGACGATCGATCCGACCGCGATCCAGGGGCTGGTCGGCCCGCGTTCGATCGCGGTCGATGCGGGCGGCGCGAGCCGCCTCGCCACCACCGACGAGCTCGGCCAGTCGGTGAGCGCCTGGCGGCGCGAGACGCGCGGCTGGGTACGCGAGACCGCGCAGTCGCTTGCGCCGACGGCGGGCGACGGGCCGCCAATCGTGCTGGACGCCGAGAGCAATGCGCGCATGGCATGGTGGCAGCGCGATGCGCCGACCACCGCGAACACGGTCGCGCTCAAGTTGTACGAGACCGGCGCGCCGGGTACCACGGGTTGGACCGCGGAGACGGTCGCGACGCTCGACGGCCTGGGCACGCGGGTCGCGATCTCGGTGGCCGGCGGCATGCGGCGGGTCGCTGTCGTCGATGCCGCGGGCACCGTGCGCCTCTACACGCGCGGTGCCGCCGCCGCATGGACCGGCGAGACCTTCCCGACCCAGGGTGGCGCGGCTGCATCGCTCGACTTCGTCGTCGGCACCGACCAGCAGCTTCGCATCGTGTTCGACCGCGCGGTCGAGGGCGGCGGCAGCGTCGTGCTCGCGAGCCGCAAGCCCTAGCAGGCTGTTGAAGATCACCGTCCCGCGATCGTAGGCCGAACCGGCGTACGCAGGGACAGCGACCGGCACAATCGGATGCGCGCCGATAATGGATTGACGAACGATCACGACATGGAAACCATCTCGGTCTTTCCGCTCTCGACCGGCCTGTTCCCCGATGGCCGTCTGGATCTGCAAATCTTTGAAGTGCGCTACCTGGATCTCGTGCGCCGGTGTTACCGGGAGCAGACTGCTTTCGGGGTGGTGTCGATACAGGAGGGCAAAGAAGTCATGGTGCCGGGACACATTCCGGCGCTTTTCAGCCATGGCACAATGGCGCAGATTGAAACACTCGACACTGTGCAAGCGGCCTTGCTGCGCATTCGCTGTCGGGGCGGCAAGCGCTTTGAAGTGCACCGCAGCTATCCGGGCCCGCTCGGTGTGTTGCAGGCAGATGTGACGTATCTGCCTGCCGACCCTGCAGTCGAGATTCCCTCCGAATTGAACTATCTCGCGCTTCAACTGGGGCAAGCCATTGCCCAGGTCCAAAAAGAGGGCCGACTGTCCGATCTGCCCTTGCTCGCGCCCTTTCGTCTGGACGAGTGCGGCTGGGTTGCAGACCGCTGGGCTGAGTTGCTGAACCTGCCGGCAAGCGACAAGCTGGATTTGCTGCGCGAAGCCGACCCCCTGGAGCGCCTTCGCGCAATCGATCAGACCATCGGCGGGCCTGACAGTCGCTGAGTGCAAGCCCGAACTCGAGCGATGCCCACCGCATGCTTGTGTTTAAGCGGCGGCGCGATGATGACGGCCAACTTCTGAAAGCCGGATTCTTCCGCAATGCAGAGTGTTCAACTCTGGGGTACGTCGATGCGGCTGCTGGTCGAACTCGCCGCGACTGCCGCCTTTGTATTGTGCTGCGTCATGATGGCAGCGCGAAAGCGAATGGACGCTGTCGGGGTCTGCCCGATCGGGAATGGGAAATTCAAACGCCCTAACGAGGCCTGGCAGGGGTGGCAAACGCAGACCGAAGGGGCTCGGGCCTTTGGTCGATGGCGAGCCCGGTTGACTTCACCTGTCACCTTGCGGCACCTTCCTGGGCCGGTTTCGCTCTCTCGTGGCCATTCGTCTCTCCGACCTGGCTGTCCGCCAATTGCCGGAAGTCCGCAGGGGCCTGTCGGATACCTTTTGAAATCGCCAGCACCGTCAGTTCCGGCAAGGCGTCTCTATGGGCGATGATGACGGCTTGTTGACTTCAGGAACTGGTCACCGTGAGCTCGGGTCTGATTGCACTGTTGGACGATGTGGCCGCCCTTGCCAAACTGGCAGCGGCCTCGCTGGACGATGTCGCTGCACAAGCGGCCAAGGCGGGTTCGAAGGCGGCGTCAAAAGCCGCTGGCATCGTCATCGACGACGCAGCGGTCACGCCGCGTTATGTGGTGGGGTTTGCTGCCGATCGCGAACTGCCCATCATCGGCAAGATCGCCGCCGGGTCGCTGAAGAACAAGCTGCTCTTTTTGCTGCCGGGCGCGTTGCTGCTGGGCTTCTTCGCGCCCTGGGCGATCACGCCGCTGCTGATGCTGGGCGGGGCGTTTTTATGCCTTGAGGGCTGGCACAAGGTGGCTGACCTGTTGGGCCAGGGCCAGCAGGGCGCTGCTGCCGATGCCGATGGCGTGTCCGACAGCGACGAAGTCAAGGCGCCTCAGGAGCTGGAAAACGAACGCATCGACAGCGCCATCCGCACCGATTTCATCTTGTCGGCCGAGATCATGGCCATCACCTTGGCCACGCTCACCGGCTTGGCCCTGTCGGTGCAAGCGGTGGTGCTGGGGCTGGTGGGCGTGGGCATGACGGTCGGGGTTTACGGCGCGGTTGCACTCATCGTGAAGGCTGACGATTTCGGAGCGTTGTTGGCCCGCACGGGCAATGGGGCCGTGCGGGCCGTGGGACGCGGCATCGTGTTGGGCATGCCGGTGTTCCTGAAGGTGCTTAGCACCGTGGGCATGGTGGCGATGCTGTGGGTTGGCGGCCACATCGTCATCCATGGCGCGTATGAATTGGGCCTCAAAGCGCCTGAGCTGTGGGTTCAAGGCGTCACTGACGCTGCCCGTGCAGCCACGCCGCTGGCCCCGGGTCTTGTCGCCTGGGTGGTGCGGGCCGCCATCGATGCAGTGCTTGGTCTTGCCGTGGGTGCGCTGGTCGCACCCATCGCCAGCAAAATCATCGGGCCCGCGTTCGGCCAACTGAAGTTGCTGTGGCCGGGCAAGACCCCCTGATGGGGAAGGGAAGCGGAAAGGCGTTTCAAACGCCCTGACGAGGCCCGGCAAGGGCAGCAAACGCAGACCCAAGGGGCTCGGACTTGGGTCGATGGCGGTGCGGCACCGGCGCCGTGCGGGGTTTCGACCTCGCAAGCATCGCGCGTCCGGCGCGCGCCCCGGATGGCCTTCACGCTGCCCCGCGCATGCCTTGATCGCAGATCAGGTGACCATTCATGGGACAGTCTGGCGGCAATGCATTGCATTGTCTGGGAAATGTGAGTGCACTACACAGCAAGCTGATTTCTCACCGATTCGGGATCCGTCATGCCCACCTTACTTGCTGCCGAATCCACCCTGACCGACCGGTACCAGACCACGGTCCCGGAGTCGGTGCGGCGTGCGCTCAAGCTCGGCAAGCGCGACAAGATCCAGTATGAGATCCGCGCCAGCGGCGAGGTGGTGCTGACGCGTGTAACGGAGGCGGAGGAGGGCGGCGACCCCGTCCTGGGCGCTTTCCTGGCGTTCCTCGCACGGGACATCGCCCAGCACCCGGACCGGCTGAAGCCGCTCGATCGGGCGCTCGTCCAGCGGCTGCAGTCGCTGACTGGCGCAATCGAAGTCGACCTCGATGCGCCGCTGGCTGCGGAAGATGAATGACCGCCGCGCACGCGGCGCCGGTGGTCGTCCATGGCTGGACGCTCTACGCACACCCGCTGTGTCTCGCCCAGCTTGAGACGCTGGCCAGCCAGCTTCAAACGCCCTCTGAGTGGCCGCTAGGCGTCCATGACGCGGCTGTCACGCCGATGTCACCCTGACCCAGCATCTTGATCGGTTTGCTTCAAGCCGATCCACCACCCGAAAGAGCCCGCCATGGCAAAAGATTTTTCGACGATGGAAGACTCCAACTCGTCGTCAAACCCGAGCATTTATCAAGTCTCCGATCCGGCGCGACGAATTGTCGTGCGGGGCGGGCTTGCCGGCGCGGCCACCAGCCTGCTTGCGCCCCTGGTGTCGGGTTGCACCACCGCCGGCCCCAATGCCCCGGTTTTCGAGCCCGGGCCGCAGCTCGGATTCAAGTCAGTGCCGTTGAGCACCGCCGACGCCGTGACCCTTCCGCCGGGCTATACCTCTGCCGTGATTTGCAAGTGGGGCGATCCGGTGGGTGTGCCCGGCAATATGCCGGCCTTCTCGCCTGCTGCGGCCAACACCGCTGCCGAGCAGGCGGTGCAGGTCGGCATGCATCACGACGGCATGCACTTTTTCCCGCTCGATGGCAGCCGCCGTGGTGTGCTGGTCTTCAACAATGAATACACCGACGACGGGCTGCTGCATGCCGACGGCATGAGGACCTGGAGCGCCGAGAAAGTCGCCAAGTCGATCGCAGCTCACGGCGTGACCCTGGTCGAGGTGTCCCGCCAGGCCGATGGCAATATCGAGATGGTGCGTCCCTCGAAGTTTGCGCGTCGCATTACCGCGGCCACACCGACGACGATTGCAGGCCCGGCAGCCGGGCACCCGCTGATGCGCACCGCTGCCGACCCGTCGGGCAGGACGGTGCTGGGTACGCTCAACAACTGCGCCGCCGGCCCGACCCCCTGGGGCACCTATCTCACGTCCGAAGAGAATTTCATTCTCTATTTCAACGGCCCGGACCAGCCCGATGCCGACCAGCAGCGCTGGGGTTTGCGCGCCAAGGGCGGCGGCTATCGCTGGCATGAGTTCGAGACCCGCTTCGATGCGGTTCGCAACCCCAACGAGCCCAACCGCTTCGGCTGGATCGTCGAGATTGATCCGACCGACCCCACCATGACGCCGATCAAGCGTACGGCCATGGGGCGCGCGGCGCACGAGGGTGCAACAACCACGGTGCGCCCGGACGGTCGGGTGGCGGTCTACATGGGCGAGGATGCCCGCTTCGAGTACATCTACAAGTTCGTCAGCCGTGACCGCATGCAGCCTGGCGGCTATGCGGCCAATCGCAGCCTGCTTGATCACGGTACGCTCTATGTGGCCCGCTTTAATGCCGATGGCACTGGCCAGTGGCTGGCGCTGACCGCCGGCACCGGCGGGCTCACGCCCGATCGCGGCTTTGCCGATCAGGCCTCGGTGCTGATCCGATCGCGTCAGGCGAGCGATTTACTGGGGGCCACAAAAATGGACCGTCCCGAGTGGATCGCAGCCGATCCGCGCACCGGCGAGCTCTACTGCACGCTCACCAACAATTCTGAGCGCGGCGCGCAGGGTCGTCCGGCGGTCGATGCCGCCAACCCTCGTGCCAACAACACCATGGGCAACATCATCCGCTGGAAAGACGCTGATGAAGGCGACGGCCTGGCCTTCACCTGGAACCACTTCGTGATGGCGGGTGATCCGACCCTCTCGCGCGCCGATGCCCGCGGCGCGATCAAGGGCGATAGCTTCGCCTGCCCGGACGGACTGTGGTTCGATGCCCGCGGCACGCTCTGGATCCAGACCGACATGAGCACCAGTGCCATGGGCAAAGGCGATCTCGTCAATACCGGCAACAACGCCATGCTCGCGGCCGACGCCCGTACCGGCGAGGTCCGGCGCTTTCTGGTCGGACCTTCCGGTTGCGAGATTACCGGCATCACCACGACGCCGGATCTGCGCACGATGTTCATCAACATCCAGCATCCGGGCGAGTCACCGAGCGAGCGCGCCGATCCGGATGCGCCGACCCGTTATTCGCGCTGGCCCGACGGCGCCCGCCCGCGCTCGGCAACCGTGGTGATCCGCAAGAGCGACGGTGGCGTCATCGGCACCTGACGACCGGTCATGTGGGTGAGGACCCCTGCACGCTCTGTATCTCTCGGGCCTGCAGGGCGCCTAAGGCTGCTGGGCCACGATCCGGGTCGTGGCCGGATGCCTAAATCTGAGGCGTCCTGCCCGATTCAGCGCAGCCTGCAGCAATGCACTCTGCTGCGCGTTGATGACTGGCTTGATCCTTGGCAAAGGGGGCGCATGCCGCGCGAGCTCAACGAGCAGGTCGCCGTAAGCCGCTCCGGTTGCATCGCATATCTCGGCCCAGTTGATTCGACCCGCGGAGTACATCCGGACCCATTCTCCAGGGGCGTGATGTTTCATCTTGCGTGACTCCCCCAGCGCTGCCGACATCATCGCCAAGTGCCTTCCATGACGGTTTCTCCTTGGCTGCGGCGGTGCGTGTCCGCAGAGCCTCTCCGACCCGATCCGGGCCGCGAGGGTGGTGCGGACGCGGCCATCGATCGGACCGCGCCGTTCGCAGGATAGAATCGTCACGTATCGCCGCGCCAATGCGCCCGACACCACAGCGACTCGCGGCCAGCCCGCCGGCCGCGATCCAGGAGACGACGATGGACGAGCCCGTGCCCGATGGCACCTACCTGCCTAAGGCCGCGACGGTCTCGCAGCGCATCAGGGAGCGGGTGCAGCGTGCCGGGCGCCGCTTCCATGCGAATGACAACATCGCCGAGTTCATCGACGGGGCAGAGGAGCTGGCCGCGCTCGAGTTGGAGGTCGCCGGCCATCTCGAGGCGATGCTGCAGAGCTTGGTCATCGACACCGCGAACGACCACAACAGCGAAGGCACGGCGCGGCGCGTGGCGCGCATGTACCTCGACGAGGTGTTCAAGGGGCGCTACGTGCAAATGCCCCGCGTCACCGAGTTCCCCAATGCCGAGCGGCTCAATGAGCTGATGATCATCGGCCCGATGACGGTCCGCAGCGCCTGCTCGCACCACCTCGTGCCCATCATCGGCAAGCTGTGGATCGGGGTGCTGCCGACCGCCGGCTCGCGGCTGATCGGCCTGTCCAAGTACGCGCGCATCGCGGACTGGATGATGAGCCGCCCCCAGATCCAGGAGGAGGCGGTGATCCAGCTCGCCGACCTGCTCGAGGCGCGGCTACAGCCAGCCGGCCTGGCGCTGGTGCTCGAGGCCGACCACTTCTGCATGCAGTGGCGCGGCGTGAAGGACGCCGAACCGCACATGACCAACAGCGTGATGCGGGGCGCGTTCCTAGAGAATGCGTCGCTGCGCCGGGAATTCCTGCAACTGATGCGGCCCTGATCCGGCGCGGCCGGCCTCCGCGCGCCGCCCGCCGGGCGCGCAGCTTTGCTAGAATTCGGGTCTGCCGCGGGTGTAGTTCAATGGTAGAACGGCGGCTTCCCAAGCCTCAGACACGAGTTCGATCCTCGTCACCCGCTCCAGTTCTTGCGTCGTTCCCCGATCCCGCCCCGTTGCCTCGCCTGCACGAGGACTCGCGGATCCTCGTCGTCGACAAGCCGCCCGGCCTGCTCGTGCACCGCACAGCGCTCGACGCCCACGAACATGACTCGGTCGTCGACCGGCTCGAGCATGAGACGGGCTGCCGACCGTGGCCGGTGCACCGCCTCGACAAAGGTACCTCGGGTGTGCTGGTGCTGGCGCGCGATGCCGACGCCGCGCGCACGCTCGGCGCAGCCTTCGAGGCGGGCGGCGTGGCCAAGCGCTACCTCGCGCTGGTGCGAGGCTGGCCGGCGGACGCGGGGCGTATCGACCATCCGCTGGCCCGCGATCCGGAGCGCCCGTCGGCCGGACAACCGATGCGCTGCGCAGTCACCCACTTCGCGGTGCGGCGGCGCTTCGATTGGGCGTTCGCGGTCGATGGCCGTCATCCGAGCGCGCGCTACGCGCTGCTCGAGGTGTTCCCAGAGACCGGGCGACGCCATCAGATCCGCCGGCACTTCAAGCACATCGGCCACCCGTTGATCGGCGATGCGACCCACGGCAAGGGCCCGCACAACCGCGCCGTCGCGGCCTGGCTGGGCGTGGCGCGGTTGTGGCTGCATGCGGCGCGGATCGAGCTGCCCCATCCCGACGGCGGCCGTGCGCTGTGCGTCGACGCGCCGCCTGGGCACGCGTGGGCGCGGCTGCTCGGCGGTGCCGAGCGGGACCGACCGGTGCCGAGCGTGGGCGACCCCGATGGCGACTGACCGGCGCCGACCGGGGCCGACTGGGGCCGTCCTGCGCGCCGTGCCGCGTAGGTGGCGGCCGTGCCCTCGCGATCGGCCGCGGGCGGGGCCTCTCGCGCGCGGTACGATACGTCGGACGTGCGTCGGACCCGTGTCCGGCGGCGATGCGCCGGAGACGCGATGCTGAATCCCTGGGCTGCCCCGTTGATGATGTCGAGCGCCAATGTGATCGCGATGCGCACGTGGCTGATGATCCCCGCTGGCGGTCGGAGCAGCGACTGGCAGCGCCGCGAGGCGCAGCGGATGGTCGGCGAGAAGGTCGACGCGGTCCGCGAGTCGCAGGCCGAGGTGATGTCGCTGGCGATGCGGATGTGGTTCACGCCGTGGGCGGTGTGGGGACCGATGGCGGGCCCGGACGTGCACCGTGCGATGGCGGCCGCGACTGACCCGATCGTCGCACCCTTCGCGCGACGGGCCGATGCCAACGTGCGCCGGCTTCAAGCACGCGCGATGGGGCCGCTGCTCGCGCCTGCGGTGATGTTCGCCGCGCTCGCCGCGCCGCCTAAGCGGGCACGCCGCCGAGCAAAGTGAGTGCGGCGTCTCAGCCTGCCTCGGGCGGCGGCGGATAGGCGCGCCAGAGCTGCGAGTCGTCCAGGCCGCCCTGGCCCCGGCCGGACAGCGACAGGAACTGCTGCATCGCGGCCGCGGCCATCGGCAGCGGGAACTTCAGATCGCGGCCGGTGTCGATGACCAGCCCCAGGTCCTTCACGAAGATGTCGATGGCGCTCTGGGTCAGCGGCGCCTCTTCGAGCGCACGCGGGCCGCGGTCATTCATCATCCAGCTCATCGCCGCGCTGTTGCCGTAGACCTCGAGCAGCTTCTCCGGATCGAGGTGGGCACGACGGCCGAGCGCGAGGGCCTCGCCGAGCACCGCGAGGTGCACGCCGCACAGCAGCTGGTTGATCGTTTTGACGGTGGAGCCGGAGCCGAGTGCGTCGCCGAAGTCGTAGACGAAGCGGCCCATCGCCTCGAGCATCGGTGTGACGCGGGCGACCGCCTCGCGCGGGCCGGACATCATGATCGACAACGTGCCGTCGCCCGAGCGCAGCACCCCGCCGGACACCGGCGCATCGACGACCGGCAGCCCGCGCTCGGCCATGCGCACGCCGAAAGCGGCGATGAAGGCGGCCGACACGGTGGCGCACTGAACGAGTGGCGTGCCGGGCGCCATGCCGTGGGCGGCGCCGTCGGCGCCGAGCACCGCCGCCTCGACCTGCGCGGCGTTGACGACGAAGGTGACGACCGCGTCCGCGCTCGTCGCCGCCGCGTGTGCAGTGGCCGCCGCGCGGCCGCCCGCCGCGACCAGATCGGCGCGTGCGGCGTCGCGCGGGTCGAAGCCCGTCACGTCGAAGCCTCGGTTCACGAGGTTGCGTGCGGCGGCGGCGCCCATCGCACCGAGGCCGATCATGGCGATCTTCATCCGTGGTCCCCTTCCCATCAGCCGCCCTGGGCCGAACGTGCGCGGCCGGCCGGCCGCCCGGGGGGAGACTCTAGCGCAGCTACTGCAGGTCGATCAGCGTGCGTACGTGTTGCTCGACGCTGCGCGCGAGCGCCGGCAGCGCGTAGCCGCCCTCGAGCACCGAGACGATGCGGCCCTCGCAGCAGTCGTCGGCGACCGCGACCAGCTGCCGGGTGATCCAGGCGTAGTCGGCGTCGGTCCAGCCGAGGTGGCTCATCTCGTCGTCGCGGTGCGCGTCGAAGCCGGCCGAGACGAAGAGCATCTGCGGGCGGAACGCGCGCAGTGCCGGCAGCCAGCGCGAGAGCACCGCGTCGCGCATTGCGACGCCGTCGGAATAGGGGGCGAGCGGCACGTTGCACATGTTCGGGCCGCGCGCCTCCTCGCCGTTGAACGGATAGAGGCGCGACTGGAAGGTCGACACCATGAGCACCCGCTCATCGCCGGCGAAGATGTCCTCGCTGCCGTTGCCGTGATGCACGTCGAAGTCGACCAGCGCGACCCGCTCGAATCCCAGCACGTCGAGCGCGTGCCGGATGCCGACCGCGACGTTGTTGAAGAAGCAGAACCCCATCGCGGCGCCGCGCTCGGCATGATGGCCGGGCGGGCGCACATTGCAGAACGCGCGCCGGAAGCCGCCGCGGCCGACCAGCTCGGTGGCGAGCACCGTGGCGCCGGCCGCGTGCAGCGCGGCGGACGCGGTGTGCGGGTTCATCGCGGTGTCGGGGTCGACCTGCACGTAGCCCTCGAGCGGTGCCTTCGACAGGATCTCGGCGACATACAGCGCGTCGTGCGCACGCGCCAGCTGTTCACGCGTCGCCTCGGGCGCCTCGAAGCGCTCCATGTAGTCGAGCACGCCCCGCATCAGCAGCCGGTCCGCGATCACCGACACGCGGTCCGGGCACTCGGGATGGCCCTCGCCCATGTCGTGGCGGGTCGAGCTGATGTGCGAAATGTAGGCGGCTTTCATGTCCGGACGGGCGATCGGGTGGGCCCGCGTCTCCTGCGGGAGATTCTAGCGCCCGGTGTGCTGGCGGGCTCGCGCGGCGGGGCCGTAGCGTGTGCGAGGGGCGGGGAGAACACGGCGGGCGGCCCGTGCCTCACGAGGCCGGGCAGCCGCTCGAGCGCCTGGCGGATCCCGACCGACGAGGAACGCAGGATCGCCTGGTTGACTGTCGAGACGCTCGATGCGTCGGGTGCGTAGCCGGCCGCGGGGTCAGCGCGGTATCGCCTCGAGCTCGCGATAGACCGCGGTCGCCATCGTGGAGAGCCGCTCCCGGGGCAGCTCGCCGCTCAGTACGTAGCCCAGGCCGCGGTCGATCCAATAGAACGACTGGACGGTGCCGGCGCGCTCGAAGCGGAACGCGGTGGCGGCGGTCTCGCTCTCGCCGCGCGACACGTACAGCGTGATCCGCACGCCCTGGGCATCCTGGTACATGAGCTGCGCGCTCGGGCCCCGCTCGCCGGGCAGCAGCCGGCCACCGACCAGCTCGAAGCCCTGGGACAGCAGGTCGGGCGCGGCGAGCTGCGCGCCGAGCCGCTTCGACAGCCAGGCGACGAGATGACCGCGCTCGTCGGCCGACACCTCGACCGGATGACGGACCTCGGGCACGTAGACACCGTGGGCAACCGTGGCCGCCCGCACGAACCCGGGGGCGCCGACGGATCGGCGGTGGCGCTCGGCAGGCCCGCGCGCAAGGGCGCGCCGGTGCCGCCGCCGCCCACGCCGGCGCGGCTGTCGGCGTCGGCCGGCGCGGTGCTGCGCCCCGCCTGGAAGCCGAGTGCCGCGGCGAGCACGATTGCTGCGGCGGCGGCGATGCGCCAGGTGCCGTTCGCCGCGGGCCACCGCACGCCGTCGGCGCCCCGAGCCGGCCCGCCGGTGCCGCCGGCGGCCGGCGCGTCGAGGCTCGGTATGCTCGGCGTTGCCGACTCGAGCGGGGCGCGCATCGACTCGGGTACCGGCTCGTCGAGGCACTCGCGGCCGGGCTCGCCCAGCGCCTCGCGCTGCGCGCGCCACGCCCACACCCGCTCGGCCAGCGCCTGGCTCGCCCGCATCTCGGCCTCGAGTGCGTCGGCGCGCTCTGCGTCCAGGCGGCCGTCCACCCAGCGATGCAGGTCGTCGTCGGAGAATCCGGAGGCGGGCTCGGTCATCGCGTCATGTCACCCGGCGCAGGCGGGGCGGGGCGCCCGGCGCATCGTCGAGCGGCGCGGCGGCCACGTGCGCACAGCGCGTGCGCTCGTGGTCGACGAATAGGCGTGCAGCACGGGCAGCAGCCAGACCTGCAGCCGCTAGGCATCGGGCCAGCGTTCGAGCGCACTGCAGGCGCGCTCGAGCGTGTCCCGGACCAGGTTGTCCGCCGGATGCACGTCGCCGACCAGCCGCCGCGCGTGGCGGCGCATGCGGGCAGGTGCGCGATCAGCGCTTCAGGGCTTGGCGAGACGCCAGACATCGTTGAAGCCGTCGCCGGACTTCGCCAGGGCGCTGCTGCCCATCATTCGGGTCATCGTGCCGCACGCGCCGAGCGCCGGCGCGAACGCCAGCGGCGCCGCTCTGCGGATCGTGTCCGAGGTGATGCTCGCTGCGGTACCCATCTCGGTGCGCATTGCGGTGCTCTCCCGTGCCATGACGGCCGGACGGATAGACCTGCGGGGCGCCGGAGATCGGCAGCCCTCACCGTCGACGGATCCGGAGGGCAACCCGTCTCATCTTAGCCGAGCCGTTCCGATCGCGGCGGACGGGATGCCGGGCGACGGCCCTCATCGTCCGGCGGCCCGGGCCTGCAGCCAGGACAGCAGCCCGGCTGCGTTGAGCCGAATGTCGAGCGCCAACACCTGTCGCAGCGGGTCCGGCGCGAGGGGGCTGCCATGGGCCGCCGCCTCGCCCAGCAGCAGCGCGTCCATCCCGCGTTCGAGGGCGGGCAGAAGCCGGGCCGGGTCCTCGCCCTCGCCGGCGAGCGCATCCAGCGCCAGCGCCTCGTAACGGTCGACCATCCGCAGCAGGCTTGCGCCCAGCCGGGTCACGTCCTCGACCTTCGACCAGTGGGTCAGGTAGACGGCCTCCGGCTGCAGCGAAAGGATCCGGCGGAGGGTCGCGCGGAGCGCGTCCGGATCGAACTGGACAGGGGTCGACGACGGGAACGCGAAGGCCCGGTCGTCGACGTCGAGCTCGCGGTACGAGATGCCAAAGGTGTCGCCGGTGAAGACGTGACCGGTCGCCTCGTCGCGGATCGCGACATGGTGGCGGGCATGGCCGGGGGCGTCGAGCGCCTCGAGCGTGCGCCCGGCGAAGCGAATCGCGGCACCGTCGGGCAGCGCGACAATGCGCGCAGGGTCGATGGGGACGGGTTCGCCGTAGGTGGCTTCTGCCTCCTCGTGCCCATAGACCGCGACCGTGCCGGCCCACAGCTTCCTCGGGTCGGCCATGTGGGCGACGCCGCGCGGATGCATGGCGAGGCGCGCCGCGGGCAGGCGACGCATCAGGTGCCCGGCGCCGCCGGCATGGTCCAAGTGGACATGGGTCAGCACGACCCAGTCGACCTGCTCGGGGGGGATCCCGAGTGCCTCGAGCGCGGCCAGCGTGCGCGGCACCGCGTCGCGGGTGCCGGTGTCGATTACCGCGGCGCGGTCGCTCTCGACGACGAGGTGCACGGCGTCGAAGCGGGGGCGGACATACCCGGCGTCGACGCTGAAGACGCCGTGGCCGAGGGACTGCATCAGGGGCCGGACGTCCATGGGCGGCTCAGGCGGGCAGGGGTCGTTAGTATCGCCGACGGCGGCCGCGGCGCCGGGCGCCGGGCGATTGGCGTGGTGGCTCATGTGATGAGCTACCTGCATGGCATGATGGTCCGTCCTGCCCCTCAGGCACCGTGCGAGCGCCCCCGCGTGAAGTTCATCCACTGTTCCGACCTGCACGTCGACAGCCCGCTCGACGGTCTCGAACGCTACCCCGGCGCGCCGGTGGATGCGTTGCGAGGCGCCACGCGGGACGCCCTTGTCAACCTCGTCGACCTGGCCGTCTCGCGCGAAGTCGACTTCGTTGTGATCGCCGGCGACGTATTCGACGGCGACTGGCGGGACATGAACACCGGGCTGTTCTTCAACGCGCAGATGCGCCGCCTGGAGCGTGCCCGCATTCCGGTCTACCTGAAGAAGGGTAACCACGACGCGGCCAGCGAGATCACCCGGACGCTGGCGCTGCCCGACAACGTCCACGAGTTCCCGACCGGCCGCGCGGCGACCTTCCGCATCGACGCGCTCGAGGTGGCGCTGCACGGACGCAGCTTCGCCGACCGCGCGGTGCCCGAGGACCTCGCCGCCGCCTACCCTGAGCCGGTTCCCGGCTGGTTCAACGTCGGCGTGCTGCACACCAGCCTCGCCGGCTACGCATCGCACGACCCGTACGCCCCCACCTCGCTCGACACGCTGCGTGGCCGTGGCTACGACTACTGGGCCCTCGGACACGTGCATGCACGCGAGGTGCTGCAGGCGCGCGGCCCGCGCATCGTCTATTGCGGCAATCCGCAGGGCCGGCACGCCGGCGAGACCGGCGCCAAGGGCTGCGAGCTGGTCGAGGTGGAGGCGGGCGAGCTGCGCGCCGAGACGGTGCCGCTCGACGTGCTGCGCTGGTCGGTGATCGCGCTGCCGATCGATGGCCTCGCCGACGTCGCCGACCTGCGCCGTACGGTCGAGGCCGCGATGCGCGAGGCGCACGAGGCCAGCGGCGGCCGGCTGTCGGCCTGGCGGCTGCGCCTCGACGGCGAAGGCCCGCTGCACCGCTGGCTGTCGGCGGAGCCGGACACCGCACGGGCCGAGCTCTGCTCGATCGCCGACGCGGCCTCGGGAGGGCGAGCCTGGGTCGAGAAGGTGCAGATGCGCTGCCGAGCACCGGCCGGTCTGCTGCGCCCCGGTCCTGACGATCCGCTGTCCGACTGCCTGGCGCTGTCGGCGTCGCTGCGGGCCGACCCGGCGCGTTTGCGGGCTTTTGCCGACGGGTCGCTGCGCGAGCTGTCCGCCAAGCTGCCGCCGGCGCTGCGCGCTGGTCCGCTGTCGGTCGGGCTCGACGATCCGGACACCCTCGATGCGCTGCTCGGCGAGGCCGAGGCGCTGCTGCTCGAGCGGCTCGCACAGGCGCCCCGATGAGGCTCGCCTCGATTCACCTGCGGTTCTACGGCCCCTTCGAGCGTGCAGTGCTCGACCTGGATGCGCCGCGTGCGGGTCTGCAGATCGTCCACGGCCCGAACGAGCGCGGCAAGAGCACGGCGCTGCGGGCGATCGGCGCGCTGCTGTTCGGCTTTCCGGCCCGCACCGAGGATGCCTTCGGCCGCGACTATGCGACGCTGCGTGTCGGCGCGGTCATCGAGGACGGCGGGCGTCGACTCGCCCTGATGCGGCGCAAGGGCACGCAGCGCACGCTCTTCGAGTTCGACCCGGTCGGCGGCGACGAGCGGCCCGACCGCGTGGTCGAGCAGGCGGTGATCGACGGCCTGCTCGGCGGCATCGACGCCGCGCGCTTCGCGGCGATGCACGGCTTGGGCAGCGATCAGCTGCGCCTGGGCGGGCGCACGCTGCTCGACTCGGGCAGCGAGCTCGGCGCGACGCTCTTCGAGGCGGCTGGCGGCGTACCGCGGCTGCGTGCGGTGGCCGCCGCGCTCAGGACCGAGGCCGATGCGCTGTTCCTGCCGAACGGACGCAATCCGCGCCTGAACCTCGTGCTCGGCGAGCTCGCCGCGAGCACGGAGGCCGCGCGCGCGGCCGGGCTGCGGCCGCGCGACTGGGCCCGCCTGCGCGACGACCGAGACCGTGCGGACGAGTCGGTGCGCGGCATCGAGGCGTTGCTGCGAGACCGGCGCGAGCGGCTCGCCCGGGTCGATCGGCTGATCGGGCTCGCGCCGCAGGTCGCGCGGCTCGGCGCGCTGCGCCGGCGTGTGACCGAGCTCGATGACGCGCCGCGCCTGGAGCCCGATGCGGGCGAGCGGCTGGCGGCGTGGCGCCAGTCGCTCGAGGAGTCCGAGCGCGCCTGCGCCGACGCGCTCGCCGAGCGCGGACGGCTGGAGGCGGCGATCGGCCTGCTTCAGCCCTCGCAGCCCCATCTGGATGCCGCCGCCGACGTCGTGCTGCTCGGCGCGCGTCTCGACGAGCTCGAGGCGGTGCGCCGCGACCGGCCGGCGCTGGCGATGGCCGAGGAAGCCGCCACGCTCGTGCTGCGACGCGCGCTTGCCGCGATCGATCCCGAGGGCGCCGCGCGCCTCGCGACGCCGGCGCAGCTCGCCGCGCGCGCCGATGCGCTGTTGCCGCCGCGGGCGGTGGTCAGCGAGGCCCGCCGGCTCGCCGCCGCACGGCGCGCCCTAGACGGCCGGCGCACGGATGCGGGGCAGGCCCTCGACCTGGCCGAGCGAGCGCTCGAGCGCTCGCGCGCCGCGCTGCAGGCCACGCAGGCGCCGGTCGATGCCTCGCTGCTCGCCGCCGCGCTCGAGGCGGTCGCCGCCGACGGCGACCTCGAGCGCCGCGCCGCGACGCTGCGCGCCCGGCTCGACGTCGAGGATGTCGCGCTGACCGCTCAGACGGCGGCGCTGGGCGATCTCGAGGTCCGGGCGCTGGCGCGCCTCGCGCTGCCGTCGGGGCCCGAGATCGAGCGGGCGGCGCACGGCGCGCGAGCTCGCCGCGCCGGCCTCGACGTGCTGCGCGAGCGGATCGCGGCGGCGCTCGACGAGACCGCGCCGCTGCGCGCGGCGCGCGACGCCCTGGTCGGGCAGCGGGCGCTGGTGGGCCGCGGGGCGCTGCTCGCCGCCCGCGCCGTGCGCGAGGCCCGCCTGCATGAGGTGCGCGGCGCCTCCGACGACGCGCCGCGCGGCCGGGCGTTTGCAGCCCTCGAGGCGGCCATCGGCGACGCCGACCGTCTGGCCGATGCGCGTTTCGACGACGCGGCCCGGATCGCCGACCTCGAGTCGCTCGCAATGCGCATCGCCGCCAGCGACGCGCGTATCGCCGCGCTGCGCGAGGCGCTCGCGCAGGCCGATGCGGCCCATGCCGAGGCCGATCGGGCGTGGTGCACGCGGCTCGAGGCCGACGGCCTGCCGCCGCTCGATCCGGCCGACTGGCCGGACCGCATTGCCCGTCACGCCCGCGTGCTCGATGCGCTGCGGGACCGCGACGAGCTCGCCGCCGAGCTGCACGCGGTACAGGCCGACATCGCCCGCCACCTGGGCCTGCTGGACGAGGCCTGGCAGGCGCTGCGGCGCGGGCCGCCCGCGCTGCCGACGCTGGCCGGCCGCCTCGCACACGGCCGCGCGCTGCTCGAGGCGGCGCGCCTCGCGTCCGGTGAGCACCGCAGGCTGAGTGAAGCGCACGAGCGCGACCGGCAGGACCTGGCTGCGCGCACCACGACACTTGCCGGTCTCGACGAGGCGCTTGCCGCGGCGGCGCCGGCCTGGGCGGCGGTCGCCACCGCGCTGACGCTCGAGGCCGACGCCGCCTGCGCCGTGCTCGAGGCCCGGCTCGAGTCCCTCGACACGCTGCGCGATGCGCTCGTGGCACGGGAAGGGGCCGAGCGCGGGCTGCGCATCGCCGACGACCGACTCGATGCCTTTCGCGCCGGTGCCGCCACGCTTGCACAGCGCCTGGGCATGGCGGCGCCGGCGCGCGACGCGGAGCCAGCATTCGTCGCCGGTTGCGGCACGGCACTCGCCGAGGCGCAGCGCGCGCGCGAGGAGCGCCTGCGGCTGCACGGGGAGCTGGCCACGCTGTTGGCCGGCCTCGCCGCTGCCAGCCGACGCCGCGACGAAGCGCTCGTCGGCCTCGAGGCGCTGCGTCTGCAGGCCGGTATCGGCGAGGCCTCGCTGCTGGCCGATGCAGTGCTGCGCAGCGATGCGCGTCGCGCCGCGCTCGGCGAGGCCGAGCGCACCGAGGCCACCGTGCGGGCCGCCACCGGTGCAGCCCACGACCTGCTGCTCGCCGAGATCGCCACGTCCGATGAAGCGGCGTTGCTCGCGGAGCGCGAGGCGCTGGCCCGGTCGATCGCCGATCAGGAGTCCGGCCGCGATGCCGCGTTCGTCGAGCGCACCCGCGCCCAAACCGCGCTCGACGAGGTCGATGGCGACGGCGCGGCCTCGCGCGCCACCGAGGCGGTGCGCGAACGGCTCGCCGCATCGGCGCGGCTGGCGGTCGACGTCGCGCGGCTGCGGCTCGCCCGCGAGCTGCTCGATCAGGCCGTGCAGCGCCACGCGCAGCGTGTCCAGGGGCCGCTGCTCGCGGCGGCCTCGCGCTGGTTCGCGCGGATCACCGGCGGGCGTTGGGGCGCGCTGCGGCCCGACTGGGCCGGCGACCGCCAGGTGCTGCTCGCCGAGCGCGACGACGGCACGCGGCTGTTGGTGGAGCAGCTGAGCGAAGGCACGGCCGATGCGCTGTTCCTCGCGCTGCGTCTGGCCGCGATCGACGTGCGCCTGGGCGCGGCGCCGCCGGTGCCGCTCTTGCTCGACGACGTGCTGATGACCTTCGACGACGGGCGCGCGGTGCGCACGCTGCAGGGGCTGGCCGAGCTCGGCGAGCGTAACCAGGTGGTGTACTTCACGCACCATGCGCACCTGGTCGACCTCGCCCGCAGCGTGCTGCCGGTGGAGGCGGTGTCGGTCACCGAGCTGCGCCAGGGGCCGCCCGAGCCCGCGGCCGACGCCGAGGCAGCTTGAGCGATGGACCGCACCGAACGCTTCTACCAGATCGACCAGTTGCTGCAGTCGGGCCGTGCGGTGCCGATCGAGCGCTTCCTCGAGTCGCTGTCGGTGTCACGCGCCACCTTCAAGCGCGACCTCGAGTACATGCGCGACCGGCTGAACGCGCCGATCGAATGGGACCGCTTCGAGGGGGGCTACCGCTATGCCGAGCCCTCGGGCGGACCGGCGTTCGCGCTGCCGGGGCTGTGGTTCAACGCCTCCGAGGCGCACGCGCTGCTGATGATGCAGCAGCTATTGGCCGAGCTGCAGCCCGGCCTGCTGGGTGCGCAGGTCAGGCCCCTGCAAGCGCGGCTGCGCGCGCTGCTCGGCAGCGCCGATCACAGCGCTGAAGAAGTCGAGCAGCGCGTGCGGATCGTGACCGCGGCGCGCCGCCGGCTCACCGTCCAGCATTTCGAGACCGTGGCTTCGGCCACGCTCGGGCGGCGCCGGCTGCGGCTGGCCCACTACTCGCGTCAGTCCGACGAGACCACCGAGCGCGATGTCTCGCCTCAGCAGCTCGTCTTCTACCGCGAGAACTGGTACCTCATCGCCTGGTGCCACCTGCGTCAGGACATCCGCAGCTTCTCGATCGACGCAATCGTGCGCGCTGAGCCACTGGACACCGCGGCCCGCGACGTCGGGCGCGCGGCGCTCGCCGAGGTGATGGAGAGCGGCTATGGCATTTTTTCAGGGCGCGAGGTGATTTGGGCAAGCCTGCGGTTCGCGCCGGAGCGCGCGCGCTGGGTCTCGGCTGAGGTCTGGCATCCGCAGCAGCGCGGCCGTTTCGACGAGGCCGGACGCTGGGTGCTCGAGCTGCCGTACAACGACCCGCGCGAGCTGATGATGGAGGTCCTCAAGCACGGCGCCTCGGTCGAAGTGCTGGCACCCGATGGGCTGCGCGATCGGGTTGCGGCCGAACTCGGGTCGGCGCTCGAAGGCTACCGCCGCGTGGCCGCCGCGCGCCTAGCGCAGCAGCGGGGCGCGCAGGACGTGGCGGCTGGCGTAGCGCAGGTGGCAGCCGACTGAGGGGGGCCCCCGATTCGGAAGCGCATCTCACCTGGCTCACCTCACGAGCCATTGGCCGTTCATCCTGGAAGTGTCCTCGCCAGGAGCCTTCGATGACCCGTCAACCCGTGGCCGCCGCCCCCCGCCCGCTGCTCGTGCTGTTCTCCGATGCCGTACTCGAGTGGCTCGATCCGTCCCGCCCGTCCGGGGCCGCCGCCGGGTCGGCCGTGGGCGCAGGCGGCGCCTACGCAGCGTTCGAGGTGCCGACATACCAGCGTCGCGGCATCCGCATCGCCGGGCTCGACGAGTCGCCGGTCGCGGCGACGGCGCCCGGCGCCGGCCCGATCGCCACCCGCGCGTCGGCCAGCGCCTGTAGCACCGCGAGGCCGTCGCGCTGCAGCACCAGCCGCTCGCCGGCGCCGAGCACGTAGTCCGCGCGGTCGCCTTCCTGCGTGACCCAGATCTCGCCCGCCTGCACGGATACGGATGTGCAGCACGCATCCAAGAGTCCCAAGGTCTGCCCGCGTTCAAGTTCCATCCGAAGTAGTGTTGTGTGCAGATCCATATCCATCTCCAAGGCCAGACGGGCCGATGCAGGCATCCTCCGCTTCTGGGCAGAGTGCGTCGAACGCTCGTTCGGAACGTCTTGTATTCCCCTGGCGCATGCTAAATGGCAGGGCTAGAATTGCCTTATGGTGTTGCACCGGACCGATCTGCCTCCGCTGGAGCTGCTGCGCAGCTTCGAGGCCGCGGCCCGCACACTCAGCTTCACACGCGCTGCGGGCGAGCTGTTCCTCACCCAGTCGGCGGTCAGCCGGCAGATCGCCGCGCTCGAATCGCACCTCGGCGTGGCGCTGTTCGAGCGCCGCCACCGCGCGCTCGCGCTGACCGAGGCCGGGCAGTCGCTGTACCACACGACGATGGACGTGCTGGTTCGGCTGCGCGATACGGTGCACCGCTTGCGCCCGGTGGGCCGGCGGCGCAGCCTGACGGTCACCACCACGGTAGGCTTCGCGTCGCTCTGGCTGGTGCCGCGCCTGCCGCGCTTCACCGCCGCGCACCCCGAGGTCGATGTCCGCATCGCCGCGGCCAACCGCATCATGGACATCGAGCGCGAGGACATCGATGTGGCGGTCCGCTTCACGCCGCGCGATCGCGCGCTGGGCGAGCCGCTGTTCGGCGAGGAGGTGCAGCCGGTGTGTGCGCCCGCGCTGGTTCGCGATCCGGCGAGGCCGCTGCGCGAGCCGGCCGATCTCGCCCGCCATGTGCTGCTGGTCACGATGGAGCCTGGCGTGGCGGCGGCTGCCGCCGAGTGGCCGGTCTGGCTGGAGGCGGTCGGCCTGCCCCACCTCGAGGCCGCGGCCACGCTGCACTTCAGCCAGTACGACCTCCTGGTTGCAGCCGCGATCGCAGGGCAGGGCGTCGCGCTCGGCCGCCTGCCGCTGGTGCGCGAAGCGATCCGGGAGGGGCGGCTGGTTGCACCGTTCGGGCGTGCGGCGGTCTCGCCGCGCGGCTACTACCTGGCGGAGTCGCGGCGTGCGCGGGGCGATCCGACCGCACAGGCGTTCGTCGCATGGCTGCGCGACGAGGCGGCCTGCGATGCGGCGACGGGGCGCTCGATCGGGGGCGGGAGCAAGAGCGGGATCAAGGACGAGATCAAGGACGAGATCAGCGACCGGACTCCTGGAACGGAATCGCGGCCACGCTCGCCTCGGTCCACGTCTCGAGCTCGTCGAGCAGCTCGGTGACCGCGATGCTCGCGGCCCGCGCCGCGCCCTTCGCGTCCTGCGAGCCGACGCGGGTAGAGCGCGAGAACGTGCGGCGTGCTGCGATGGTGCGGGTGCGCCAGTCGAGGAGCTCTGCAGTGACGGCGAGCCTAAGCATGCCCGGCGAGACCGAGTCGTCGTGTATCAGCTCGTCGAGCCTGAGGCTCAGCACTTGGTCGCCGCGCACGCCGGCCACCGTCTGAGCAACTGCCCGGAAGCCGCCCCCCTGCGCGAGCCGGGCCTCGGCGAGCGACACGATCCGGCGCCCCGGTCGCTCGCTCCAGTTCGAATACTGATAGTACGCACGCGCGGCGCCGTCGCGGGTGAAGACGATGCGGTCGCTGTCGAAGAGGGCCTGGGCCGGACCGGTGGTCAGCAGCAGTGTGCGGTTGGCCCTTGGCCGGGTTGGTGTCGAGGCCGAGGCCACTGCCTGCGGCACTGGCTTCAGGTCCTCGATCACGTAGAAGTCGAAGCGCGGCGCGGTACTGGTCAGCGTGCCGCAACCGGCAAGGCCGGCGAGCGGCAGCGCAGCCCACGCGGCGCCGACGCGCAGCAGCGCCCGGCGCGACCTGTCCGTCGCCACGTCGCTGCCGACGTCGCCGACGTCGCCGACGTCGCCGCCGCCGCCGCCGCCGCTGTCCATACCCATACCGCCACCCATACCCATACCGCTGTCCATGCCTAAGTCAACGCCGATGTCCATGCCGCGCCCCACGCCCCTCGCGGCGTTCGCCTTCATCGCCGATCCTCCTCGCCTGGACCCATCTGACGGATGCTCGGACCGAGCAGCAGCGCCTTCGGGTCCTGCAGCCGGTCGAGGGTGCGCGAGATCAGCTCGACACTCGAACGCAGCTCCTCGGTGGTTGCGCGCAACTCGTGCACACCGATGTCGACGGCGTCATCGGCCCGCCGTGCCAGGCCGCCGGTTTCGCCCTCGAGCCGCTGCACGGCCGAGAGCAACTCGCGTTCAAGCGACTGGCTGCTGCGCGTGAACTCGCGCAGCGTGGTCTGTGCCTCGCGCAGCGCCTCGCCCGCGTCGCGCCCGACCGGCTCGACGGTGGTCGCCACGCGGTCGACCGCCTGCGAGATCTCGCGGCTCGATCGCGCGAACGCGTCGGCGGTGCGGCGGATGCTCTGAGTGGTGTCGTCGAGCGAGTCGAGCCGCTTGCTCAGTCCGGTGGACAGGTCGCGCACGGCGGCCAGCGCTTCGGATATCGCGCGCTGGTTCTGCGGCCCGAGCGTGCGGTTCAGGTTGTCCAGCGCGGCGTCGGCCTGGACTGCGAGCCGGCTGACCGAATCGGCGATCTGGTCGAGGTTGGAGGTGCCTTCGGGGATGGTCGGGTAGCGCTCGCCCTCGGCCACCACGATCAGCTCGGGGCCTGGCGTGCCGGGCGTCTCGAGGTTGATCCGCGCGATGCCGGTGAGGATGTTGCGGGCGACGACCGCGGTGGTGTTCTCACTGACCGGCGTCTCGCGCGTGACCCGGATCTTGACCGCCACACGGTTGATGTTGGCGCGTGCGATCGTGTAGTCCTCGACGCGGCCGACCTTCACGCCGCGCATGTTCACGTCGCCGCCGATCTGCAGGCCCTCGAGCGACTGGCGCTCGAAGTACACCGTGTAGAACCGGTAGTCGGATGCGCGGCCCGAGCTGGTGAGCCAGACGAAGGCCGCGATCGCGGCGACGATCAGCGCCAGCAGCACGGCGCCGACCGTGGTGTATCGGGCTTCAGGCTCCATCGCGCTTCAGGGGGGCGGCCGGGTCGGAGAGGGAGGGCGCGGCCGGGGTGGCGCGCGACGAGAAGTACGATTGTATCCACGGGTCGTCGACGCGAACGACCTCCTCCAGCGGTCCGTCGGCGATCACGCGGCCACGGCCGAGCACCACGACGCGCCGCGCGATGCCGAACAGCGTGTCGAGGTCGTGCGTCACCACCAGCACGGTGATGCCTAGGTCGCGGTTCAGGAACGCGAGCAGCGCGTCGAACGCGCGCGCGGTGATCGGATCCAGGCCCGAGGTCGGCTCGTCGAGGAACAGCACCTCCGGCTCGAGGGCGAGGGCGCGTGCGATCGCCGCGCGCTTCCTCATGCCGCCCGAGAGCTGGCTCGGCAGCTTGGCGCCCGCGTCCGGCGGCAGCCCGGCGAGCGCGAGTCGCAGCCGCACCAGCCGATCGACGATCGCCTCGGGCAGGTCGAGGTGCTCGCGCAGCGGCGTCGCGACATTGTTGGCGACGTCGAGCGAGGAGAACAACGCGCCCTCCTGGAACATCATCCCGAAGCGTCGCCGCACCGCCCCGAGCTCGGCCTGCGGCGCGCGCCAGACGTCGGTCCCGAGCAGCCTCACCTCGCCGGCGTCGGGCCGGTGCAGCCCGATGATCTCGCGCAGCAGCACCGACTTGCCGCTGCCGCTGCCGCCGATCAGCGCCACCAAGTCGCCCCGGCGCACGTCGAGGTCGAGGCCGTCGTGCACCACCTGGCTGCCGAAGCGCGTGGTGACGCCGCGCAGCTCGACCACCGCCTCGAGCGTCGCGGCGTTGCCGCCGTGCGTCACGATGTCCGAACCCGCGTTCACCAACCCATCCTCTGGAACAGCACGGCGAACACCGCGTCGAGCACGATCACCGCGACGATGCCCTGCACCACGGTGGACGTGGTGTTGCTGCCGATGGAGCGGGTGTCGCGGTCGACGTCCATCCCCATCCGGCAGCCGATCACCGCGATCGCGAGGGCGAAGAACGGTGCCTTGCCCAGACCGATCAGGTAATGCGAGGGGGCGAGCGCGACATGCAGCCGCTCGACGAAGGTGTGCGGCGTGACGTCGAGCATGGCGGTGGCGATGCCCATCGCGCCGAGCAGGCCGGCGACGTCGCCGACGAACACCAGCAGCGGCAGCGCGATCATGAGCGCCAGCACCCGCGGCACCACCAGCACGCGCTCGGCCGACAGGCCCAGGGTGCGAATCGCGTCGGTCTCCTCGGTCAGCTTCATCGTGCCGAGCTGGGCCGTGAAGGCGGCGCCCGAGCGGCCGGCGACGATGGTCGCGACGATGAGCGGCGAGAACTCGCGTGTCATGCCGAGCGCCGCACCGTCGACGACGAAGATGTTCGCCCCGTACTGCTCGGCCTGCAGGCCCAGCAGGTAGGCGAACACCACGCCGATCAGGCCGGCCACCAGCGCGACCACGGGCAGCGCCGTCACGCCCACCTGCGCGAGCTGGGCGGCGAGCTCGTGGCGGCGCAGGGTCGATGGATGTCTCAGCGTGCCGAGCAACTCGACCACGACCCGACCGAAGAAGCCGACGTGACCGATCAGCATTCGGCCGAGCCTGTGAGCCGATTCACCCAGCCGTGCAAGGCCGGTGTAGGGAGCGACCCGCACCGGGGCGTCGGCCGCTGGGAGGCGGGCGCGCACCACCTCGACGATGCGCGCATGCCGGGCGTCGAAGCCCGTGAGCGCGACGCTGGCCGCGTCGACGCCGGCGTCGTGCAGCCTCGCCAGCACCACGAGGGCGCCTGCGGTGTCGATCGCCTCGAGCGGCGCGCCGTCGATCGCGACCACCCGACCGAGCCGCTCGCCGAGTGCGGCGAGCGCAGCGTCGAGCGAGCCGGCGTCCGCGAGGCGCCACGCGCCCGACAGCACCAGCGCGTCCGCCCCGTCGCGCGGCTCGATGCGGCAGGCATCTGCGGGCATGACCATGGGCGTCGAGGCTATCACAGCGACCGCGCGGCCCGTCCCGCTCGCCACGCGCCGCGGCGCGCTCCCGGCACGGTCGACACACGCCCCGAGCCGGGCGAAGATGGGGCGTGGGTCCGCACCGATGAGGAGGCTGTATGAAGCTTCGAAGCAGACACGTCCAGCTCCGCCAGGGGGCCGCCGCGGTCGGCGACGCCCCGTTCGAATCGGGCTCGGCCCGCATCGGGCGGCGCAGGCTGATGACCGCCGCCGCGATCGCCGGGCTCGGCGTCGCGCCCGCCCGCGCGCATCACGGCTGGAGCGGCTTCGACGCCGACCGGCCGCTGTATGTCGAGGGGCGCGTCACACGGGTGCGCTGGCAGAACCCACATGCCGAGCTCGAGCTCGAGCTGCCCGCCGGGCTCAAGACGCCCGCCGACCTCGCGACGCGGCCGCTGCCTGCGCAGAGCGCCCAGGTCGACGGCCGCATGCTGCTGGCGGGCGCCCGGGTGCCGCGCCGCGCGGACCGCCGCTGGACGATCGAACTCGCGCCGCTTACGCGGATGGAGGCCTGGAAGGTGACGGCGCTGCGCCCCGGCGACACGGTCTCGGTGGTCGGCTTCGCTTTGCGCGACGGGGCGGGCGAGCCGGTGATCCGCGCGGAGTACCTGTTCGTGGACGACAAGGCCTACGGGCTGCGTTCCTCGCCCGCCTGAGCGCATAGCGGTACGTGACCGAGCCGCCGCAGGGCGGCGAGAGCGCGGGCGTGCCCGGCACGGGCTCGACAAGCGCGGTGCCGGCCGCGTCGAGCGGCGCGGCTGACCGCGGCTCAGCCGAGCAGCGCGTCGATGTCGGCGGCGAGCGCGTCCGGCTCGGTGGTCGGCGCGTAGCGGTCGACGACCTTGCCGTCGCGGTCGACCAGGAACTTGGAGAAGTTCCACTTGATCGCCTCGATGCCGAGCGCGCCGGGCTTCTCGGCCTTGAGCCACTTGAAGAGCGGATGGGCGTCGTCGCCGTTGACGTCGATCTTGCCGAACATCGGGAAGGACACGCCGAAGTTCATCTCGCAGAACTGCGCGATCTCGTCGTTCGAGCCCGGCTCTTGTTTGCCGAACTGGTTGCTCGGGAAGCCGAGCACCACGAAGCCGCGGTCCTTGAACCGGTCGTACAGCGCCTGCAGGCCGCGGTACTGAGGGGTCAGGCCGCACTGGCTTGCGGTGTTGACGATCAGCGCGACCTTGCCGCGGAAGGCCGACAGCGGCGCGGGCTTGCCGGTCAGCGTCTGCGCATCGAAATCCCAGGCGGTGGCTGCGGTCGTGCTCATCGGTTCGGCTCCTTCAAGTGACGCGAGTATGCCGCAACGTCCTGCCGATCCGCGATGCCCGGATATCGCCCGGGGGGGATCGGCCAGGCCTTCGGAACGCGCGCTGCGCGGTCCTCCGGGTGCATGCTACCGTTCCCGCCCCGGTTGGGCCTGGCTCACCGGGCCGCCCACCGCGCGAGCCGTCGCGCGGCACCCTGCGCCGTCGACGAGGACTTCCCCCATGCGCCTGCTGGCCGCGATGTTCAAGCACGAGACCAACACCTTCTCGCCGGTGCCCACGCCGATCGAGCGCTTCTTCGGCTACCGGCCGGGCATGCTCGCCGGGCAGGCCGCGATCACCGCCCACCGCGGCACCGGCAGCGGACTGGGTGGGTTCCTCGCGGTCGCCGAGGAGGCGGGTGCCGCGGTCGAGGTCGCGGTGGCGGCCGAGGCAAGCCCGAGCGGCGTGGTCGAGGACGATGTGTTCGACGCGATCGCCGCACCCATCCTGGCCGCGGTGCGCGCCGGCGGCTGGGACGGCATCCTGCTCGACCTGCACGGCGCGATGGTCGTGCGCAGCCACGAGGACGGCGAGGGCGAACTGCTCAGGCGGATCCGGGCGATCGACGCGACGATACCGATTGGCGTCGTGCTCGACATGCACGCCAACCTCTACGACGACATCGTGCGCTGCGCAACGGTGCTCACCGGTTACCACACCTACCCGCACGTCGACGTGCGCGAGGCCGGCGCGCTGGCCGCGCGGCTGATCGTGCGTACGATCCGCGGCGAGGTGAAACCGGTGATGCGCTGGGCGAACCGGCCGATGCTGCCGCACGTGATGCGCCAGGGCACACACGCCGAGCCCAACCGCTCGCTGCAGGCGGCCTGCATCGCGCACGAGCGCGAGGCGCGCGCGCTCGCCTGCTCGGTGTTCGTCGGCTTCCCGCATGCCGACATCCGCGAGGCCGGGCTGTCGGCGGTGGTCTGCACCGATGGCGACGCGGCGGGCGCCGAGTCGATCTGCGACACACTGCTCGATCAGGCCTGGGCGGCGCGCGAGGCCTTCGTCTACCGTGCCGAGCCGCTCGCTGAATCGGTCGCGCGCGCCAGGGCGCTGGGCGACACACCGGTGGCGCCAGGTGCCAAAGGCGGCCCGGTCGTGATGCTCGACCACTGCGACAACGTCGCCTCCGGCGGCACGATGGACACCACCGCGGTACTCGCCGAGGTGCTGCGCCAGGACCTGCGCGATGGGGTGTTCTATGCGATCCACGACCCGGAGTCGGTGCGCGCCGCGATGGCTGCGGGCGTCGGTTCGACGGTCACGCTCGACGTGGGTGGGCGCTCGGCGATGCCCTCGATCGGCGCGCCAGCTAAGCCGCTGCGGGTGACCGGCACCGTTAAGCGGATCACCGACGGCGTCTACACGCTGCGCGGCCCGATGGGGGCCGGGGCGACGACGAACAACGGCCCGACGGTGGTGCTGCGGGTCGGCGGCATCGACCTCGTGCTGATCTCGCTCTACCAGGAGCCCTTCGACCTCGAGTGCTTCATCACCGCCGGCATCGACCCGACACGCCGGCGCTTCGTCGTCATCAAGAGCCGAGTGCACTGGCGCGCGGGGCTGGGCGAAATCGCGCGCGAGGTCGTCGAGTGCTCGGGGGTCGGCGTCACCACCTCGGACTACGCGTTGCTGAAATTCGAGCGCGTGCGTCGGCCGGTGTTCCCGCTCGACGCGATCTGATCCGACCCGCCCACAGGAGACGGACATGCAGGCAGGCAGCCACGAATTCCTCGCCCAGGACCGGGTGATCTGGGGGCGTCCCGCGGCGCAGGCCGCGCTCGAGGAGGCCGAGCGGCGCGGCGCCAAGCGCGTGTTCGTCGTCACCTCGAAGACGCTGAACCGGCGCACCGACGCGGTGTCGACGATCGTGGCGGCGCTCGGTGCGCGCCACGTCGGCACCTTCGACGAGTGTGTCGAGCACACGCCGCGCCCGAGTGTGATCGCGGCCGCCGAGGCCGCGCGGGCCGCAGCGCCCGACATGGTGCTCACGGTCGGCGGCGGCACCGCGATCGATACCGTCAAGGTGATGCTGATCGCGCTCGCCCACGACGTGCGCACGCCCGAGGGGCTGTCGGACTGGCACCTGAAGATGAATCCGGACGGCAGCCGCCACATGCCGGCGGTGCAGCCGCCGCCGTTCCGGCAGGTGGTGGTGAGCACGACGCTCGGCGCCGCAGAGTTCTCCGACTTCGGCGGCTGCACCGACCCGGTCCGACGCATCAAGGACGGCTACGCGGGCAAGTACGTTGGCGCGGCCGCGGTCATCCTCGACCCCGCGATCACCGTGCACACGCCGGCCTGGCTGTGGCTGTCGACCGCGGTGCGCGGCATCGACCACGCGGTCGAGGGGCTGTGCTCGATCGCGCCCTCACCGCTGATCGACGCGACCTCGCTGCAGGCGCTGCACCTGTTCGCAGGCGCGCTGCCCGCCACACATGCCGATCCGTCCGACCTCGACGCCCGGCTGCTTTGCCTGCAGGCCGCGTGGATGGCCGGCTTCGGCATCCTGCGTGTGCCCTACGGTGCGAGCCACGGCATCGGGCACAGCCTGGGCGCGGTGACCGGCATCAGCCACGGCTATACCTCCTGCATCATGTTGCCGCATGTGATGCGCTGGAACCTCGAGCGCACCGGCGCCCAGCAGGCCCGGATCGCGCATGCGCTGGGCGCCGCCGACGGCGATGCGGCGGGTGCGGTGGCCCGGCTGATCGGCGGGCTCGGTGTGCCGACGCGGCTGCGCGACCTCGGCGTGGACCGCGCGCAGTTCGACGCGATCGCGGCGGGCGCGCTGCAGAACATGTGGGTGAAGACGAACCCGCGGCCGCTGGCGAACGCGGCGGATGTGTTGGGGCTGCTCGAAGCGGCGTGGTGACCGATCGAAGGATCGAGGGGCGCCAGCGCCTCCGGGCGCTCGGTGACCGGGGGGGCGCCGCTCAGCCCGCCATCGCCTCGCTGCGTGCCGTGGCGAGCGCCCGCTCGAGCGCCTGCTCCGCCATCGCCCCGAAGTGCGCCGCGTTCGCAGCCGCGCCCAGCGCCTGCGCGATCAGTGCACCGCGCTCCCACGGCAGGTGGAAGTCGGGGTGGCGCCCGAGCACGTCGAGGTAGCCGGCGAGGGCTGCGTCGAGCCGGCCCTGACCGTGGTGGACGGTTGCCTCCGACAGGGCCGCCTCGTCGGGGTCGACAAGCGAGCGCAGCGTCGAGGCGAGCGGCGCCGCCGGCCGGTGCGCGCGCTCCAGCAGCCAGCGGTAGAGCGCGAAGCGGCCGGCCGCGGCCGCCTCGTGGGTGCGCTCGCGCACCACCTGCGCATGGGCGGCCGCGCGCATCGCGAGCCGTGCCGGCACGTCGTCCATCACCAGCGACAGCGACCGCACGAATCCCTCGTGACCGGCGTACAGCAGCCCGGTCTCGCCGGCGCGGATGCCGTGCAGGTATTCGCCGCGCGCGCTCGCGATGCAGACCACGCCGCGCGAGGCGTACTCGAGGAACTTTCCGTCGGAGCGGCCCTCGGCGAAGGCCGAGTCGCCGAGCGGCGCGAAGCCGATGTCCATCCCGTCCAGGAAGCCGAGGTAGGCGTCAAAGCCGGCAGGTGCGTGCCAGTTGACCCGCAGCCCGGCGCGCTCGAAGACGCTGCGGATCGAGGTGGGTGCCATCAGCCTGAGCACCGGCGCCTCGTGCGGCGCGAGCCCGCGCGCCGCGCACCAGGCGCGCAGCGCGCTGGCCAGGCCGCGGGCATCGTCGAAGTGACCGGCCGAGGCCGCCCAGCCCAGCACCGGCGCCTGGCGGCGGGCCTCCGAGACGGCGGCCAGTGGCGGCGCATCGCAGAGCTGGTTCGGCAGCACCGCGCAGCGCGCGTTGAGCGCGCCATAGCGGGCCCGCAAGCCGTGGCTCGAGCATTGCAGCAGGTCGGCGGCCCGAACCAGTCGCTCGATCCGAGCCTGGTGCTCCGGCACTTGGTAGAAGACATGGCCGGGCAGGCTCTTCGGAAACGCGCGGAAGTCGTCGGACAGCTCGTAGACCGTCGGCAGGCCGCGGCGCGTGCGCTCGGTAAGCACCGCCTCGAGCGACGGGTCGGCCACCATGCAAGCGACCAGCACATCCGTGCTCGCGCAGTGCGCGACCCAGTCAGGATGGGTGGTTTGCAGCTCGACGACGTCCATCGAGCGGGCGAGCGCGTGGCCCGGCAGCGTGATCCGGTGGCGGTAGTCGCCGGAGTCGCGCGGCTGGGGATGGGCGAGGAAGGTGCACTGGGCCAAAGGGGTCTCCCGTCGAGCCGGGTCTGCCCGATGCTTGGCCGGTCGTGCGCGACAGCCTGAGGCCTGCGTGCGCCCGGTCATCCGCCGATGAGCGGGGTGTGACCCAGGCTTCTCAGTTCACCGCCCGCGCCGATCCGCCCCAGTACCGCGCCCGCAGCACCTTCTTGTCCGGCTTGCCCAGGCCGGTCAGCGGCAGGTCGTCGGTGAAGTCGACTGATTTCGGCGCGTGGACCACGCCCTTGGCGTCGCGCACCATCGCGATCAGGGCCTCGGCGCTGACCTCGGCGCCGGCGCGGCGCACGATGACGGCCTTCACCGCCTCGCCCCACTTGGTGTCGGGCACGCCGATCACCGCGGCCGCGGCCACCGCTGGATGCCGCGTCAGCACGTCCTCGATCTCGCGCGGGAACACGTTGAAGCCGCCGCTGATGATCATGTCCTTGCTACGGTCGACGATGTACAGAAAGCCGTCGGCGTCACGGCGCGCGAGGTCGCCGGTGTAGAGCCAGCCGTGGCGGAACGCGCGCGCGGTCTCCTCGGGCTTGTTCCAGTAGCCGGCCATCACCAGCGGGCCGCGGCAACAGATCTCGCCGACCTCGCCCTCGGGCACTTCGTGCCCACCCTCGTCGAGCAGCTTGACCTGAAGGCCGGCGACCGGCGCGCCGCAGGAGGCGAGCCGCTCGGGATGCCGGATCGGGTCGTGGTCGTCCCGGCGCAGCACGGTGATGCAGTTGGGCACCTCGGACTGGCCGTAGAGCTGCATGAACACCGGACCGAAGCGCTCGATACCCTCGACGAGGCGTGCCGGCGACATCGGCGAAGCGCCGTAGATGATCGTCCGCAGGCTCGACAGGTCGGCCTGCGGCAGCCCGGGATGGTCGAGCAGCACATACACCATCGTCGGCACGAGGAAGGTGCAGGTGATGCGGTGCCGCTCGACGGTGTCGAAGAAACGCTGCGGATCGAAGCCGCGGTCCATCACGAAGGTGCCCGAGCGCAGCATCACCGCGAGGATCATGGCACCGGTGGCATGCGAGATCGGTGTCATCGCAAGGAAGCGGACCTCCTCCGGCCAGTCCCACTCGGCGAGCTCGGTCATCGCCATGGTCACATGCACGCGGTGTGTGTGCATCACGCCTTTGGAGCGCCCGGTGGTGCCGCCGGTGTAGATCAGCGTGCAGACGTCGTCGACGTGGGCGCGCGAGACGAGCGGCATCGGATCGAACGCGGCGCCGGCCGCCAGGATGTCCTCGCCGTCGCAGCCGGGACCGAGGCCATAGAGGCGGCCCAGCCCGGGCAGCCGGGCCGCGAGCGCAGCCGCACGCGCCGCGAACGGGCCCGGGTCGACGAACAGGGTCTCGACGCCGGAGTCCTCGAGCAGGTAGGCATGGTCGTCCTCCGAGGCAAGGGGATGCATCCAGGTGACGCGCATGCCCATCAGGTAGGCCGCGGCCGTGACCATGAACGCTTCGGGGCGGTTCGAGGACAGCGTCGCGATGGCGTTGCCGCGGCGCAGCCCGCGGGCCTCTAGCGCCTGCACCAAGCGGCTCAGCGATTCTCCGAACGCACGGTAGGTGATCGACCGGTCGTCGAGCACGAACGCCACGCGCTCGCCGCCGCGCCGGATCGCGCGGATCACCAGGTCTGCACAGGTGCAGCCTTCGTACGGAGTCCCCAGCACGCCGTCTCTCCCCACACGGTCGCGGTCGAAGTGCCGCGATGCTCTTGGATCGTAACAGCGCCGACCGCAAACCGGTCCGGCGGCTTCGGGGCGCATGCCTCCTACGAGCGCGGGCGCTCCGAGCCGTCCCCTCGGGTCGAGTATGCTGGGCCCTGCCGACGAAGCACCCCCGCCGAGCCTGGACGATGTGTCTGCGGCCGAGCGTCCACCCCCCCCAACGCGAGCGGTCCCGCCATGATGCTGCCCGTGCCCCGAAGCCCAAGCGTCCCCGTCTCGTCATTCTTCTCCCCCGAGCGCCCCGGCTGCGTTGTGGTCATCGACCAGGACCGCGTCTGGGCTGACGGGCTGTGCGGCGCGCTCGGACAGGATCTGTTCGAGGTTCATGCGGGCTATGGCTGGCCGGACCTCGCGCGCCTGGTCGACGCCCAGTCGCCGACGGTCCTGGTCGTGGATCTCGGTACCGATGCCGAGGCCGGCCTCGCCGCGATCCGGCGCCTGCGCCTCGTGCATCCGTCCGATGCGCTGCGGGTCGTCGCCACCGTCGGCCAGGGGCGCTTGGCGGAAATCACCGCGGCGCGCCTCGCCGGCTGCGACACCTGCTTGGCCCGGCCCGCCTCCTTCGAGGCGCTGCGCGAGATCGTCCGGCAGGTCGCGTGATGACCGAGCCGTTGCTGCTCACCACCACGCAGATCTCCACCTTCGACGGCCCCCGGCTGCTGACGAAGGCGAGCGGGTTTTTCTTCGAGCGGGACGCGCACCTCTTCCTGGTCACCAGCGGCCACGTGGTGTTCGATGAGCCGAGCGAGCACCGTCCGGACCGCATCGAATTCGGCGTGCATCGCGACCGCGTCGACCTGACCTCGATGGCGACCCTCTCGGTGCCGCTCTACCAGGGCGGCAAGGCCGCATGGCGCGCGGCCTCCGACACCGGCGGCCCGATCGACGTCGCCGCCATTGCGCTCGAGCGCGGGATCTTCGCCGGCGCCGAGGCCTGGGAGGCCTTCCGGCCCGAGCATCTGGTGCCCGCGCTCGACGCGGTCGAGGTCGGCACGCCGCTGCTGGTGGTCGGTTTCCCGCTTGGATTCCACGACACCGTGCACTATCTGCCGGTGGTGCGCCAGGCCGGGATCGCCTCGTCCTTCGGCGTGCGCTTCCAGGGCCAGGGCTACTTCCTCACCGATGCACGCACGCACCGGGGCACCAGCGGCGCGCCGGTCGTGATGCGAGTTGCCCAGCGCCCGGGCGAGGCCGATGCGCTGCCCTGGCGACTGCTCGGCGTGCATGCAGCGCGGATGGACGTGGGCTCGCGCGATCGCGAGCACGACGAATCGCTCGGCCTGAACTGCGCGTGGTACGCGGACGTGCTGATGGTGCTGACACGCGAGTGAGGCGGGCACGCCGCGCTTGGTCGAATGTGCCACTGTCTGCGTTGCCGGATCGGTCGGGATGCCCGACCAGGACAGGCCGGACGGCAGGCGCCGCAGGCGTGTCTCAGGTCTCGGGGAACATCGTCGCGAGCAGCCGGATCGGCTCGCCTCGCACGCCCGCGTTAAAGGCGCGCGTCGCAACCCCCAGGATCTGTTCGCGCCGTCCCTCGAAGAGGTCGGCCACTGCAGTATTGCGGGGATGTCCGCTGATCGTGCGCAGTGTCTCGGCGTCGATGGCGAATCGGATCGGCATGCCGCTCTCTCCGACCGCGTCCATCTCGACGCCGTCCGGGCGAACACGAATGTCCGTGAAGCGAATGTCGGCGATGTGCCGCCAACCTTGAGTGGATCCGCGTGGCGTGCTCATAACGCCCCACTCTACCTCGTTCGGGATCGCAGGCCAGCGCCGTTACAAGTCCGCTTCGCTTGGCTCGCCCGGCGATCGACCAGTGTAGGAGCCGGCCGCAATCCTTCTGCAACGGCGCAGGCGGGCCCGTTTCCGCGACATGTCGCGTACCCTTGTACACGTCGCGAGCGCCACCGGGCGCCCGTCGATCCCCTCACCGAGCGTACCGACCCATTCCCGGCAGTGACCGAGCGCGGCTCGGCCGCGCCGACGCTGGAGTTCAGATGGTGGGCACAGCACACATGCATGTCTTCCTGGCGAATAATCGCGACGACCTGATCGCGCGTTGCAAGGCCAAGGCCGCCCAGCGCCCCTTTCGGGCCGCGACCGAAGAGCAGCTGAAGAACGGGATCCCGCTCTTCCTCGATCAGCTCGGGCAGACGCTCGAGGCGGACGAGCAAGGGCAGCCCATCGACAGCCTGCGGATCTCCGGTGCGACCGGGGTCGAGCCGCCCGGTGGTTCGGAGATGTCGATCACCGCGGCCGGCCACGGCAGGCAGTTGCTGGCGCTCGGCTATACGGTCGACCAGGTCGTCCGCGACTACGGTGACCTCTGCCAGGCGATCACCGACCTCGCCGCTGAGCGGGATGCGCCGTTCAGCATCGACGAGTTCCGCACGCTGAACCGGTGCCTGGATAACGCGATCGCTGCGGCAGTCACCGCGTTCAGCCTGCAGCGGGACGCTGCCCTCGAGCGGGTGCAGTCCGACATCCTGAACGAGCGCTTGGGCATGCTCGCCCACGAACTGCGTAACGGTCTGGGGACGGCCACGCTGGCGGTCAAGGCGCTAGAGACCGGGAACCTGCCGATGACCGGTGCAACCGGCAGCGTCCTCAAGCGCAGCCTGGCGTCGCTTGCGACGCTCGTCGGGCGGGCGCTCGACGAGGTCAGGACCAAGGCCGAGGCGGCGGCCGGCGCAGTCCCTTTCCCGCTGGATGTGTTTGTCGCCGAGGCCGTGCGAGCCGCTGCGCTGGATGCCCAGGCCCGCGGCTGCACGCTGGACGTCGCGCCCGTCGACCCCGGGCTGAGTCTTGCCGGGAACCGCGTCGACTTGCTCGCGGCCCTCGCCAACCTGCTGCAAAACGCGTTCAAGTTCACCCAGCCCGGCACCGAAGTGAGGCTGACGGCCGAGATCGTCGGCACGCAGGTACTGGTGAGGGTCGAGGACCATTGCGGCGGCCTCGGGCTCGGCGTCGCTGAGCGCATGTTCGCCCCGTTCTCCAAGCGCAGCGGCGACCGGACCGGCCTGGGCCTCGGTCTGTCGATCGCTCGCGCACATGTCGAGGCGGACAGTGGCACGCTGAACGTCGAGAACCGTCCGGGAAGGGGGTGCGTCTTCACGATGGCCTTCCCTCAGGACGGCACGGGGAAGGCGACGCACTGACCGCTGCGCGCCGCGGGCGCACTCGGCGCATATGAAAACGAGTCAGGAGGCTCTCGCCTGCTGACTCGCTTGAATGTTGGTAGGCCGTGCGGGATTCGAACCTGCGACCAACGGATTAAAAGTCCGCTGCTCTACCAGCTGAGCTAACGACCCTTAGAACTGGCTGCTTCTGTTGCTGCCTCTGCTTATTCTTCTTGTTCGTTCTTTTTATTCTAGGACAGCCCGCTAGTATACGACGACCGGCAGCCAGGGTCAAACGAGGCTTGCGTCAGACCATGCGCTCGATGCGCCACATCTGGTAGCGCAGGCCGCCCCATCCGCCCGCAATGATCGCCGCCAGGGCGATCACGGAGCCGATCGCCAGCGTGGACATGCCGCTCAGGCCCTGACCGATCGTGCAGCCGAGCGCGGTGACGCCGCCGATGCCCATCAGTGCCGCGCCGACGAGGTGATTGGCTGTGTCCTCGGGCCCCTGGAAGCCCTCCCAGCGGAAGCTGCGCGTGGCAAGCGCGTAGGCGGTCGAGCCGGCGACGAGGCCGAGCACTGAGGCGATCCCGAGGCTCACCGACTTGCTGGCATCGCTCCAGAACATCAGCAGCTCGAGCGCATAGGCGGTGGGCGCGACGTAGCTGAGCGATTCCATGCGGGTGCTGTTGGTGCCGAGGAAAACCTCCTCGAGGGTACGCGGATCCTCGTCGAGATGGCCGATGTGGCCCGAGACGTACCAGACCGCGACGATGCCCGCACCGACCGAGAGGGCGCCGAGCAGGTTGCGGCGATCGGCGCGGAACTCGTGCGAGACGAGTGCGAACGCGAGCAGCCCGCCGCCGACCAGCGCGCCGAGCGCGATCCGCATCGTGCCGAGCACCGCCACGTTGCCCCCGGCGAGGAGCCGCGGCAGGTCCTGGCCGCCGGCCAGTTCGATCGCGACGCGGTCGACCGTGCCGGCGCGCAGCACGCCGAACAGGCCCTTGAGTGTCATGTAGGCGAACAGCCCCATCACGATGAACACCACCAGCGACTTCAGGTTGCCGGCCCCGGCACGCAACAGCGTCTTGGTGCCGCAGCCCGAGGCCAACACCATGCCAAAGCCGAACAGCGCACCGCCCACCGCATGCGACAGCCAGATCAGCCGCGGCCCGGCGTAGATGGACTTGCCCGGGTCGATCAGCCCTGCCCAGGCAAGGCCCTGGGTGCCGATCACCGCGATCCCGATCGCGGCCAGCCACATACGCATCCGCATCCAGTCGCCCATGTTGACCACGTCGGCGACCGCACCCATCGTGCAGAAGTTGCTGCGGCTCATCGCGATGCCGAGGACGAAGGTGATCACGAAGGTCGCCCAGGCGACCGTGTGCTGCAGCGAGACGACGTCCGCGTCGGTCATCGGATCCGGCCGGGCGTCAGCGCTTGGGGGGCGGGCCGGCGAGCGTGACGAGGCGCTCGCGTGCGGTCTGCGCCGCGCCGCTGCCGTCGAACTTCTCGGTGATGACCCGGAAGGTGTCGGCCGCCGCCTTGCGGTCGCCGAGGTCGACTTGGGCGTTGCCCACGGTCAGCAGCGCATCGGGCGCGCGCGGATGCTCGGGGTAGCGCTGCGCGAAGCTCTGCAGGGTGGCGATCGCGCCCTTGTTGTCCTTCTGCGCGTACTGGCTGCTGCCGATCCAGTACGTGGCGCTCGGCGTGTAGGGGCTCTGCGGGTAGGCGGTCTGGAACTGCTGGAACGCCGTCTGCGCGCCCTTGAAGTCGCCGCCGCGGAAGGTGGCGAGCGCGGCCTCGTAGGCGCGCCGCTCGCCCTGGTCGACGTTGACCTGCTTGCCGTCGAGCGAGACCGCCACCGGCTCGAAGCGCTTGATCCGCGCATCGAGCTCGGACGCGAGGTCGCGCTGGCTGCGCTGTGTCTTGGAGAGCTCGTTGGTCTGCACCTCGAGCGCGCCGCGCAGCGACGCGATCTCCTGGCGCATCGCCTGGATCTGGTTCTGCAGCTCGAGCTGGCCGCGCGTCGTCTGCTCGAGCCGCTCCACGCGTGCCGACAGCTCCTCGATGCGCTTGAGCATCTCGCGCTGCATCTGCTCGACGCGGCTGCGCACATCGAGGATCGCCCGGCGGGCCTCGTCGTCGGAGAAGAGCTGCGCCTGCGCCGGCAGCGTGGCGACGAAGATCGCGGCGGCTGCAGCGGCGCGCGCAGCGCGCCGCGTGGTAAGCAGCGCGGCCCCGAGCCGGAATCGCACACGGTTCATCGGCACGGTGTGACACATCGGCGGGACTTACTGGTAGGCCAGGTCGGCGCGGCGGTTCTCGGCCAACGAGGACTCGTCCGAGCCGGTGGACTTGGGCTTCTCCTCGCCGAAGCTGACCGCCTCGATTTGCGAGTCGGACACGCCGAGCGAGGTCAGCGCACGGCGTACGGCCTCCGAGCGCTTCTGGCCGAGCGCGAGGTTGTACTCGCGGCTGCCGCGCTCGTCGGTGTTGCCCTGGACGACGACCTTGCGAGTCTTGTTGGCGACGAGATACTTCGCGTGTGCCTCGACCGCGCCGCGGAATTCGTCCTTGATGCTGAAGCTGTCGAAGTCGAAGTAGATGCTGCGCTTGGACAGCGGGCTGTTCGGGTCGTTCAGTGGATCCTTCGATGGGTCGACGTTGACCTGCGCGATCGGGCGCTCGCTGCCGATCGGCGCGCCGCTGGCGCCGCCCGGAGTGCTACCGGCGCCGCCGGCGGTGCCGCCGCGGTTCTCGACCGGGGCGGGCTCGTCGAGCTTGACAGCCGAGCTGCAGGCGGCGAGCGCCAACACCGTGGCCAGCGCGGCGAAGGAGGCGAGGGTGCGTCGGTTCATCTTGTCGGGACTCCGTGTTCGAATTCTGATCGTGCGAGGTGCAGGAGGTGCAGGAGGTGCAGGAGGTGCAGGAGGTGCAGGAGGTGCAGGAGGCTGAGGCGTCGAAGTCGTAGGGGGGCGACGCTGCGGGCGGACCCTGTGCTCAGCGCAGGAAGGGGCCCCACGAGGGTTCGCGGATGTCGCCGAGCGAGGCGCTGAGCCGCTGCTTGACGCGACCGTCCACCGAGGTGGCCATCAGCGAGTCGCGCCCGCCCTGCTGGGTCGCATACATGATCCAGCGGCCGTTTGGCGCGAAGCTCGGCGATTCTTCCTGACCGCCGTCGGTGAGCACCGTCTCGTTGCCGCTGGACCCGAGGTCCTTGAGGCCGACGAAGTAGCGGCCGTCGCGACGCGTGAGGAAGGCCAGGCTGCGGCCGTCCGGGCTCACCCGAGGGCTGACGTTGTAGCTCGATCCGAAGGTCAAGCGCGTGGCGTCGCCGCCGGAGGCCGGCATCCGGTAGATCTGCGGCGAGCCGCCGCGGTCGGAGGTGAAGAACAGCGAGCGGCCATCGGGGGAGAACACCGGCTCGGTATCGATCGCGTTTGAGGTGGTCAGGCGCCGGGCGTTGGCGCCGTCGACGGCGTTGATCAGGTAGATCTGTGACAGGCCGTTGAGTGTGAGCGCGACCGCAAGGGTGCGGCCGTCCGGCGACCAGGCGGGCGCGCTGTTGCTGCCCTTGAAGTTGGCGACCGCGACACGCTGCCCGGTGGCCAGCGTGTGCACATAGACGACCGGCTTCTTCTGCTCGAACGACACGTACGCCAGGCGTCCGCCGTCGGGCGACCAGGACGGCGAGATGATCGGCTCGGGCGAGACCAGCGGCGACTGCACGTTCTCGCCGTCCCAGTCGGCGACGTTGAGCCGGAAGCGGTTGCCCTGCTTGCTGACGAAGGCGATCCGGGTCGAGAACACGCCTTTCTCGCCGGTGAGCTTCTCGATGATCGCGTCGGCGATGCGGTGGCCGGCCAGCCGCAGGTCGGCCTCGGGCGCGACCAGCGACTCGCCGGCGATCGGAGTCTGCTTCACCGCGTCGTACAGGCGATAGCGGATGTCGTAGCGGCCGTCGGCGAGCTTGGCGACCGAGCCCGCGACGAAGGTGTCCGCGCCGCGCGTGCGTAGCGCGGCAAAGTCGACCGGAGCCGTGTCCGACGTGGTCTGCTGCGGATCGATCACACGGAACGCGCCGCTGCGGGCGAGGTCGCTGCGCACCACGGCGGCGACGTCCTGAGGCGGGCGCGCGCCGTTGGCAAAGCCGGCGATCGCGATCGGCAGTTGTGTGGCGCCCACGCCAGTCACGTCGATGCGCATCTGGGCGTGGGTCGGGCCGGCGAGCAGGGGCAGCAGGCCGGCGAGCAGGGGGCTGAGGAGGCGGAGGAGGCGCTTCATCGTGTCGAGATTATAAGTCGCGTGGACGCGGCGACCGCTTCGCCGCTTCGGGGGACGGACCGACGGTGCCCGCTCACCGCTCGTCCCTCGGGCCGCTCGCGATCTCGAACTCGCCCTGGCAGCGGCCGTCTGCGGGCTTCGGGAACGGATCGGTGGCCTCGATCCCCCGCTCGGCGGCCTGGTCCCAGGCGGGCACGCCGCTCGAGCGCCGCAGCCGGACCGACGCCACGCTGCAGTCGGTCCGAAGCTGCACCAGGAACACCGCCTTCGGATTACCCTCGAAGTCGGGCGGGATCCGGTAGGTGGTGTTCGCGCGGATCGCGGCCGCGACGCGGGCGCCGTAGCCTGCGTCGATGCGGCCGGTGGCGGCGCCTCGCACGGCCTGGTCGCTCGGTAGGCCGGCGGTGCCTGCCTGGCTCTGCAGCCGGCGGATGTCGTCGGCGCGTCGCTGCTCGGCGAGCTCGGTGTCCTTGCGGGCTTGCTCGGCGCGGCGCTTCTCGTCGGCCGCCCGGCGCTCGGCCTCCTTGCGGGCGAGTTCGTCCTTCTGGCGCTTCTCATCGGCAGCCTTCTGTTCGGCAGCCCGGCGCCTGTCCTCCGCGCGCTTCTCCTCAGCCTTGCGCTCGGCCGCTTTCTGGTCGGCCAGCCGCCGCTCGGCCTCCTTGCGCTCGGTCTCTCGCCGGGCCTGCTCGACCTTGATGGCCGGCTCGGTCTTGGCCGGCGGCGCCGGGTCGGGCTTCGGGGGCGGCGGCGGTGGGGGTTCGGGCTTCGGTGGCGGCGGCTCCGGCTTCGGGGCCGGCGGCACCGGTGGGGGCTTGGGCGGCGGCGGCACCCACAGTTCGGCCTGGACAGGTTCGGGCTCGCGGTGGGTCCACCTCAGGCCGAAGACCAGCAGGCCGATCAGCACCGCATGGATCGCGAGCGCCAGGCCGATCGCCCGCAGCTTGCCCCCGGCTCGCGGCGGGCGCTTAGGCGGCCCGGAGCGCTGCGGCGCTGGATCGGACCGCGGTGGGACGGGCCGGGGCGGCGGTTGGACGGGCCGGGGCGGCGGTTGGACGGGGCGGGGCGGCGGCACGCCGAATCGCGGCGGCTGTGCAGCCCCGGCCCGCGGGGGGATGCCGGGCGGGGGCGCGCCGGGCGGGGACACACGCGGACCGGACGGCGCCGTCGGAGGCGGTGCCCCGGCCTGGCGCGCGCCGGTCACCCGCGGATCCGAGGCGAGCCCGCTCAGGTCGGCGTGGTTGGCAGGCGGGCGTGCTGGTCGCGGATCGGGCCTCGCCCCGCTGGCGCCGGGCGGGCCCAGCCCGGGCGGTGGCGCGCCGCCCGCAGGCGGGCGCGGCGTGCTCACGAGTCCTTGCCTCGCACCATCAGGCCGACCCGTCCGGCGCCCGCGGCGCGCACTTGGTCCATCAGCTTGACCACGTCACCGTACGGCACCTTCTGGTCGGCCGCGATCAGCACCGCCAGCGTTCCGGGCTCGCCGAAGCTGCGCAGTGTCGGCGCGATGTCGCGCTCCCCGACCGTGCGGTCGAACTGCTGGGTCATGTTGCGAGTGACCATGCGCAGTTCGCCACCGGCGCCCACGCGGATCTCGACCAGCGCATCGGGGGGCGAGCTGCTCTGGCCGGCGCCGGGCACCTCGATCTGGCCGGGCGGCTGCAGCGGCGCGGTGACCATGAAGATCACCAGTAGTACGAGCATCACGTCGATGTAGGGCACGACGTTGATCTCGGACACGAACCGGCGCCGGCCGCCGCGGCGGGACGAGGAGACGCTGGGCATTGCGTGGCTCCGGTGCTCAGCGCGCCTGGCGCTGCAGGATGTTGGAGAACTCCTCGACGAAGGTGTCGAAGCGGTTCGACAGCCGCTCGACGTCGTAAGAGAAGCGGTTGTAGGCCACGAATGCCGGGATCGCGGCGAACAGGCCGATGGCGGTCGCCACCAGCGCCTCGGCGATGCCGGGGGCGACGGCGGCCAAGGTCGCCTGCTTGACGTTGGCCAGGCCGCGGAACGAATTCATGATGCCCCACACCGTGCCGAAGAGGCCGATGTACGGGCTCACCGAGCCTGCCGACGCGAGGAACGCCAGGCTCGAGTCGAGGTCGTCCATCTCGCGCTGGTAGGCGGCGCGCATCGCGCGGCGCGCGGCCTCGAGCATCGTGTTGGCGTCGCCCGGCTTCTGTTCGCGGGTTTTGAGGAACTCGCGCATGCCGGACTCGAAAATCCGCGCGAGCGGGCCGTGGTCGCCTGGCTGCTCGGCAGTGCGCTGATACAGCGCATGCAGGTCGCCGGGACGCCAGAATTCCGACTCGAAGCGCTCGGTGGCCGCACGCGCGGCTCGGATCTGGAAGCCCTTCCTGAAGATCACCGTCCAGGAGGCGATCGAGATCGCAAGCAGTCCGGCCATCACGCACTGAACGAGGACGCTGGCGTTGGTCACCAGCGAGAGAATCGACATGTCGGTATTGTTCATGGGGCTCCAAGCGTGTCGAGCAGGCGCTTCGGCAAGGGCGCGGGGCGGCCGGAGTGACGATCCATCACTGCGACACGCACAGTCGCGTCGGCGAGCAGTGGGCCGTCGTCGGCGCCGCGTGTGCGCTGCGCCAGCCGCAGCGATGCGCGGCGGACCTCGATCACGTCGAGGTCCACGTCGAGCAGGTCGTCGAGCCGCGCCGGCCGCCGGAAACGGATGTCGACCTCGCTGACCACGAACTGCAGGCCCGCCGCGGCCATTACATCGTGGCGCTCGCCGAGTGTACGCAGCCAGTCACTGCGCACGCGCTCCATCCAGCGCAGGTAGGTCGCGTGGTAGACGATCCCGCCCGCGTCGGTGTCCTCGTAGTACACGCGCACACGGATCGAGTGACTGCGGGCCTCGCTCATCGGACCCGATTCTACCAACGCCCGGACCGCCGCCCGTCAGCCCTGGCCCGGCACGAGCATCGACCACGCGCCCCAGAGCAGCAGCACGGCGAGCGCCGTCGCCGCCACCGCGCGCACGACACCCTGCCGGCGGAACTCGTCGGCGTCGAACTTCTCGGCCATCACCATGCCCATCAGGTAGCCGCCCCCGAGCCCGCCGATGTGCGCGGCGTTGTCGATGAAGCCGGCCGTGAAGCCGAGCACCAGCGAGAGGGCGACGAAGGTCAGCATCGACGAGCGCATCGACTTGGCAAGTCCGGGCGGCAACTTGTCGGCCTTGGTGGACAGCGCCGCGAGCAGGCAGCCGACCACGCCGAAGATCGCGCCCGACGCACCGACCGACACGCCAGTGCGCGCCGCGAAGAACAGGCTCGCCACCGAGCCCGCGAGGCCGGCGACGAGATAGATGAGGGCGAGCTGCGTGTTGCCGTAGAAGCGCTCGGCCAGTCGCCCGGTGTTCCAGAGCGCCCACATATTGAATCCGAGGTGCACGATGCCACCGTGCAGGAACATCGCCGACAGCAACCGCCACGGTTGCTCGATCGTCAGCGGCAGGAAGTTGCCGCCCCAGACGGCCAGCTCCTGCGCGCTCGGGGACATGGGTGACAGGCCGGAGAGCAGGTTCAGCAGCCAGACCGCGACGTTCAGCGCGATCAGCGTCGGGGTGACCCAGGTACGGGGCGTCGCCTCGTGCAGCCGCCAGACGAAGTCGTTGTGCTCGACGGGCGCGCTCATGGGGTGCCTCCGTCGACGCCCTCGAAGAGGTCCACGGCCGCCTGCCGGTCCGGAGCGGCGAGCCCGAAGTGCCGCCAAGCAGCGGCCGATGCGACGCGTCCGCGCGGCGTGCGCTGCAAGAAGCCCTGCTGGATCAGGTAGGGCTCGAGCACGTCCTCGATGGTGTCGCGCTCCTCGCCGATCGCGGCCGCGACATTGTCCAGCCCCACCGGGCCGCCCGAGAACTTCTCGATGACCGCGAGCAGCAGCCGCCGGTCCATCGTGTCGAGGCCGATACGATCGACGTCGAGCATGGTGAGCGCGCGGTCGGCGACCTCGGCGGTGACCAAACCCTGGGCCTTGACCTCGGCATAGTCGCGCACCCGGCGCAGCAGCCGGTTGGCGATGCGCGGCGTGCCGCGGGCGCGCCGCGCGATCTCGCGCGCGCCGCCGTCGTCGGTCGGGGCCTTGAGCAGCGCGGCCGAGCGGGTCACGATCTTCGTGAGATCGTCGACGTCGTAGAACTCGAGGCGCGCCACGATGCCGAACCGGTCGCGCAGCGGGTTGGTCAGCATGCCGGCGCGGGTGGTCGCGCCGACCAGCGTGAAGGGCTGCAGGTCGAGCTTGATCGAGCGCGCGGCCGGGCCCTCGCCGATCATGATGTCGATCTGGAAGTCCTCGAGCGCGGGGTACAGGATCTCCTCGACGACCGGGCTTAGCCGGTGGATTTCGTCGATGAAGAGCACATCGTTCTTCTCGAGGTTGGTGAGCAGCGCTGCGAGGTCGCCGGGGCGCTCGAGCACCGGACCCGAGGTCTGCCTGAGGTTGACCCCCATCTCGGCGGCGACGATGTGCGCGAGCGTGGTCTTGCCGAGCCCCGGTGGCCCGAAGAGCAGCAGGTGATCGAGCGCCTCGCCGCGCCTGCGGGCCGCGCTGACGAAGATCTCGAGCTGTTCGCGGATGCGCGGCTGGCCAACGTAGTCGGCGAGTGCCTTCGGGCGTAGCGCGCGCTCGACCGCCTCTTCGGCCGGCGAGGCCGGTACGGGCGCGATCAGGCGGTCGTGTTCGATCATCGGCGCATTCTATCGGAGCGGAGGGAGTGGCCCGCGTGCGATGAGCGCGCGGCCGCGCTTCAGCCGTGCCCGGGCGAGGCGTGCAGCGCGCCGTCTGGCCCGACCGCGAGCCAGGGCAGGCCGGTGCGCTCGAGGTGGGCAGGCGCATCGGCCTCGAGCAGCATTGCGATCGTGGTGTAGCCGCCGGCGGCGACCGCGACCGGCGCGACCACCGTCACCGAGCGCCAGTGTCGGACCGACCGACCGGTGCGCGGATCGAGCAGGTGGCAGTGGCGTAGGCCGTCGCGCTCGAAGAAGCGCTCGTAGTCGCCACTGGTGCAGACCGCGCCGTCGGTGAGCGCGAAGGCAGCGACCGTGCCGCCCGGGTCGCGCGGGTCCTGGATCGCGATCGACCAGGGCGCGCCGTCGGGCTGCGGCCCGATCGCGCGAATGTCGCCGCCGAGGTCGACGAAGCCGTGGCGGGCGCCCGCCGCGCGCAGCGCCTCGGCGCCGCGGTCGGCGGCGTACTCCTTGCCGAAGCCGCCGAAGTCGAGCTCCATGCCGGCGCGCGGCAGCCGCACGGTGGTGCCGTCGCGGGCCACGTCCTGCCAGCCGATCAGCGGACGCAGCGCGTCGAGCGCGGCGTCGTCGGGCACGATGCCGCGGCGGAAGTCCCAGGCCCGGCGCAGCACCCCGGAGGTGGCGTCGAAGCGCCCACCGCTGTCGAACCAGAGCGCGTCGGCATAGCCGAGCAGGGCCTGCGTCTCGGCGTCGACCGGCACGGGTGCCGCGCCGGCGCCGCGGTTGATCGCAGCCACCACGCTGTCGTCGCGGTAGCGGGAGTACTTGGCCTCGACGCGGCGGACCTCGTCGATGGCGCACCGAGCCCAGGCGCGCGCGCGCGACTCGTCTGGCGCGGCGAGCCGGATCTCGCAGCGGCTCGCCATCGCGTCGAAGGTGATGCCGAAGGGGCGCAGCATCGCCGATGCTCGCCGGATCAGAACAGGTGCGTCAACCCGACCTGCATGATCGTCGCCCGCAGCGGCGCCAGGCCGCCGGTGCCCGGCCCACCGATCCGCCATTCGCCGCGCTGCTCGTAGTACTCGACCTTGAAGTCGATCAGGTTCGAGCGGTCGATGGCCTTCGCCACGCGCATGCCCACGGTCGCCGCGCCGAACGCGGACAGGCGCGCATCGGGCGATCGCAGCGCGCCGGTGTCGCTCAGGTACCCGACCGGGAACGGTTCGCCCAGCGTCGGATCGTAGGTCGGTCCGTAGAAGAAGTTCGCTGCGCTTTGCGTGTAGTAGCGCAGCGAAGGCGTCAGTGTCCAGCCACCGGCCAGTGGCTGTACCCATTCGCCGGTGAGCGTGTTCGATCTCACGTCCCAACTGTCGGTGTAGGCGCGCCAGCCCAGGCGCATCGTCGCGCCCGGGCCCTGGAAGTGATGGTTCCAGCGCAGCAGCACCGCGGTCTGCACGCGCTCGCGGGGCCGCCTGTCGAGCGACTTGTACGGGTCGGAGTAGTAGCCCTCGCCGCGGGCATGTGTCACGTTGAGCTGCACGATGTCGACCGGCGTCAGCACCTGGGTGACACCGAGCAGCAGATCGGTGGTGCGGCGGCGCTCGTCGATCACGACCCGGTTGACCGGATCGATCCGGTCGTCCGCACGCCCCAGGCCGAAGCTCCAGGTGCGGTTGTTGTCAGCGCTCGAGACGCCCGCGCGCAGCGACAGCGCGCGCGAGACGTAGTCGTGCTCGCTCGAGTAGGCGCCGCCGACCGACAGCGTCGCCCGGTCCCAGTGGCGCGTGACGCGAACGTCACCGGCGGTGCGCTCGTCGTGCATCCGGGAGGCGCTCGAGACCGACGAGTGCCAGCGCGGCGAGGCGCCCGAGACCGAGTCGTAGCTGGTGACGCCCTCGAAGCTCCAGCGGCCCGCCACCGGCACGCGCAGCCCGATCGATGGGGTGTCGACGCGGATGCGTTTTAAGCCCGGCTGCGAGTCCTGATAGTGGAGCCAGCGCACGTCGAGCTGTGCGCGCTCGGGCGGCGCCTGGGCCGCCGCCTGCGGGCACACGCCGGGCAGGGCAAGCGCGGCCGCGAGCAGGGCTGGGGCGATCGGGGCGCGGGAGGTGTCCATGCGTGGCGCGCTCAGTTACAGCCGCAGCCGCCCCCGCCCACGCCGGTCCCGCCGGAGGAGCCTTCCTTGCTCGGATAGACCTGCTCGCTCATGCGGCTCTCGAGCGAACCCGCGTCGAAGCGCATCTCGGGCCGGGCGAGCTCGCCCTTCTCCCAGGCCTGGACCGCGACCGGTCCGCTGCAGCCCGTGCCGCCGGCGCCGAGCGCCAGCAGCAGGAGCAGGCGCAGGCGCAGGCGCGTCGTCAAGCCGCCCTCGGCGCGAGCGCTTCGCGCAGTGCCGCCTCGAGGGGCGCGCGGTCCTCGTCGCGAAAGCCCGCGTGGACCGTGCGGATGCGGCCATCGGCCCCGATCAGCACCGAGGTCGGCATCGCGCGCACCGCGTAGCGGCGGGCGCTGTCACCGGCCGGATCGAAGGCGACGGTAAACGATGCACGGTGCTCGACGAGGAAGCGGCGTGCCGCGTCGGGCTTGGCGTCGAGGTTGACTGCGATCACTTGCAGGCCCTGTGCGCCGTGGCGCTGGTGCATCGCCTCCATCCAGGGGAACGACTGCCTGCACGGACCGCACCAGGACGCCCAGAAATCGAGCCAGACCACCCGGCCGCGCAGTCCGGCCAGCGAGACCGTTCCGGCGTCGGTGCGCAGAACCAGCTCGGGGGCCGCCTCGCCCGCGGGCAGCGCGTCGGCCAGCAGCGGGCGCAGCGCGATGCCTGCCGCGGCGAGCGCGCCGAACTGCAGCACGCGGCGGCGGCCGCGCGTGCGGGCATGCGGGGGCAGGGCATGGTCGGGCAGCAACGGAACGGGCAGTCGGCGGGGCATGGGGAGACCGTCGGTGGATCCACCGATCATCGGCCGCGAAACCGTCGGCTGCGCCCGATCCGCCGACGGGCGGCCGGCCGCGCTGGATCGGCGCACGCGTGCCCGCGTCGAGGCCTCGGCCGCGCGACCGCTCAGCTGCGCGCGAGCAGTTTCAGCGCCTGGCGGATGCCGTCGGATACGCCCGTCTCGGGCGCCACCTGCTGGGCGGCGACCGTCGCCTCGCGCTCGGAATAGCCGAGCGAGAGCAGCGCGCGCAGGATGTCGGCCCCATGGTCCGGCACCGGCGACTGCCCGGCGATCGCGGGGAGCTCGGGGCCGAGCTTGCCCTTGAGCTCGAGCAGCAGGCGCTCGGCGGTCTTCTTGCCGATCCCCGGCACCTTTACCAGCCGACCGGCCTCCTGCAGCGTCACCGCCCGCGCGAGGTCCGCGGCCGACATGCCCGACAGCACCGACAGCGCGGTCCGCGGCCCGACGCTGGAGATCTTGATCAGCGCGCGAAAGGCGGTGCGCTCGCCCTCGGTCAGGAAGCCGTAGAGGAGCTGCGCATCTTCGCGGACCACGAAGTGGGTGAGCAGCACCACGTGCTCGCCGGCGGGCGGCAGGTCGTAGAGCGTGCTCATCGGCACGTCGACCTCGTAGCCCGTGCCCTGCACGTCGATCAGCACCTGGGGCGGCGTCTTGGAGAGCAGCACCCCGGACAGGCGGCCGATCATGAGTGCACCAGCCTGCCGCGGCGCACGCGCGCCCCGCGCCGCGCGAGCACCGAGGGCACCGCATGGCCGGCGGCGCCGGCCACCAGCGTCTCGACCAGCGCCATCGACTGCGCCTGACAGGCCGCGCAGGCGAGCGCATCGGCCGCGTCCTTCGACGGCGTACCCGGCAGGCCGAGCAGTCGCACCACCATTTCCTGGACCTGCTGCTTGGTCGCGCGACCGTAGCCGACGACCGCCTGCTTGATCTGCATCGGTGTGAACTCCGCGACGGTGAGCCCCGCGGTCGCGGCCGCGCAGATTGCTGCCCCCCGAGCCTGGCCGAGCAGCAGCGTCGTCTGCGGGTTCACGTTGACGAAGACGCGCTCGATCGCCGCGGAGGCTGGCCGGTACGCCTCGATGACCTCCCGCAGCTGCGAGAAGATCGTGGCCAGCCTCGCCGGAAGTTCGCCGTCGGGTACGCGGATCACGCCGCTCGCCACGTACACCATGCGGCCTGCTGCGTGCCGCTCGACGATGCCAAAGCCGGTGAGCCGCAGGCCGGGGTCGATGCCGAGGATCCGTTCCATCGGCATGGATGATACGCGGGTGTCCGCGCGGGGCCCGGCGCCGTTCAGTGCCTGAAGTGCCGCACGCCCGAGAACACCATCGCGACGCCGCGTTCGTCCGCGGCCGCGACCACCTCCTCGTCGCGCACCGAGCCGCCTGGCTGGATGACCGCGACCGCACCCGCGTCGACCACGACATCCAGACCGTCGCGGAACGGGAAGAAGGCGTCGGAGGCGACCACCGATCCCGACAGCGTGAGGTTTGCGTGCGCCGCCTTGATTGAAGCGATCCGTGCCGAATCGATCCGGCTCATCTGGCCGGCGCCCACGCCGAGCGTGCGCCCGTCGCCGCAGAACACGATCGCGTTCGACTTCACGAACTTGGCCACCCGCCAGGCGAAGAGCAGGTCATGCATCTGCGCTGGCGTGGGCGCCCGCCGGGTAACCACCTTCAGGTCCTCGGGCGCGAGGTTCCTGTCGTCGGGCGTCTGCACCAGCAGGCCGCCGCCGACACGCTTCAAGTCGACGTGGTTCGATGCGCGCGCGATCGGGATCTCGAGGAGCCTGACGTTCTGTTTGGCGGCGAACACGCGTCGCGCCGCATCGTCGAAGCCAGGAGCGATCAGTACCTCGACGAACTGCTTGGAGACTTGCTCGGCCGCGACGCCGTCGAGCGGCCGGTTGAACGCGATGATGCCGCCGAAGGCCGAGGTCGGGTCGGTCGCGAAGGCCTTTGTGTACGCATCGCCGCAGTCATCACCGATCGCGACGCCGCAGGGGTTCGCATGCTTGACGATCACGCATGCGGCTTCGTCGAAGGTCTTGACGCATTCCCATGCGGCGTCGGCGTCCGCGATGTTGTTGTACGACAGAGCCTTGCCCTGCAGCTGTCGGTAGTGCGCCAGCGTACCGGCCGCCGGTGCGATATCGCGGTAGAACGCGGCGTCTTGATGCGGGTTCTCGCCGTAGCGCATCGCCTGCACGCGCTCGAACTGCATCGTCATCGATTGCGGGAAGACTTCATGGGTGCCGTCGGGGCGCACGCCCCCCAGCCAGTTCGCGATCGCGCCGTCGTACTGCGCGGTGTGCGCAAACACCTTGCGCGCAAGCTCGAAGCGCGTCGCGTCGGCGACCACGCCGTGCTCGCGGATCTCGCCGAGCACGCGCCGGTAGTCTTTCGGATCGACCACGACCGCCACGCCCGAGTGGTTCTTTGCGGCCGCGCGCAGCATCGCCGGCCCGCCGATGTCGATGTTCTCGATCGCATCCTCGAGCGTGCAGTCCAGGCGCGCCACGGTCTGCTGGAACGGATAGAGATTGACCACCAGCAGGTCGATGCGGCCGATGCCGTGCGCCTCGATCGCCGCCATGTGCTCGGGCGAGTCGCGCCGTGCCAGCAGCCCGCCGTGCACCTTCGGATGCAGGGTTTTCACGCGGCCGTCGAGCATCTCCGGAAAGCCGGTGTAGTCCGACACCTCGGTGACCGCGAGCCCGGCCTGCTGCAGCAGCTTCGCGGTGCCGCCGGTCGACAGCAGCATCACGCCGAGCGCTGCGAGCTGCGAGGCGAGCTCGACGACGCCCTCCTTGTCCGAGACGCTGATCAGGGCGCGTTCGACGCGATGCATGGTGAGTCTCTCCCGGTGGGGGCCGCTCAGAGCAGGCCGTAGTGCTGCAGTTTCTTGCGGAGGGTGTTGCGGTTGATGCCGAGCATTTCGCTGGCGCGCAGCTGGTTGCCGTGCGCCTGCTTCATCACGACCTCGAGCATCGGCCGCTCGACCGAGGCCAGCACCATGTCGTAGATCGCGCTGGGTCGCGCGCCCTCGAGGTCGCGGAAGTACT
>JBIPLJ010000048.1:0-33255 GCA_044368415.1 Burkholderiaceae bacterium
ATCGCCAACCTCGCCAGATCTGCAGGAAAACCAGCCTACATTTTCTCATTCCTGCAGATCCAGCGCACGCCTATCGCTTCGAAACCCGCATCAATGCTCGGTCTTCGGGTTGTTCAGGGCGGACTACTTCGTCTCGATCGACGGGAAGTAGGACGCAGGGCCTTTGACGTTCTCTGGACTCGCCATGATGAAACTCCTGATGCGGGCCGGTCATTGACGCGTATGCGTCGAGCTGATGTTGTCAGGTCTGGGACCTGAGTTCACGTCGGTTCCAGTAGAGGTGAACCGTGTCGGTGGGCGCGTCGCCGAGCTTCAGTGGGGGGACCGTTGAGGGTTGGTGTGAGACATGGACCACGAATCACTCGGCATCCTTCGGTCGCCATTGATTCGCTCTACCGTTTCTATATGCAAGACGAACAATTACTCGGTGTGTCGGGTGGGCGTTGGCTCGGCCGACGTGGACGAAATCTCCGACAACTGCTTTTGCAAACGGGCATGCGCCTCACACATACGAGCGTCTTGCTTCCGGGAGACATACCGTCGCAGCTTCAATCGAGGCTTTTGGCCGAGCAAACCACCTCGCGCCAATACTTGCAAGGTATAGAACGTGGACTGACCGTAGTAAAGCCCGAACGTCGACGCATCGATCGCCCAGCGCTCGTGCAGTCGGAATGAGCTGTAGGGAATTCCAAGCCCGGCTCGCGCGACTATCGCTTGAGAACTAACCGAGCGCTGGTGGCATGCCGTTGGCGCTCAGCTCGAGCGAGGGCTTAGGCCTCATGCAGCCGCCACAGACCGCTTGGATTAAAGTGCGGCTCACCTGACTCGTGTCGTGAGTCAGAGACGCGAAACACGCGATAGCGCGGTGCCGTGCTTGTTAGGCTGAAGGTGTGCCGATCTTCGAGCACTGGTTTCTCAATCAACTGCCAATGGTTGAACTCATTCATCAGTTCGGCCGCGATTTCGAGCCCGAGGGACCGGGGCACTTCGCAGTCCGGCATCGAAAAGTTGTGCATCCCGCAGGAATAGAAGTAGTCGCTATCCGCAACAAGAGTAATGGCGGCGGAGTAGAGGTCGAATGGTGTTCCTGAAAGCAACTGGTTCCAGCGCTCCCAGGTGTGGGCAACGCCGGCCGACTCGACCTTGATCGCCACACCACCAATAGCTTGGATAAGCCTTGTAAACTTCGCGACCTTGGCTTGTTCTTCTACCAGGTTTGGCGGCAATCGGAGGTACACCACGCTGGCATGAGCGCCTACCGCGGAGAGAATCGGATCAGTGAGTTTTCCTTGGCCGGCGATTTCAAACGCACGCCTCATCTGTGGATCTCTGGGACAAATCTCGAGATCGACATGGTTCTTTTCTTGTACGTCAAAAAGCATCAAGCCGGCAAAAATGAACCGGCCCTCGGGCTCGTGAGTGATCACTCTTCGGAGCAAGTCTGATCGATCGACCCAACCACCAGGTATGCAGAGAACTGTCTCGACGACGTGCGATTGCTTGGGCATGGCGCTGCGGCTGAGGATTGATGATGTAGCGCTCGCTGCCAGAAAACGCAGAGCGTTGCGCCGGAATGAGTTCATGAGGCCTGAAGTTTGGGACAGCAGCAGGCGAGGCCAGGGCGTGCCGGCAACATGGTGCAGCATTACCATGTGCGCTGTCCGCCCGGTGCAGCCTGTCGTTACGTGTCGACCTGACCGAGGGGTTACGCGCGCCTCGTGGCAAGTTGCTGCGCTGCTTCTAGACGCCGCATGACGGGGTCGTTTAACTCACGGTTAATCGTCTTCCAGCGGCTAGTGATCTTATCAATCTGCGATTGCAGGCGGGCCGCAAGTGCTGCGTCACCAGTAGCGAGCGCCCAGATCGCGTATTCCGCGTGCGCCTCAAATGTTCCGAAGCGCTCAAGACACCGCTCGAACTCTTGACGCGCCTCTGATGATCTCGATGCTCCCGCATAACAGCGCGCCAGCAACAGGGCCACTCCATCGGGTCGATAGTCCGGCCTCACCTTTTGCAGTTCCTCGAGATGAGAGAGGGCCTCGGAGAATCTCTGACACTCTACAAAGGAACGTGCCGCTCCAAACCGAAGATCCGGGTCAGAACTGAAGGGCCCCTTCAATGCGCCCTCGTACAGCTTGGCTGCCTCTTCTGCGCTGCCGGCCTCGAGCAGTGCAGCGGCTAATCTCATCTGGTTCTGGGTTGTCGGGGCCTCCTCGTAGTCCGCGCGCGCCGACCGGACTTCCTTGCCTGGATCAAGGACCCTTGCTGCGGCCGAGACCGCCTTCAAGGCGCCACGCTCAAGGCGCGAATTGGGCATGTAGATCATGAAGAAGTAGACCAGACTCCCCAACAGCGGAAATGCGAACAAAATGAACAGCCAGTAAAGCTGCTGTCCTGTCCGAACAACGTGGACGGCGCAGAAGAGCGCCAGAACTATATGCAAGCCAAGGCCGGCGAACGGCATATTCAGTTTCCTCCCCGAGAGTGAAAAGATTGCGATGGTAGGTTTCTGGCGCACCTAGCGTTTGACATGCGGAACGTCCAAGAGCGATAGCTCTTGGACGTTCCTCTCGATGAAAGGTTTAGGCATCACTCGGGAACGGGCTGACTGCAGCCTCTATGCTGCGGTATAGATGACTTGCCTCGGCCGCACGGCTGCAATCTCCAGGAGTGCCACGCCTTCGAATGCAACGTAAGTCAACCCCACAGGTGGGTATGAGCGCCCGGCTGCCACAAACCTTTCCTTGAGTCATTGTTCGAACGTAGCCGAGTGCATTTGAAGACGGTCTTGCGCTGTGTATCCGCCACGAAGTTTGATCCAGGCGTAGCTGGCAGCCGCGAACCCTTGTTCAGTTTTTAGCGCCGCTATAGCAGTAGCGAACCAAGCAAGGCAAGAATTGCCTAAGTAGCCATAAGGTTGTGCGACGTCTCATTATGACGCCTAACGCTGACGTTGAACGACCGCTTGCTCGGGCCGACGCGGAGTGGACGATCGCAGGCCGCGGAGCGTAGACCCGTGCGAGCCGTCCGCTCCAACCTTGAGTTAGACATCACTCCGTCATATAACCAATGCGAGCGGCCCGGAGGTGTTTCCGCGGCCGAAGCAATGACCTGAACGGCTTCCAAGGTGAGGATCGTCAAAAACAGTCCCTTCACAGACCTAACGTAGAAGTAAACGGTGCTACGCGGCCTTATCGCGTAGCGTCGGTATTGACTGCGGGGTTAGAAGGATATGGCCGGGTAAGTCGTCGCAAAGACATCGGCACAGGCTTTTCGGGGACCAAAGCGATAAGTGCATAGCCCCCCCCTTTGACGCGTCATCTCTCTTTGTAAGCCGGCAGAAAGCATTGACCATATTCTGAATACACGCAATCTCAAATTGTCCTGGCATATCGCCCGGGAAAGAAGTCAGGTATGCCTCCCGCTCTGAATATGTAGATGATCTATATTCGCAGCCGGCATCGCAACTGATGTTCTTCCATGGAGCTGTAGGCCCATCTTTTCCTTCCATGACCCATTTGCCGTTAAGTCTGGACAAGCGCATTTGTATACCGCTGGGCTGCCCCTCCCTGCCGGTTAGTGAGTAGGTGGCAACATCAAACTCCGATATCTCACCAGCAATTGCATAACATGGAGCAAGGAGGCGAAACGCAATAATCGGCAGCTTAGGCACGCGTAATCCTTCTAACGTTCGAGTCAAGCGGGCGACGACGGCAGGACGCCCAGAGTGCGGGCTGGTTCCATCGCCTCCGGTTGCCTTTGCGTAATCGGTTGAGCATCCGGATCACCTACTGACGAGCGGTGGCCGACCGAGTGCATGACGAACTTGGTTTCTGTCTGACTCTGAGCATGGTTTGCGCTCCATCGCCGTAGCGATCGTCTGCTGTGCAGCTCCGTGCAAAAATGATACGAAAGCAACTTGCTTGTCGACCAGCTTTTCGTCCCGTGCCGCACGAGTGAGCGCGTGATAGCGAGGCTTCCAGTCGAGCTGACACCATTTAGCCAGCCCCGCGACCTCACCGGCATCAAGGGCCTGCGACACCACCTCCGGCGATACCGGAACGGTCTTTCGATCCTGATCATCTTTAGGAAGGATCGGGTTACCAAATGAGTCACTCGCGCTCCCCCAGAACCCTGCAAGGACTTTTTGTGCCAGATCAGCGCGCATCTCTGGCGATAAAACACCCGCCTGCGCGATGGAAGTAGAAAATGCGAGAGCTGCGGCTATTGTTCGCATGTGATGCCTAACGCTGACGTTGAGCGACGGTCTGCACGGGCCGACGCGGAGCGGACGATACGTAGGCTGCGGAGCGCCGGCCCGTGCAAGCCGTCCGCTCCAACTCAAGCTGAGGCATCGACTTGTCGCCGTTATGTGAATAGCTCGAGCGCAAACAGGAATCCGTTTACCGCAGCCGGGAGCGCGATGATCAAACGGAAGGCGCGAGTTGAAGGTTGTCGAGCGACGAATGCCCAAGCAGGCTCGCTCCTGTCAATGCAGTACATCAGCCATCCGGCATGACCAAGCAAAGGACTCGCGAAGATAAGAAAGACCAGAAGTGCGCCATCAGACGTCGGCTCCTGCGTGGGAGATCCCACCAGCATTCCGAACAACCACAAGAAGGGAAGAGCAGCGAGACCTGCAATCGCCGATACGGCGCGCCCGCGCTTCGGCCAGGGGAAGACCGCCACCCAAACAGGAAATCGCTGATCGCGTTGCTCGAGAGAGAGAAAGTGATGCAAACAGCTGTGTGCGAGCGCGACGAAGGTCATCGGAATACCAAGCAACACTGCGTATACAGGGTCCATTCGAGGCCTAACGTAAAGGTGACCGGCGCTGCGCGGATTCATCGCGCAGCGTCCAACGACCGAAGGGAGAGCGGTCGACCGCCGGGTTGGGCCTCTTCACGTTACTCACTTCGGTCGGTTCTTCATCGTGACTATGGCCTCTTTGAAGCCACTCAGGTAGTCACTTCTTGTCTTCTCTGCTACGGCTTCCCAGCTCTCTCTTGGAAGGCTCAGCGAGGGTTGAGAATCGCTTGATTTCTTTGCCTCCATCCCTGCGATACTTGCATCCATGCCGTGAAGATTGATCCAGCGATGATCGTATTTGCGGGGCGTCTTCTGATCCCACTCGACGACTTTCGGAACTAGCTCTTCAAGTTTGGCAATGTCCTGAAACGCATACTGATTGATAAGTGGGCCGAACACTTGGTTAAGCACTCCAACCGCTTGTCTAGCAGATACATCCAAGCAGCGGTTTGCATCAAACCGCGCTCGCAATTGCCCGGCGTAAAACCAGAACAGCGCGTCGTCTTTTCGCGCTTCATTAAACAGTGCATGTGACAATCCATATAAAACAGGTGGAGCGTAGTTTTCTGGATTCGCGATGATGGCCTCGATCGCCTTCCTTCTTTGTTCCGGGGTGCCGTTGGAAAGGCTTTGAAGTGTCTCTTTGGCTAAACGCGTATCGATTTCCGCGTAGATGCCACTCGGGGCAATAGCCTTCATTTCGGCTGAGGCGGAACCAAGCCAACCAAGCGCTAAGCTGAACGATGCAACAATTGATACGAACTTCCAACAAGATATCATTTCCCATTCCATTAATGGATGGCAGTGAATTTAGAGGCCCAACCTGTACTTATCTGCCTCGATTCGAATGGCACTTACTTTAGCCATTTGCTACTCGAAAGCGTGCACAGCCAAGTTGCAGCTCGACCACGCTCGGCGGCATGTTCAGGGACGGGGCCATGAGCAACGGTCGAAGCGGGGACCCCGTTGCCAAATGCCAAATGCCAAATGCCTAAAGTATGTGCCACTCCCGTTAAGCGGGCTTCATCCCTGAATCCGAGCGACTGCGCCAATGGCACAGCACTAGAACTTATTCCCACTGATAAAAGGCCCCCACTTTCCGATGTGCAGAACAGTGGACGAACACCGCGATCGTTTGCGCAGCTGCTCGAAACGACATCTGGCCCGCTCGCTTCAGCGCATCTACCTCCACGTCGAGACGCGCTTGACGTGCTTGGCGCCCTCCCTCTGGCGAATATTGGAGGGCACCGGTAGCCTTGTTTCGCCGCTGTGGTGGAGAGTCCATTGGCTCAGCACTTCCACTGCAACTCGTATCCGCGAGGGTAACAACCAGCGGGCCCTGAAGATACGCGTGACGAGCCATGAGAATTTCCTTGATCTGCCTAATGTTTGAGCTAACCGCAAGACAACGGCAGGACGCCAAGCCCGGTGTGGCAAAAATTTACCGCGTACCGCCGGGCCGGGCCTGGTGGCCTGCCGTCGAGTCTCAGCTTGAACGAGGGATCAGGCTTCGCTCGGTCGCGCAGAAAGTCTGGGACTTGTCTTTGGAACCAAGATGAAGCGTGTTCCAGTCACCAAGAAAAACGGAACCCTGATCACCTGCCTGTACTGATAGCTGAGAACCAGAGCGTTAGCCGACTCATCAATGAAGATGTCGCTGGGGCTTGGGGGGACAAAGTAATAGAGTGGGTCGAGCAATACGCCAACCAGGGCGTACTGCGTGAAGTCAATCGCGGGTGGTGTATCTGAATTGCACGCTGCAACGTTATATGGCTTGGCGTTTGGCAGCGAGCAGTCAATGTCTGCCTTGCGCGCATCCCATACCTGCTTCCAGCTCTGATCATCGCGAACAATGAATGCAGAAGTCTTCCCCTGCAGAGGCCAGTCTCCGGTTAACGCTGCTTGCTGCGCTATCGGTACCTCGGCAACTTGCACTTCTTGCCTGACATCTCCGCCGCCACAGCACGGCTCAACTTCGAGTGACCCGAGACCGGTTAACGCTGCTTGCTGCGCTATCGGTACCTCGGCAACTTGCACATCTTGCCTGCCATCTCCGCCGCCACCGCACGACGCAAGTTTGAGTGACACGAGCAGCGTGATTGAAATATGTTCTCGGTGCGGTGCCAATGCATATTTTTCGGTGCGCGACATGGGAGGTCTCGGTGTTCTGCGAAGCGTAACGGTGGCGCTCAGCCGGGCGTGATGCCGGCGACCGGCCGCGGGAGCGGATGGGCGACGGGGTCAAGCGTCGGCTGTAGCGATAGGTTAAATGCGTCCACAGCTCGGGCTGCGACTGCACCACACGAAGCGCGCTGCGCGACCCACCCCGCGCGAGCGCGTAAAACAAGCCGCGACCGGGGCGGACAACTGATGCAGCGAAGAACTCCGCATTTCCGATACGGCGGCCACCTTCCGACGGCCAATGACCTTCGGCGACACGTCCCAGCGGGAACGTCCTGCAGGTGCAACCACCTGCGTCCCGACCGACCCGGAGCGGGAGGCGGCGATGACGGCTCGATGCGCACCGACCGCGCTCGGCGGTGAGGGGCACTTCGCTTCGAGAATCTCGCCGTCAATCAGCATGAATAACAAGCACCTAACTTGTATATCGATGACTCGACGCTACTGACCACCGTCCTAAGTCTAATTACCACGATGGGGCGAGCCACCGCTCTGCCCGACGGATGGCCGATCCAGCCGACACATGCAGGTCGGCGCTGCGCCCCCCAGAGACATCGATGATGCTCCGACGTCGCGCGTGGGCGTCGTCGGATTCCCATGCCGGTCGATCGAGGACGGATCGCCGTGCGACTTCAGGTCCCACCACGTGCCAGTCGCGAGCACCACGTCGTCGCACCGCAGGTCCTCTTCGAAGCGCGCGCCGGCGAGGCATGCGCCGCGGTCGTTGAATACCCGGACCACCTCGCCCCCGGCGATGCCGCGCGTAGCCGCATCGAGCGAGCCCAGGCGCAGCAGCTCGTGCCCGGCGACCTTGTTACGAGGCCGTAGACGGAGTGGCCGGGCTGGCTGTGCAGCGTGGTGGTTGGCTGGATGGGCAGCAGGTGCCGCGAATGGCTCGCGCCGTGCGGCGAGCCGAGCCATTTGGCGGGCTCGACGCAGACGGGTGGCCAGGGCTGTCGTCGCAGCCCAAGGAAGCAATCCGCTTGGAATGCAGCTCGAGTCGTCCGTTCGGCGCTTCGAGGGCATTCGTCTCCGGGTCGGCGCGGAAGGCGGCGAAGCGGACCGGCAGCTCGGGGCGCTTTAAGGTGCGTACACCAACCGCTGCCCGGAAGCTGTCGACATCGGGCAGCTCGATGCCTGCCCGAGCCCTGCGCACTGCGGCCTCGCCGCACAGGTGCGCGAGCCAGTCGCGCGCGTCGCGTCCCTCGGTGAAGGCGTCGGCCGCACCGAGGCGCGCTGCGATGTCGGCCATCTTTGCGTGCGTGGTCCAGACCTCCTCGTGCCCCCCCCACGGTCTCGGGAAGGCGCCAGTCGCGCGCGAGTCGGTGTCGGTCTTAGTGGTGGTGGAACGGGTTGCCACCGACCCAGTAGACGAGGCGGATGTCGAGACAGCGGCGGCACACGCCGTTGTAGTCGCAGGGGCCGCCGGACGACAGCAGCATGTCGGTGCTAAGCGCAACGGGAGTAAAGGTCTCGACGCCGTTGGTGCCCCGCGGCAGCAGCGGGCCGGGCAGCAGCGCGGGTCCGACCCCGAGGCTGGAAGAGTCGACACGGCAGACGGAGCCGCGGAACACCGACGCGTTGCCGTGAGCACCGATCACGTTCCGCAGATCGCCCGCGACCAGCGAGGCGGCGTGCTCACAAGCCACCTCGACGAAGGGCTCGCGCCTGTGGCCTTCGCCGCGGCGCGGATCGTCGGGGTCGTGCGCGAGCCGGCCCGCGCGCACGGTAGGCCGCCGTAAGTGCAGCGGCGACCGGTATGCATTTCACATCGCGAAGTCGGATGGGAGCGAGTCCGGATCGGCGCGCCAGGAAGTCAGATCGGTCACAACGCCGGCCTCGCGCCGGACCTCCGATGCGCCCCAATGGGACGAGGTCAGCTCCAGGCGGAGGGGTTCCGCACGGGCAGTATTGTTACCTCTCGGCGCTGCTCCGACGCCGGTTGCAATCCTCGCTATCCTTTAGCACTATTCACAAAAGCGGACTGTTTGTTCAAAAATACAGAACACTATCCCGATGTAGCGCCGCCGCACCACGCCCCTCGGACCCCGATGAACAACACCTTGATCAAGGGCCTGGCGCTCCTCGAAGTGCTCGCGCATTCGGATCACCCCCTCGGCGTCACCGAGCTCGCGGCGCGCATCGGCCTGGGCAAGAGCAACGTTCACCGGCTGCTGCAGGCGCTGGTCGAGCAGGGCTACGTGCGGCGCGACGGCGACGGCGGTGTCTATGCGGCGTCGATCCGCCTCTGGGAGCTCGGCTCAGCGGTGCTCGCCAACCTCGACCTGCGCTAGGCCGCACAGGCCTGGATGGACTGGCTGCTCGACCGGACCCGCGAAACCGTCCACCTGTCGATGCTCGACGGCGATGAGGTGGTGTACATGCGCAAGCTCGACAGCCCCGAGCCGGTCCGTGCGTACACGCGCATCGGCGGTCGCGCGCCGGCGCACTGCGTCGCCACCGGCAAGGCGATGCTCGCGTGGATCGGCGACGCGCGGCTCGAGGCGCTGTCGCGGCGGCTGGCATGTTTCACGCCGCGCACGATCGCCGACCCCGCCGAGTTCCTGTGCGAGATGGAGCGCGTGCGCCGGCAGGGCTATGCGGTGAATCGCGGCGAGTGGCGCGAGTCGGTCGGCGGCATCGCCGCACCGGTGCGCGACCCGTCGGGCCGCGTGGTCGCAGCAGTCGGCCTGTCCGGGCCGATCGAGCGGCTCCGGCCCTCGACCTTCAAAGTGCTGGCGGCGGACGTGATCCGCGCGGCTGACGGCGCTGGCGCCGCGCTCGCCGGCGACGATCGCAGCCCTGAACGCTTCCCCGAACGCACGACTTACCGTCCCGCGCCGCCCGCGCACCGTGTCGCCTGACCGACCCAGGAGCGTCCCACCAATGCCCACCAGCCTCGATCCGCGCACCGACGCCACCAGGGGCCGCCAGGCCGACAAGGCCGAGCCCGACTGCCACACGATGCTGCTGGCCGCGGCCACTTCGTTCACGGTGCTGCCCAACCTCAGCTACGCCCTGAACGCGAAACTCAATCCCGCCGGCGACATGGCCAAGAACATCGCGATCATCGGAATGAAGGCAGGCTGATGGCGCCCGAGTCTCTCGGATCCCCGTGTCCCCTCGCCGGCGTGCGCGTCGTCGAGTTCTGCCATGTCGCGGCCGGCCCGTTCTGCGGGATGCTGCTCGCCGACTTCGGCGCCGAGGTCGTGAAGGTCGAGCCGCCAGACGGCGACGCGATGCGCCAGTGGCCGCCGATCACCGACGGCTTCTCCGAGAACTTCGCGTCGATCAACCGCGGCAAGCGCTCGGTCGCACTCGACCTCAAGGACCCGGCGGCGCGCGACGCAGCGCGCGCACTGGTGCTCGAGGCCGACGTGCTGATCGAGAACAGCCGCCCCGGGGTGATGGCGCGCCTGGGCCTGGGCTGGGACTGGTTCGGCGCGCGCAAGCCCTCGCTGGTGTACTGCTCGATCTCGGCCTTCGGGCAGGACGGCCCGCGCGGCTCGGAGGGCGGCTTCGACCTCACGATCCAGGCGGCCGCGGGCGTGATGAGCGTGACCGGCGAGCCCGACGGCGCGCCGGTCAAGGCGGGCGTGCCGCTGGTGGACTTCGGCGCGGGCCTGTACGCGGCGTTCACCATCGCGTCGCTACTCGCCCGGGTGCGGGCGGGCGGCGCGGGCGGACATGTCGACGTGCCGATGTTCGCCACCACCATCGCGATGTCGGCGCTGCAGACCAGCGAGTACTTCGGCACCGGGCGAAATCCGCGCAAGCTGGGCTCGGCGCATCCGCGCAACGCGCCCTACCAGGCGTTCCGCGCGTCGGACGGCCACTTCGCGATCGCCGCCGGCAATAACAAGCTCTGGCGGCAGGTCTGCGAGATCTCGGGCATGCCCGAGCTGCTGGCGGACCCGCGTTTCAACACACCGCCGCAGCGCGCCGCGCATCAGGACGCGCTACGCAATCTGCTCGAGGCGCGCTTCGCGCACGATACCGTTGCCGCCTGGCTCGGCCGCTTCGAACCCGCGGGCGTGCCGAGCGCGCCGATCAACGGCTACGCCGAGGCACTCGCCGACCCACAGGCCGCCCACCTCGGGCTGGTGCGGCCGATGACCCTGCCCAACGGCGTCGAGACCCGCAGCGTCGGCTGCCCGGTGCGGCTCGACGGCCAGGTGGTGCCGGTCGACACGCGCCCTCCCGCGCTCGGCGAACACACTGCGGCGGTGCTCGGCGCACTCAACGCGAACCGCTGACGCCAGGGCGCCGCCGAGCCGAACCGCTACCGAGCTGCCGAGCTACCGAGCTGCCGAGCTACCGAGCTGCCGAGCTGCCGAGCTGAATACCCGCACACCCGCCGACCCGCACACACTCAACCCTGCCGCCCCACCCGAGTCGAAGACCCCGATGACCTCCACCGATCGCCACGATCCGATTGACCCGCTGCGTCCGCTGCGCGAGTTCGTCGTCGGCTTGACGAAGCTCGTCGGCCGCACATCCGACGAATTCGAGCTGCTCGCCGAGGGCCGCACGCTGCTCGCCTCGCTGCTCGCCGACGACCGCTGGCTGCCCGATGCCTATTCGAAGGCAGACCCGGGCGTGTATCGCCAGTACCTGCTGCACTGCGACCCGCTGGAGCGATTCTCGGTCGTGAGCTTCTGCTGGGGCCCGGGCGCACGCGCGCCGGTGCACGACCACACCGTCTGGGGCCTGGTCGGCGTGCTGCGGGGTGCCGAGGCCTGCCGCGAGTACGCGCCCGACGGCGCGGCCGTGATCGACCTCGGCCACGAGCATGTGATGCGCGCGGGCGCGATCGAGGCGGTCTCGCCCACCGTCGGCGACTGGCACGTGGTGGCCAACGCGATGCCCGACACCACCTCGGTGAGCATCCATGTCTACGGCGCGAACATCGGTGCGGTGCGCCGCCACCGGGTCGATGCGCAGACCGGTGCGATCCTCGACTTCGTCTCGGGCTACTCGCTGTCCGAGACCCCGAACCTCTGGGATCGCTCGACCGCGGTCGCGGTCGCCGCCGCCGCCGCCGCCGCCGCGCGATGAGCACCGACCTCCCCGCGCCGGGGCGCTCCCTGCGCTCCCTGCGCACCGATCGCACCGAGCCCGCCGTGCCCGTCGGCCCCGAGGCGACCCTTCGAATCGCCGACGGCGTCGCCTGCATCGAGCTCGACCGGCCGGCGCGCGGCAACGCGCTGTCGGCACTGATGGTCGAGACGCTGCTGGGCGCGCTGCGCGCGGCCTGCGCCGATCCGTCGGTGCACACGGTGGCCTTCGTGGCCGCGGGCCGACACTTCTGCACGGGCTTCGACCTGAGCGGCCTCGAGGACCTCTCCGAGGGCGACCTGCTGCTGCGCTTCGTGCGCGTGGAGACGCTGCTCGACGCCGTCTGGCGCGCGCCGGTGCGCACCGTCGCAATCGCGACCGGCCGCGCCTGGGGCGCGGGCGCGGACCTCTTCGCCGCCTGCGACCTGCGGATCGCGGCTGCCGATGCGAGCTTCCGGTTCCCGGGCGCGGCTTTCGGCGTCGTGCTCGGCACACGTCGCCTGGCCGAGCGCGTGGGCACCGAGCGCGCCCGCCAATGGGTCACCACCGGCGCGACACTCGACGCCGACGCAGCGGCCTCGGCCGGGCTCGCCAGCCGGGTCGCGGCGCCCGCCAACGATGGCACGCCGGTCGACGCCTGGCGCGAGGCGCTCGCCGACGGCCCCTCGGTGGACCGCGAGACACTGGCCGCGATCCGCGCAGCGAGCCGCCCGGCGGGCGGCCCCGGAGGCGACGCGCTCGCCGACGCCGACCTCGCCGCGCTGGTCCGCTCGGCGGCTCGCCCGGGGCTCAAAGCCCGGATCGTCGCCTACCGCGGGCGCACCCGCCCGCCGCCGCGCCCCGGCAACTGACTCACCTGGCCAGGCCGATACTGCGGCTCACGCCGATCACGAGCGCCTGCGCTCGCGCACACGCACTCGGTCGCCGGCATGTCGGTCTCGGCGATGACCTGTGGGCTGCAGGTCATGGCGCTGTCGTGCAACACCGAGCTGCGCAGGCCCGAGGCCGACGTGCCGCGCGCGCGCGTCACCTCGCTGCCCGAGATCGTCACCGCTGCGCCGCTCGCGCACCCAGGACGTATTGACCGAGCTCGGCTACGATGAGGCGGAGATCGCCGCGCTGCGCACGGCCGAGATGGTCTGCGCCGCCTGCGCCGGCACGCGCGGCGCACAATGGGGAGACGACGGCCGGGGACGGCCCTGCCGGAGACACCGTGAGCACCCCGCACAAAGACCTGCCCCTCTGCATCGACGGCGAGTTCGTCTGCGGCGGTGGGCGCCGAGAGCAGGATGTGTTCGACCCGACCATGGGCGGACCGATCGGCCACCTGCCACCTGCCACGCCCGCCGACCTAGACCGTGCGCCGGCCGCCGTGCAGCGTGCCGCCCTGGCCGGCGCCTCAGTCGAGGTAAGGGGCCAGGTAGCGCTCGAGCGCGACGGCGCCCTCGCGCATCATCGCGCGCCGCTGCTCGGGCTCGAGAGTGGAGCGGTCGAGCAGGCCGATCATCATCGCGAGCAGCGTGGTGGCGACCAGGTCGGCGCGGCGGGCGGTCATCTTCGGCACGCGGCTGCGCATGCCGGCGCTGAGACGCTCGCGCATCCGCTCGAAGCCCGCCCGCTCGATCACCCAAAGCTGCGGCGCCGAGTGCAGCGCACGGCGCAGGCCCTTGACCCCGGTGCGGCGCACGCGAAGGTCGAGCAGCTTGTCGGTGATCGCGCGCAGGTCGCGCCGCCAGTCGGCCGATGTGGCGAAGGCGATGAGCATCGGGCCGACCTTCTCGTAGCGCTCGGTCTCGATCGACATCGCGAGCGCCTCGATGAGCGCGTACTTGTCGGGGAAGTAGCGATAGAGCGTCGCGATGTTGACCTGCGCGCGCTCGGCGACTGCGGTCGTGGTGAGCGCGTCAAAGCCGGCGTCGTCGAGCAACTCGCCGGTCGCCCGCAGGATCCGGTTGACCGCCGCACGCGCGCGCTGCTGGCGCGGCACGGTCCGCATCCTCGCCCCCGCGAGCTGCGGATCAGGGTCCGCGGCAGGGATTTGAGGCGAGGAGAACGGGCCCGGTGCGGGCGTCTTGCCGGTGGTTGGCATGGCCTCTCGAGAACGCCTCGATTCTATCAGCCCAGTGCCCCGCGCACCGGGCCCCTCTGCCACGATCGGTTGGATCGCGGCGGCCCTACGACCCCTGGTGCGCCGGCCCACGCGGCCGCCGCACGCCCACCCACCGGAGCGACCCGATGACCCGCACCCATGACGACAACGTCCGCCAGGACGTGCGCAACCTGCTGCATCCGTACACGCCGCTCGACAAGATCGCGGTGACCGGGCCGATGGTGATCCGCAAGGGCGACGGCGTCTACGTCGAGGACGACCAGGGCCGCCGCTATCTCGAAGGCATGGCCGGGCTGTGGTGCACCGCGCTCGGCTTCTCCGAGCAGCGCCTGGTCGACGCCGCGATCCGCCAGATGCGCGACCTGCCCTACTACCAGATTTTCGCTGGCCGCTCGAACGAGCCCTCGATCGAACTGTCCGAGCGGCTGCTGTCGATGACGCGCCACCTCGGCATGGACAAAGCGCTCTATGCGAACTCCGGCTCCGAGGCCAACGACGCCGCGGTCAAGGTCATCTGGTACTACTTCAACGCGCTCGGCAAGCCTGAGAAGAAGAAGCTGATCGCCCGCGAGCGCGGCTACCACGGCGTGACCGTGATGACCGCGAGCCTGACCGGTCTCGCCGGCAACCACGCCGACTTCGACCTGCCGATCGGCCGCGTGCTGCGCACCGGCTGCCCGAGCGCGTACCACTACGCCCAGCCCGGCGAGACCGAGGCACACCTGGTGGACCGGCTGATGGAGGAGCTCGAGGCGCTGATCGCACGCGAGGGCGCCGACACGATCGCCGCGTTCTTCGCAGAGCCGGTGCAGGGTGCGGGTGGCGTCATCGTGCCACCCGAGCGCTACTTCCCGACACTGCAGGCGGTGCTGAAGAAGCACGCGATCCTGCTGGTCGCCGACGAGGTGATCTGCGGCTTCGGGCGCACCGGCAACATGTTCGGCTGCGACACCTACGCGATCCGGCCCGACATCATGACCGTCGCCAAGGCGCTATCCAGCTCGTACATGCCGATCTCGGCGACGCTGCTGTCGGCACCGATCTACGAGGGTCTGGTCGAGGGCAGCAAGCGCAACGGCTCGTTCGCGCACGGCGTGACCTACGCGGGCCACCCGGTCGCCTCCGCGGTGGCGATCGAGGCGCTGAAGATCTACGAGGAACGCGACATCGCCGGGCAGGTGCGTGCGGTGTCGCCGCGCTTCCTCGCCCGGCTGCACGCGCTCGACGCACATCCGATGGTCGCGGGTGCCCGCGGCGTGGGCCTGATCGGCGCAGTCGAGCTGGTCCGCGACAAGGCCTCGCGCACGCCCTTTGATTCGACGAGCGGCGTGCAGGCTCGGCTCGCCGAGGCGGTGCTGGAAGAAGGGCTGATCACGCGCTCGCTGCGCGACACGGTGGCGTTCTGCCCGCCGCTGATCATCACCGAGCCGCAGGTCGACGAGATGTTCGACAAGTTCGAGCGAGCGCTGGAGACAACGCTGGGGTTCGCGCGCTCGAAGTCGCTGGTGGACTGACGGTCGCCCGGGCCGTGCCGCGCCGGCCGGTCCGGGACGGCGGGGCCGGCGTGCCTGCCGCGGGCGCGATCCGGTAGCATCCGGCGAGCATCCAGCCGGCTCGCTCCGGCGCCCTCACGAGGAGACATCGATGACGCTCGCCGCCCCGTCCTACGACCACGGCACCTCGCCCACCAGGCTGATCGGCGAGACGATCGGACGCGCGCTCGAGCGTACCGTCGCGCAGCACCCCGATCGGGAGGCACTCGTCGTGACCTACCAGGCCGTGCGCTGGACCTGGGCCGAGCTCGGCCGGCGGGTCGACGCGCTCGCCGCGGGGCTCCTCGCGCTGGGCCTGGAGCCGGGCGATCGCATCGGCATCTGGGCGCCGAACTGCTCGGAATGGACGCTCACCCAATTCGCCAGCGCCAAGGCCGGGCTGATCCTGGTGAACATCAACCCGGCCTACCGCCGCGCCGAGCTCGAATACGCGCTGAACAAGGTCGAGTGCCGCGCGCTGGTGCTCGCGCCCGCGCTCAAGACGAGCGACTACCTCGCCATCGTCAACGACCTCGCACCCGAGCTCGCCACCGCCACGCCGGGCGACCTGCACGCCAAGCTGCTGCCCTCGCTGAGGGCAGTGGTGCGACTGGGCACGGCACACACGCCCGGCATGTTGAACTTCGACGAGGTCGCGGCCGGCGGCGGCGAAGCCGAGCGCACGCGCATCGCCGAGCTCGCCGCCACGCTGCAGTTCGACGACCCGATCAACATCCAGTTCACCTCGGGCACCACGGGCTTTCCGAAGGGTGCGACGCTCACCCACCAGAACATCCTGAATAACGGATTCTTCGTCGGCGAGGCAATCCGCCTCACGCACGAGGACCGGCTGTGCATCCCGGTGCCGCTCTACCACTGCTTCGGCATGGTGATGGGCAACCTCGGCTGCATGACACACGGCGCGACGATGGTCTATCCGGCCGACGCGTTCGATCCGCTGGCGGTGCTCGAGGCGGTGCAGGCCGAACGCTGCACCGCGCTGTACGGCGTGCCGACGATGTTCATCGCCGAGCTCGACCATCCGCGCTTCGCCGAGTTCGACCTGTCGACGCTGCGCACCGGCATCATGGCCGGCTCCCCCTGCCCGGTCGAGGTGATGAAGCGCGTGCAGGCGCAGATGAACATGCGCCAGGTCACCATCGCCTACGGCATGACCGAGACCTCGCCGGTCTCTACCCAGAGCTCGGTCGACGACCCGCTCGAGCGGCGTGTCTCGACGGTGGGCCGCGTGCAGCCACACATCGAGGTGAAGATCCTCGACCCGCAGGGCCGCATCGTGCCGCGCGGCGTCACCGGCGAATTCTGCACGCGCGGCTACTCGGTGATGCGTGGCTACTGGAACGACGACACAAAGACTCGCGAGGCGATCGACGCGGGCGGCTGGATGCACACCGGCGACCTCGCGACCATGGACAACGAGGGTTACGTGAACATCGTCGGGCGCCTGAAGGACCTGGTGATCCGCGGCGGCGAGAACGTCTATCCACGCGAGGTCGAGGAGTTCCTCTACCGGCACCCCAAGGTGCAGGACGTGCAGGTGATCGGCGTGCCGGACACCAAATACGGCGAGGAGCTGTGCGCGTGGGTGAAGCTGCACGAGGGCCAGACCGCGACCGCCGAGGAGATCCGCGAGTTCTGCCGCGGGCAGATCGCGCACTACAAGATCCCGCGCCACGTGCGCTTCGTCGACGGCTTCCCGATGACGATCACCGGCAAGGTCCAGAAGTTCGTGATGCGCCGCGAAACGATCGAGGCGCTGGGGCTGGCGGAGCAGAAGACGGCCTGAACGGCCGGCCGGCGTTCCACGGATTCGGGTTGCGGCTATCACGCGGGCACACAGGCGGGCGATCATCCGCGTCCCGCCCAATGAGGTCTCACGAGGTCCCGCCATGCCCCGAACGTTCCGCCTGCTGCTCGCCCTGCTGATGGCTGCCGCCCTGTCCGCCTGCTCCAGCGTCCCGAAGACCGGGTTCAGCGGCGAGGGCACGGTGCAGTCGATCCGCGAGATCAGCGAGCCCTCCACCTTCGCCACGCTGGCGGGCGCCATCGGCGGCGCGGCGGTCGGCGGCGGCATCGGTGCGAGCATCGGCTCGGGCAGCGGCCAGGTGCTGGCGGCCTCGGTGCTGACGGTGGTGACCGGCACGCTCGGTGCGACCGCCGCGAACTGGTTGGGTTCGAAGATGCGCTACGAGGTGCTGGTACGCTTCGATGACGGCATCGACCGCGGGTATCGGGTGGATGCGCCGCCGGCCTTCAGGCCGGGTGCCCGCGTCAGGGTGACCGACGGGGCGCTGGAGAGCGCCGCGCGCTGAGCGCGTGCGGCGCGCGGCCGCCCCGAGGGGCGCCCACTGGAACGAAGTGCGTCAGCCCTTCTTCGCGTAGGCCGAGCACCAGCCCTTGGCCGCGACCGCCTTGCCGGCGAACAGCGGGCACGGGCCTGATGCGTCAGAGGCCTTGCCCTGGTAGAGCGCGCAGTTGGAGCAGAGTTGGCCGGCCGCGTACTTCGGCTGCTTAGTCTTGTCGACCGTGGTGGCGTCGGCCTTGTATCCGAGCGCGCTTGCCTGCGGATCGTTCTCGGCGACCATCGCCTGCGCATGGGCGGCCTGGGTACCGAGTACGGCCGCGCCGGAGACGCCGGCGACCTGGATCAGGAAAGTGCGACGGGGTTTCATTGAATTTTTCACGCTTTTGTCTCGAAGGAAAGGTGGGACATCGCCGCTTCGCCGCGGTACGTGTCGAGGGTAGCTCGCCGCAACGGGCGGCGCCGAGGGAGACCCCGTACGACGCTCATGTAAACGCCTCGGGAGCGTCCTGCGCCGACACGGATGCCGTATCGACGACGGGCGTGCAGCCGCGCTGCGGACCTCGTCTATGCCGACGCCCGACGAACGGTCCCGCTCAGAACGAGCGCGGCAGACCCAGCATGTGCTCGGCCACGTACGACAGGATCAGGTTCGTCGAGATCGGCGCGACCTGATAGAGCCGGGTCTCGCGGAACTTGCGCTCCACGTCGTACTCGCAGGCAAAACCGAAGCCGCCGTGGAACTGCAGGCAGGCATTCGCCGCCTCCCACGAGGCCTTGGCCGCGAGGTACTTGGCCATGTTGGCCTCCGAGCCGCAGGGCTGGTGCGCGTCGTACAGCGCGCAAGCCTTCCAGCGCATGAGGTTGGCCGCCTCGACCTCGATGTAGCTCTCGGCGATCGGGAACTGCACGCCCTGGTTCTGCCCGATCGGGCGGCCGAACACCTCGCGCTCCTTGGTGTACTTCACCACCCGGTCGATGAACCAGTAGCCGTCGCCGATACATTCCGCCGCGATCAGCGTACGTTCGGCGTTCAGTCCGTCGAGGATGTAGCGAAAGCCCTTGCCGGCCTCGCCGATCAGGTTCTCGGTCGGGATCTCGAGGTTCTCGAAGAACAGCTCGTTGGTCTCGTGGTTCACCATGTTCGGGATCGGCCGCACGGTGAGGCCGCGACCCACCGACTCGCGCAGGTCTACGAGGAACACGGACAGGCCGTCGGCCTTGCGCGCGACCTCCGCCAGCGGCGTCGTGCGCGCCAGCAGGATCATGTAGTCCGAGTGCTGCACGCGCGAGGTCCAGACCTTCTGGCCGTTGACCACCCAGCGGTCGCCCTCGAGCACGGCCGCGGTCTTGATCTTGGTGGTGTCGGTGCCGGTGGAGGGCTCGGTCACGCCCATCGACTGCAGGCGCAGCTCGCCGGTGGCGAGCTTGGGGAGGATGCGCCGCTTCTGCTCGTCCGAGCCATGGCGCAGCAGCGTGCCCATGTTGTACATCTGGCCGTGGCAGGCGCCGGCGTTGCCGCCGCAGCGGTTGATCTCCTCCATGATCACCGAGGCCTCGGCCAGACCCAGCCCCGAGCCGCCGTACTCCTGCGGGATCAGCGCGGCCATCCAGCCGGCGCGGGTCAGCGCGTCGACGAAGGCCTCGGGGTAGGCGCGCTCGGCGTCCACCTTGCGGAAGTACTCGTCGGGGAACTGCGCGCACAGCGCACGCACGGCGTCTCGGATATCGGTGTGATCGGTGGTTGCGGTCATGGGGTCGTGGGACGGATGGCGCGTGACTGCGCGTGACACGGGGCGCTCGGTCAGTGTACGGGGGGTGCGGCCGGGGCCGGCTCGGCCGCTCCGTCGGCGGGACGGCGGGGCCGCGCCGGAGGAGTCGCCACGGCGAAGACCACCGAGCCGCTCGCCGCCAGCAGCGCGAGCACGGTGAAGCCGGTCCGGTAGTCGCCGGTCAGGTCGGCGAAACCGCCAGCAATCATCGGGCCGCCGACCTGCCCGATCGCGATGATCACCGCCGACAGGCCCATGATCATGCCGATCGACCGGCGGCCGAAGTAGTCGGCGCGAATCGCCTGCATGAACGGGCCGCGCAAGCCCCAGGCCGTGCCGTGCAGCAGCGCGAAGGCTGCGAGCATCGCGGGGCCGCTTGCGAAGGTGAGCATCAGCATGCCAGCCCCGTGCATCAGCATGCAGGTGGCCGCGACCAGCCGTTTCTCGAAGCGGTCCCCGATCGTCATGCCGACCAGTACGCCGCCGATCTGTGCGGCCGTCATCAACGTGATGACCAGCGACGCCTGGGCGACCGTGTAGCCCAGGGTCTCCTTCATGTGCGAGATCGCATGGACGTTCACCGCGGTCACCACCAGCAGCGCGAAGCCGTGGCCGATCGACAGCAGCCAGAACGCACGCGTGCGCAACGCCTCGCGCGCGGTGAACTCGGGCGGGCCGGTGTCCTCGCCCGCGGCCGCTGCGGCGGGCTCGGGCGGCAGGCCGTCGACGGTCTGCCCGAGCTCGGCCGGCGTGCCGCGGAACACACGCGCGAGCGGCCAGCCCACGGCGATCGCGAGCAGGCCCGAGCCGATCGCGGTGGCGCGCCAGCCGAACGCGACGATCGAGCCCGCCACCAGCGGCACGGCGAGGCCGCCGAGCGCCAGGCCCAGGCCCACGATGGACAGCGCGCGTGCGCGCTTGCGCTCGAACCAGTGGATGATCGCGACGTTGATCGGGAAGTAGCCACACAGGCTCGTGCCCAGCGCGATCATGATCACCGCGCCGTATAACCCGACCAGCGAGTCGATGCAGCCCATCGTGATCAGCCCGCCACCGAAGATCAGCACGCCGCTGCGGATCAGGCGATGTGCGCCGAACCGGTCGATCATCCAGCCGAGCAGCGGGCCGATGATCGCGGTCTCGACGGACTGCAGCGCGGCCGCGCCCGACAGCGAGGTCTTGCTCCAGCCGCGCTCGGCCGACAGCACCGCGACGTAGGCGCCGAAGGCCTGCTGCATCAGCCCGGCCTGCAGCAACTGCAGTCCCGAGCCGGCGGCGACCATCCGCCAGCCGTGAAAGCCCTTGGTGGCGGGTCCGCTCATGCGTGCGTCACAGCACCGCCTCGACGAGATACGGCCCGCGCGACGCGAAGCCGCGCGAGAGTTCGCGCGCCAGTTCGCCGAGGTCGGTGGCGCGGCCGGCTTCCACGCCCAGGGAGCGCGCGAGGCCCACCCAGTCGATCGTCGGCCGGTCCAGGCTCAGCATGTCTGTGGCGCGCGGCCCGGGCGTGCCCGCGCCAACGCCGGCGTACTCGCCTTGCAGGATCCGGTAGGCGCGGTTGGCGAACACCAGCACGGTGATGTCCAGCCCCTCGCGCGCCATCGTCCACAGCGACTGCACCGTGTACATCGCGCTGCCGTCGCCTGCGAGCGCCAACACCTTCCGATCGGGCGCGGCGATCGCCGCGCCGATGGCGGTGGGCAGCCCGAAGCCGATCGCGCCGCCCGTGCCAGTCAGCCAGTCGTGCGGTGCCGCATTCGCGGTCGGCGCGCCGAATCCGCGGCCGCTCGACACCGACTCGTCGACGACGATCGCATGCTCGGGCATCAGCGCGGCGACCACGCGGCCGATGCCCTCGATGCTCATCGCGCCCTCTGGGGGGGCGGTGCACTCGTGCCGCGCGATACCAGCAGGGGCGAGCGTGCGCGCCCCGACCGCATCGGCGAGCGCGGCGAGCGTGCCAAGCAGGTCCTGCGAGGCGTCCGCCACCTCGACGATGCACGTGCCCGGCGCCGCCTGCCGACCGCGCTTGTCGGGGTACGCGAAGAAGGACACCGGCTCGGCGGCGCCGACCAGCAACAGGCTGCGGTAGGGCACGAGCGTCGCCCGCGCGGCGTCGACGACATAGGGGATCCGCGTGGCGAGCACGCGGCCGGCGCCCCGCGCCACGCGCGCCACGCCGAACTCGGTGAGCAGCGCGCAGCCGGTGGCCGCGGCGATGCGCCCGGCCATCTCGAGACCGGCCTCGTGGCAGGCGTCGGCGCCGAGCACAATCGCCGTCTGCTCGCCCGAGCGCAGCAGCGCGGCGGCGGCCTCGACCATCGCCGTGTCGATCGCGGCGGGTGCCAGGCGCTCGATCCGTGCGCCCGGCGCGGCGTCCGCGGGCAGTTCGGTCCACGCGCAGTCGGCCGGCAGCACCAGCGTCGCGATGCGCCCGGGCGGCGTGGTCGCGGCCTGCACCGCGTCGCGGGTCGCGACCTCGACACCGCCCGCCGACCCGATGGTCCGCACCCAGTGCGACATCGGGCGCGCGATGCCCTCGATGTCCGAAGTCAGCGGCGCGTCGAGCGCGACATGCGGGATGGCATGTTCGCCGACGACGTTGAGCACGCCCGAGCGCGCCTTCTTCGCGTTGTGCAGGTTGGCCAGGCCGTTGGCGAGCCCGGGTCCCAGATGCAGCAGCGTCGAGGCCGGCCGCCGTGCAATACGCCAGTAGCCGTCGGCCGCGCCGGTGACCACGCCCTCGAAGAGGCCCAGCACGCAGCGCATGCCGGGCACCCGGTCGAGCGCGGCGACGAAGTGCATCTCCGACGTGCCCGGGTTGGTGAAGCAGACGTCCACGCGCTCATCGAGCAGCGTGCGGACCAGACTCTCGGCGCCGTTCATCGTGTGTCTCGTTCGTGAGGTCGTTGCGCGCAGGGGCCGTGGGGGCGGCGCGGGTCGGGAGGGGGCACGATGCGGCCGATCGACACGCGGTCGGTGCCGTCTCCGAGCGCGGCGATTACGGCCATCGTCTCAGCAGCGCCCCGCGACGCTCAGGTGCCTGCCGAGCGTCGCCTCGGCGGGCCTGGCGGTGCCTCGACCCATGTCTCCTCCCGTTGGAGCGTCCGATTCTATCGAAGGGCCCACCGAGCCCTGCCGCGGGGGCGACGAATCGGATCGCCCAATCCCGACTGAACTGACGGGTCATTCCGTACCCCGCGAGTCACGATGTGTAAAGTCTCGTGACCGAGCGGTTCTATCCTGAACTCATCGGTCACTACCCGAGGATGCACTTCAGATGACACACGCTCGATTCCCCGCGGCGAAACTGTTCGCCCTGACCGCATTGACCGCGACACTCGCCGCCTGCGGCGGGGGTGGCGACACGCCGGCATCCACCGCCGTCCTGGGCACCAGCCAGACCGGGGCACCGTCCGCGGCCGTCACGCCCACTCCGGCACCCGGGCCTGCCGCCCAGACGACGCAGACCATGCCCAAGACGACCATCGTCGGGATGGCAAGCACACTCCCCGGCTTCTCGAGCCTGGTCGCGGCTCTGCAGTTCGCAAGCGTAGACGGCGACCTGGTGTCGCTCCTCTCCGCACCGGGCACCTTCACCGTGTTCGCACCGACCGACGCGGCCTTCGACGCGCTCGCGCGCGAGCTGACCCGCAACCCGGCCGCGACCGCCGCGGACCTGCTCGTTCCGGCGAACAAGGCGCTGGTCCGCGCAGTGCTCCAGTACCACGTGCTGGGCGCCACGGTGCGCAAGGCCGATGTGCCGCTCGGTGCCGCGATCGACCCGGTTCTGGCCGGCAACGACACCTTCCGCATCGACGCGGCGGGCGACGCGCTGGTGATCACCGACGGGCGATTCCGCACATCGCGCATCGTCGCGACCGACCTCACCGCGACCAACGGCGTGATCCACGCGATCGATCGGGTGATCCTGCCGGCCGCCGCAGACTCCGGCAACACGATCGTCGATATCGCCACGGGCAACGAGAACTTTACGACCCTCGTGGCCGCGCTGCAGTTCGCCAGCATTGACGGCGACCTGGTCGCGCTGCTGTCGGGACCGGGCACGTTCACCGTCTTCGCGCCGACCAACGCTGCATTCGACGCGCTGGCCCGCGAGCTGACCGGCAATGCGGGCGCGACCGGCACCGACCTGCTGGTGCCGGCGAACAAGGCACTGGTCCGCGACGTGCTGCGCTACCACGCACTCGTGAGCGAAGTGTTCGCGGCGCAGCTGAAATCGGGCTTTGCCATCGAGCCCGCGCTCGGCTCCAACTCGTACTTCAAGGTGGAGCTCGGAGGCGAGCGTCCGGTGATCGTCGACGGCCGCGGTCGGAGCACGAACATCGTCGCGACCGACGTCGACGCGAGCAACGGCGTGGTGCACGTCCTCGACCGCGTGATCCTGCCGGCCAATGTCTCGATTGTGCAGCTCGCCGCCGGTGCGCCGCAGTTCTCGAGCCTGGTCGCGGCGCTGCAGTTCGCCAGCGTCGACGGCGATCTCGTGGCCGCGCTGTCGGGACCGGGCACGTTCACCGTGCTCGCGCCGACCAACGACGCGTTCGACGCGCTCGCCCGCGAGCTGACGCACAACCCGAAGGCCACCGCCGCCGATCTGCTGGTGCCGGAGAACCGCGCGCTGGTCCGCGCGGTGCTCGAGTACCACGTGCTCGGTGCCCGCGCGCTCCGCGCCGAGGTGCCGCTCGGCAAGCCGATCGATCCGCTGCTGGCCGGCACGGCGACCTTCGTCGTGAACGCGCGCGCTGCCGGGCTCGTCGTCACCGATGCACGGAGCCGCGACTCCAACATCATCGTGACGGATCTCTTCGCCAACAACGGCGTGGTCCATGCGATCGACCGGGTGATCCTGCCGCCGGCGCATTGAGCTCCGGCAGGCACCGGCGCGCAGGCTAGGCGCGCCGGTGTCCGGGCGCCGAGCCGCTTGCGGCGGCCGGCTGCCCGAGGGCCGCGGCGCTACCGCTGCGGCCCCATCGGCTGATCCGCGCTCAGACATCACGTGTGCGCGCGTCCGACCCGCAACGGGTCGGACATCTGGATCTGCAGGACGGCCTGCGACCTAAGCGGTGCCTCCGTATCCCCCGGATGACGGACGACGCGGCCGGCACGATGCTGTAACCTTTGGTGCTGTGCGACCTGCCTGGGTCGCCGCGTCCGAGGATCCGACCCGTGAACGCCCTCCCCCAGCCCTCGCGTCGTCCCGCAGACGGCGATCCGCAGCGCCCCGCAGCTCCCTCGTATTGGCTCGCGCGCTTGGCACTCGTCGGCGCATCGGTCGTCATCGCGGCCTGCCAGTCCACGACGCCCACCCTGGGCGGCGGCCAAGGCGGCACGGTCGCGACCGGCTCCGCGGGCGGCGCCAGCCCCACTGGGTCCAATCCGCAGCTCGAGACCTGCACCGAGACACTGGGCACCGTTGCGGTCGACGAGGACACCCGCGCGCCCTGGTACTACGACCTGCAGAGCCGCCGGCTCGGACCGACCACGCCTGTACTGCGGATGATGATTCAGCAATCGAACTGCTTCGTGGTCGTGGAGCGCGGCGCCTCGATGAACAACGTCATGGGCGAGCGCTCGCTCGAACGCACCGGCGAAACCCGGCCCGGCAGCAATTTCGCCCCCGGCCAGCTGGTGTCGGCCGACTACACCATCGCGCCCAGCGTGCAGTTCGCCGCCAAGGGGACACAGGGCATGAATCTCGGCGGGTTCGGCGCGGTCGGCAGCGTGATCGGATCGGTTGCCGGCAGCATCAAGGCCAACGAGGCGGCAACCACGCTGCTGATGGTCGACAACCGCTCGGGTGTGCAGCTCGCCGCCGCCCAGGGCTCGGCGAAGAACTGGGACATCGGCGGCATGGTCGGACTGTTCGCCGGCCTGGGCGCCACGGGCGGCGGCTACAGCAACACGCCCGAGGGCCGCATCGTGGTGGCCGCGCTCATGGACTCGTACAACCAGCTGGTGAAGGCGGCCCGCAACTACCGGGCGCAGCAGGTCCGCGGCGGTCTGGGCACGGGCGGCACACTCGGCGTTCAGGGCGGCTCGACGCCCGCTTCACAGACGCTTCAGCCGGCGCCCGCCACCACGGTGCCTGCCCCGGCCGCGGCGCCCGCCGCAGCCCCGCGGCCGTCGACGACGACCCGCCCGCCCGCCTCGTCGACCACGCAGCCCAAGAAGCAGTGATGCCGCGGCGGCGGCGGCCTGCCGCAGCCGTCCGGAGCGGCCTGCCTTACTTGGCCGCGAGCTTCGCGAGCAGGGCCTGCTGCGAGACGATCGTGCGCGGACCGCGCGGGCGTCTGCGGGTGTAGGTCCCCTCGGCGTCCATCGTCCAGGCCGACGCGTTGTCGCGCAGGTGGACGCCGATGCCCTCCGACAGCACACGCGCCTTGAGCCTGCGGTCGCGAACCGGAAAGGCCACCTCGACGCGACGGTACAGGTTGCGCCCCATCCAGTCGGCCGAGGACAGCCAGACCTCATCGCGGCCGTCGGCATGGAAGTGGTAGATCCGGCTGTGCTCGAGGAACCGGCCGATCACCGAGCGCACGCGGATCGTCTTCGACAGGCCCGGCACGCCCGGGCGCAGCGCACACACGCCGCGCACGATGAGGTCGATCTTCACGCCATCCTGGCTCGCCTGGTAGAGCGCCTCGATCACCGTTGGGTCGAGCAGCGCGTTGACCTTGGCGGCGATGTACGCGCGGCGCCCGGCGCGGGCGGCCTCGGCCTCGCGGCGGATCGCCATCAGCACGTGCTCGGCCAGCGTGAACGGCGCCTGCAGCAGGCAGCGCAGCTCGACGCCCCGGCCGGTGCCGGTCAGGCGGCGGAACACCTCGTGGATGTCGGCGCAGATCTCGGGGTCGGCGGTGAACAGCCCGAAGTCCTCGTAGAGCCGCGCGGTGCTCGGATGGTAGTTGCCGCTACCCAGGTGCGCGTAGCGCCTGAGCACCCCATCCTCGCGGCGCAGCAGCAGCGCGAGCTTGGCGTGCGTCTTGAGGCCGACGACGCCGTAGACGACATGGGCGCCCGCCTCCTCGAGCCGCGACGCCCAGTTGATGTTCGCCTCCTCGTCGAAGCGCGCCATCAGCTCGACGACGACGGTCACCTCCTTGCCTGCGCGCGCGGCCGCCACCAGCGACTCCATCAGCGCAGAGTCGGCGCCGGTACGGTAGATCGTCTGCTTGATCGCGACGACCTTGGGGTCGACGGCGGCGCTGCGCAGGAAGTCCATCACCGGCACGAAGGACTCGTAAGGATGGTGCAGCAGCAGGTCCTGCCGGCGGATCGAGGCGAACAGGTCGCGCCGGACGACCGCGGCGGGCACGCCGGGCTCGAAGGACGGGTACTTGAGCTCGGGCCGGTCGACCAGGTCGATCACCTGCTGCAGCCGCACGAGGTTCACCGGCCCGTCGACACGGAAACAGTCCTGCGTGCCGAGGTCGAACTCGGTCATCAGCCGCTGCAGGACCGTCTCGCCCATCCCCGCCGACACTTCGAGCCGCACCTCGTCGCCGTAGTGTCGCTGCGTGAGCTCAGTGTGCAGCGCCTCGCGCAGGTCGGTGATTTCCTCCTCGTCGACGAACAGCTCGCTGTTACGCGTCACGCGGAACTGGTTGACCGAGCGCACCGCCAGCCCCGGGAACAAGCGCCCGACGAAGCCGCCGACGATCGAGGTCAGCAGCATCAGCCCGTGCGGCACGCCCGAGACCGCCGAGGGCACGCGGATCACGCGCGGCAGCGCACGCGGCGCCTGCACGATCGCGATGCCCGCGCGGCGTCCGAACGCATCGGTGCCGTCGAGCTCGATGACGAAGTTCAGCGACTTGTTCAAGATCCGCGGGAACGGATGCGCCGGGTCGAGCGCGATCGGGGTCAGCAACGGCTCGATCTCGTCGTCGAACACCTGCTCGGCCCAAGCGCGCTGCGCGTCGGTCCACATCGAGCTGAGCAGCATCACGATGCCTTCAGCGGCCAGCGCCGGCGTCAGCGTGCGGTTCAGCAGGACGTACTGGCGTGCGACCAGGCGGCCGGCACGCTCGGCCACCGCGCGCAGCGAGTCGGCCACCGGCATGCCGTCGAGATGCGCCATCGGATCGGCGCGCACCAGCTCCTTGAGCTCGGCCACCCGCACCTCGAAGAGTTCGTCGAGGTTGTTGCTGACGATGGTCAGGTAGCGCAGCCGCTCGAGCAACGGGATCGACTGATCCTCAGAGAGCGCGAGCACCCGCTCGTTGAACGCGAGGATGCCGAGTTCGCGGTTCAGCAAGCGCAAGTCGACCTGACGGTCTGGAGGGAGCATCGTTATCGCCGTGGCGCGTGACAGTCACATGACACCGGACCGCGAAATCGACGCCCGGCGTAGCGCCCGGCGCCGCGGCGGCCGGGACCCAGACGCAATTCTGCTGCAAAATACGGACAATGTCCTCTTCCTCTCTGCTCGCCGCGGTCGACCTCGGCTCGAACAGCTTTCGCCTGGTGATCGGCCGGATCGAGTCCACGCCGGTGGGCGACCAGATCAGGCCGGTCGACCAGATCAAGGAAACGGTGCGCCTGGCCGCCGGGCTGGGGTCGGGGAACACGCTGTCGGCCGCCGCCCAGGACCGGGCGATCGATGCCCTGCGCCGATTCGGGGAGCGGCTGCGCACCTTCCAGCCAGAACGGGTGCGCGCGGTCGCCACCAATACGTTCCGGGTCGCCAGCGACGCGCGCGCCTTCCTGGAACGAGCCCAGCAGGCGCTCGGCTTCGAGATCGAGGTGATCGCCGGTCGCGAGGAGGCTCGCCTCATCTACCTGGGGGCTGCGCACACGCTGCCCGCCGACGGGCAGCGGCGACTGGTGGTCGACATCGGCGGCGGCTCGACCGAATGTATCGTGGGCACCGACTACGCCGCCGAGGAGCTCGAGTCGGTGCCGCTCGGCTGCGTGGGCCTGTCGCAGCGCTTCTTTCCGGGCGGAGCGGTGGACCGCAGCAGCTTCGATGCGGCGCGCTGGGCCTGCCGCGACCTGCTCGCGCCGCTCGCTCAGCGCTACCGGGCGGCCGGCTGGCAGCAGGCGATCGGCACCTCGGGCACTGCCAAGGCGCTGTGGCAGATCGCTCAGGCCGACCTCAGCGAGCCGCGCCTGGACCGAACAGCGCTCGCGGCCCTCGAGGCGATGCTCCTCAAGGCCGGCCACCCGGACCGCATGCGGCTGACCGCCCTCAAGCCCGACCGGCGCCCGGTGCTGCCTGGGGGCCTGGCGATGATGTCGGCGGCCTTCGAAGAGTTCGGCATCGAGTCGATGGACTACTGCGACGGCGCGCTACGCGAGGGGGTGCTCTACGACCTGGTCGGGCGCTCCACGGGCACCGACATGCGAGAGGTGACGGTGGCGCAGATGATCCGCCGGCACGGTCTCGACGAGCGGCACGGGCTGGCGGTGGCCGAGCTCGCTACCCTGCTGTATCGGGACACTGCGCGCGGGCCGTCCGATGACGTCGGCCGCACCGCGCGCCTGGTGGGCTGGGCCGCGCAGCTGCGCGAGATCGGCCTGTCGATTGCACATGCCGACTTCCACAAGCACGGCGCCTACATCCTCGCGAACTGCGACATGCCCGGCTTCTCGATCGATGAGCAGGCGCGCCTGGCGACACTGGTGCTCGGGCAGACCGGAGGGCTGACCAAGATGCGTTCGCGACTCGAGGCCCCCGACGACTGGCTGCGTGTGCTGTGCCTGCGGCTCGCGGTCATCCTGCACCGCCGCCGGGACGGCGTGCTGCCGCCCTGGATCCGGTTGCGCATGAAGAACGCCGGCGCCCGGCTGGAGCTGCCGGCCGACTGGGCGAAAGCCCATCCCCTGACCGACCAGACGCTGCGCCAAGAGGCGGCGGAGTGGGCGAAGGCCGGGGCCTGGCCGCTGCTGTACCAGCCCGGCTGAGCGATCGGCCCGGCTGACGGAGCGGTCGCCGGAACTGGCCCTGCGCACCGGCCCTCATCCGGTGATGGCTGCGGCCATGCGCTGCCGACAATCGGCCGACGTTTCCCCATGCTGCCGAGAGCCGAGCGACCCATGAGCGCACCCCTTCTGAGCCTGTGCATCCCCACGTTCTCGCGTGGCCGTTACCTGGCTTCGCTGCTGGCCTCGCTGTGCACCGAGCTGGCAGACTTCCCGTACTCGTACGAGGTGTTCGTCAGCGACAACGCCTCGACCGACGACACCGCCGAGGTGGTCCGAAGCTTCGAGGGCCTGCTGCCGATCCGCTACCACCGCCACGCGACGAACGCGGGCGCGTTTGCCAACCGACAGTTCGCGATGTCGAACTGCCTAGGGCGATACGTGATGTACATCGCCGACGACGACGCGCTGCTCGGACGCCAGCTCGCCGACACGATCGCGCGGATGGAGGCCGACCCTCAGATCGCGGTGGTCTACGCGCCCTGGGTGCTGTACGACCTGGTCGACGAGCAGAGCCTGGGCACCTTCTACAGCGTGCCCCGAGACCTGCTCTTCGAGCGCGGCCAACACCTCGAGATGCTCGACCAGCTGCTGCGCCACCGCATCTTCCCCGAAGTACAGATCGTGCGCCGAGACGTGTTCGAGCGGACGATGCCGCGGATCTATCCGCATGCGTTCTTCGCCTTCGTGCATGCCGCGGAGTTCCTGTCGGCCGGCCGCGTGCTGATCCAGCAGGAGCCCTACTACGTCGCGATCACCCGCTACTTCGCCGACGAGGTCCGTACGCAGGCCGGCACCGAGGAAGTCGAACACGCCTGGGACCGCTACCGCGGCGGTCTGGAGTACCTGCTGGCCCGCACCGAGGGCGTCCGGCCGGACGAGATGGTCGGGCTGCACGCACGCATCACTGCGATGATCGCCGACCGTATGGCGGTGGCGATCCGAATCCGCCACGCATACGGCCGCGACCCGGTCGACACCTGGACGATCGCGATGCGGCTGCGCGGCATGGGCTACGCGCACCTGTGCCCCGTGCCCTTCGAGACGCTGTCGGCGGCGGCCTCGATGCATTTCCTGCTGCACGACACGGAGCTGCACCTGGGGCTCACACGCATGGCCGCGGTGGGATCCTTCGTCGGACCTGTCCGCGACTATATCGAGACGAACGCGTCGCGCCCGGTCGCCTTTGTCGACACCCTCGAGGCGACCGCCACGCTGTCGGACACGCTGCTGGTGTTGCGCGACGAGACCGAGCTGGACGACGAACCGGAGCAGGCGCAGTCGATGCGCGAGCGCAACGTGCGCGTGGTGCTCGAGCGCGACGTCCTCGAGCGATTCCGCCCCTGAGCCCTGGACGTTTCGTGCCGGCGCGGACGCTCGCACCATGAAGCGGGCCACTGTGATCGGCGGGCGCGGCTTCGTCGGGCGCGGCCTGGTCACGCACCTGCGGGCCGCCGGCTGGCAGGTCGAGGTGCCCCCGCGCGACGCCGCATTCCCGCGTCGCGGCACGTCGCTCGGCCATGTCTTCTACTGCGCCGGGATGACCTCGGACTTCGCACGCCGGCCGCACTGCACCGTCGAGGCGCACGTCGGGCTGCTCGCACGGGTGCTCGAGTCGGACACCTTCGACGCGCTGGTCTACCTGTCGTCGACCCGTCTGTACGACGGCCTCGACGCGGCCGAGCCAGCCGAGGAAGACACGCCGATCGCCGTCTCGCCGGGTCATCCGCGCCACCTGTACGACGTGACCAAGCTCGCAGGAGAGACGCTGTGCGCGGCAATGGCGCCGGGCCGCGCGCGCGTGGCGCGGCTGGCCTGCGTGTACGACGAGACCGACCCCGACGACGGCTTCCTCGGGCAGCTGCTGGCACGTGTGACGGCCACGCCCGCCGGCGGGACGATCGCGCTCGACACTTCGCCGCACCTGTCCCGCGACTACGTGCACCGCGACGACGTGGTCGGCGCGCTGGTGGCGATCGCCGAGCGCGGCACGCGCCTGGCCTACAACATCGCCTCGGGCACGAACCTGCGCAACGACGCGCTCGCCGCGCTGATCGGCCGCGAGGCGCATCGCGGCCTCGTATTCGCCCACGACCGCGTCGCGCCGCCGCTGCCGGTCGCATCGATCGCGCGGGCACGCGACGAGCTCGGCTGGCATCCCATCGGCGTGGCCGACCGGCTCGGGGCCTGGCTGCGCGCGCTGCCCGCCTCCCCGCCTCGACACGCCGAAGGACTCCCATGATCGAGATCGACCCGACCGCGAGGGTCTCGGCCCTCGCCGACATCGAGGACTCGGTGCGCGGCACACGCATCGTGGTGGGCGCCGGCGCCGTCGTCGACAGCTTCGTGAAGGTCAAGCCCGCCGGCGGCAGCGGCGACCTGGTGATCGGTGCGCGCTCGGTCGTCAACTCGGGATGTGTGCTGTACACCGGCAACGGCATCCGCATCGGCGAGGACGTGGCCATCGCGGCGAACTGCACGCTCGCGCCGGTCAACCATGCCTGGCAGGACCGCTCGCGGCCGATCCGGCTGCAGGGCTTCGCGCCGGGCAAGGGCGGCATCGTGATCGAGGACGACGTGTGGATCGGCGCGAACTGCGTGCTGCTCGACGGCGCGACCATCCGCCGCGGCTGTGTCGTCGGCGCCGGCTCGGTGGTGCGCGGCGAGCTCGAGCCGTACGGCGTCTATGCGGGTGAGCCGCTGCGGCGCATCGCCGAGCGCACCTGAGGCGCGCGCCCGTGAAGATCGTCAACCTCGAGCCGTCGCGCCTTGCGGACTACGTACGGGCGCAGATCGTCGCCATCGCACCGACCGGGCCCGATCCAGAGCTCGGCCTGATCGACACCCATCTGCCCGAGGCGCTGGTTCGGCTCGAGCGCTGCATCGCATCGATCCGAATGTGGCGTGCGGGCGAGTTCGACGTGCTGCACTCCTCGCAGCACTGCACCTTCGTCTACTACCTGGCGAACACGATCTGGTTACACGAGCGCGCACGCTCGGTCTGCACGAAGCTCTTCCTGCTGAACAAGGCGCACCACGCGATCGACTGCTTCTACGAGATCGCGCTGCCAGAGGTGTTCTTCATCGGCCACTCGCCGGGCATCGTGCTGGCCAAGGCCTCGTATGGCAACCGGCTGGCGATCTATCAGGGCGTGACGGTGGGCCGCAACGGCGATGCGGCGCCGGTGATCGAGGACAACGTGATCCTCTATCCGGGATCGGCCGCGATCGGCGCGTGCCGGATCGCGCGGGGCTCGGTGCTGTCGCAGGGCACGCGGCTGACGGACCGGGATACGGAGGCGGGGATGATCGCCTTTCCGGGGGCGGGGGGGGTGCCGGTGTTCAGGAGGCCTGGGCGGGATCTTTTGGGGGATTTTTTTCGGGATTAGATGGGGGGGGTGTCGGTCGTTGATCGTTCGACGGTCAGCGCGCGGCGCCGCTGCCCTTCAGGCCGTCGCGTCCTCCGAGGCCCGCACCCCGGGCTTCGCCCGGGGTCCCCGTCTCGCGCAGGCGCCCGACGGGCCG
>JBIPLJ010000094.1:0-10266 GCA_044368415.1 Burkholderiaceae bacterium
GCGTTGACCAGCGCGTCGACGTCCTTGCGCTTGATCAGCCGGGTCAGCAGCTTGAGCCGGTCCGCACTCTTCTCGATCGGCTTGAGATCGAACTCGGGCGGGATGACCGGCAGGTTGGCGAAAGACCACTTCCCGCGCTTGACCTCGTACTGCTCCGGCGCGGCGATCTCGACCAGGTGGCCGACCGCTGAGGACAGGACAAAATCGTCGCTCTCGAAGTAGTCGCCCTGCTTGGTGAAGCCGCCTAGCGCCCGCGCGATGTCGGCGGCCACGGAGGGCTTCTCGGCGATGATCAGGGCTTTTCCCATCGGATCCTGGGTGAGTGAGAACCGGCCGTCTGCAGCGCTCGGCTACAAGGGGTCGACCGGTTTCAGGGGGCGCCAATCATAAGAGCCGGATCGGCGCGGAAGCAAGTCAGCCGATGGGAGGGGGTCGGATCACCCGGCCGTCGGGCAGGCGTTGCAGACGCCCGGAGAGCTCCAGCACGACCAGCCGCGCGACCATGTCCCCGGCCGCCAGGCCGAGGTGTACGGCGAGCGTGTCCGGCAGCACCGGCTCGTAGCCGACCGCAGCCAGTATCGGATCCTGCTCCGGGGCCTCGATACGCTCGGTGAGGACCTCAGGAGCGCTGTGAGTGCTTGCTGACATCGGAGGTGTCCGGGGGTGTGCATCGGTGTCCCGCTGGGGCAGTTCGTCGAGCAGGTCTTCCGCACACTCAACCAGCACCGCGCCCTGGCGGATCAAGGCATGGCAGCCCCGGGAGAGCGGCGAATGGATGGAGCCTGGGATCGCGAAGACATCGCGGCCGAACTCGCCGGCCTGACGCGCGGTGATCAGCGAGCCGCTGTGCAGGGCGGCTTCGACCACCAGCACGCCGTGCGACATGCCTGCGATCAGCCGGTTGCGTCTCGGGAACTGTCCGGCCGAGGGCTCGGTGCCGAGCGGGAACTCGGAGACGATCGCCCCGTCGTCCGCGATCCGCTCGGCCAGCCGGCGGTGGCGCGACGGATAGACGACGTCGGCGCCGGTGCCCACGACCGCGATCGTTCCCGCGCCGCCTTCGAGTGCTCCGTCGTGCGCGGCGCCGTCGACACCGAGCGCCAGGCCGCTGGCCACCGTCCAGCCCGCGCGGGACAGCGTATGGCCGAAGGCACGTGCATTGGCAACGCCGGCCGCAGTGGGATTGCGCGACCCGACGATCGCGACCGCCGGCCGCGTCAGCGTCTTGCGCTGTCCGACCACATAGAGCAGCGGCGGTGCATCGGCAATCCGCAGCAGCATCGGCGGATAGTCGGCGTCGGCGAGGGTGATCAGATGGTGCCCGGTGGCATGCGCCCACGCGAGGGCGTGCTCGATGCGCCGCTCGCGCTCGGGATCCCGCGCACGCAGCGCAGCCGCGATCCGGCGGCCGGCGACCTCGTCGAGTAGGCCGCCTGCGGACTCGAAGATGGCATGCGGCAGGCCGAACTGCTCGAGCAGGGCGCGGGCGCCGACCGGCCCGACGCCGGGCGTCAGAACCAAGCGCAGCCAGTGCTCGAGGTCGTGCGCGTCGTCCGGCGCGAGGGACACGTCCGGCGCTCCCTGCGGGGGCTCAGGGGTTGGTGACCGTCGCTCCGACGGAGATCGGCATCGATGCGGCGACGATCAGGCCATAGGCGACCCGGTCGAAGACGCGGAACACCAGCACCTGCCCGATCGACTCGTTGGGCAGGCGCACCTGCTCTTTGGTGTCTCGGTCGAGCACCATGCGACCGGTGCTCTGGACCTGCAGCACGTGGCCGACCTCCAGCCCCTGCTGCTGGCCCAGCGACAGGCCCACGACGCTGAATTTCCCGACCTGGTCGACGCCCCGGTAGACCGACACGATGCGCCCGTCGACCGGCACCGACGGCGGACGCGGTGCGGCCGTTGGGATCTGGGTGCGGGTCGCGGGCATCAGCCGGTCACCCTCGCCGATCTCCTCGGAGGTGGACTGGATGCGGAAGGTCGCAGGATCGCCCGGGCGGACCATCTCGGCGGCGCCGACGTACAACGTCTCCCAGCCGAGCGGCAGGCGGGTCCTCGGGTCGATCAGGGGCTTGGCGGGACGGTAGACGTGCCAGTCCTTGACCGTCTCGTCGGTGACGCCGCGCGCATAGGCGATGTCGCCCCGGCTCAGGTAGAGCCGGCCGTCCTGGGTGGCGATGACCCGCGGGTGCGACTTCAGTCCCTGTTCCTCGACGATCATCGGCCGGTTCAGGAACACCTGGATCGCTGCCAGGTTCATCGTCGGAATGGCGTCGCGGTCCAGGGGCGCGGAGCGGACCATCGGCTCGGCCCGCTGCGTGGACTCGCCGCCTGCCGAAGCCATGGCATCCACCGACCGGCCGAGCCGCAGCCGGGGCTCGGCGCCCGTGCGGTCGAGATAGACGATGTCGCCGGGGTAGATCAAGTGCGGATTGGCGATCTGCTCGCGGTTAAGCTGCCAGATCTCGGGCCAGCGCCACGGCGTTTTGAGGAACTTGCCGGAGATGTCCCAGAGGGTGTCGCCGCGCACGACCACGTGCTTGTCGGGCGCATCGGGCGCGAGCTCCAGCGGCCCTGTGGCGCTCTGCGCGAAGGCGGCTCCGGCCAGCAGCCAAGCTGCGCATCCAAGGACCCGCGTGATAGACTTTTTGAGCATGTTCGCGCTGCCTGATCAACCTGCGTGGAGCGTGCCCGGGCTCGTGTCGGAGGGAGGAAGTCTCTCCCTACGGTCGGCCCGGTCGGCTTCGGGAACATCGGTCGGCTCGTTGAATCGTGCCGGTCCCGCCCCGAATTCCCTCGATGGTACGTGGATTCAGAAACGGTTTCGCGCACCTGAGTTCGAACGGTAGGTCTAGTCCGATGGCCGTGCTTGACATCCTCCGCTACCCCGACGCGCGCCTCCATAAGACGGCGAAACCGGTCGCGTCCGTCGACGACCGCATCCGGCGACTGGTGCAGGACATGGCCGACACCATGTACGCCGCGCCTGGCATCGGTCTGGCCGCGACGCAGGTCGACGTGCACGAGCGCGTGATCGTCATCGACACGTCGGAGTACAAAAACGACCTGCTCGTCTTCATCAACCCCGAGATCGTCGCGAGCGGGGGCGAGAAGAAGACCTACGAAGAGGGTTGCCTGTCGGTGCCCGGCATCTACGACGACGTCGAGCGGCCCGGGCGCATCACCGTGCGCGCGCTGAACGCGCGCGGCGAGACCTTCGAGCTCGAGGCCGAGGGGCTGCTCGCGGTCTGCATCCAGCATGAGATGGACCACCTGCAGGGCAAGGTGTTCGTGCAGTACCTGTCGCGCCTGAAGCAGAGCCGCATCAAGGGCAAGATGGCCAAGCTCGACCGGCAGGCGGCCTGAGCGCCGCAGCCCCCCGCCCCGGCCCTGCCGCGGGCGGCGCCCCACCCGCCCGTCCTCGATGATGAGACTGGTCGTCGCCGGCACACCTGTGTTCGCGCAGCGCGCGCTCGCGGCGCTGCTCGAGGCCGGCCACGAGATCCCGCTCGTGCTGACGCGGCCCGACAAGCCGTCGCAGCGCGGCCAGCAGCTGCTCGCAAGCCCGGTCAAGCTGTGGGCGCTCGAGCACGGCCTGCAGGTCTGGCAGCCTGCGACCTTGCGCGATCCCCAGGCCTGGGAGCGGCTGCGCGAGGTGGGCGCCGACGCGATGGTGGTCGCCGCCTATGGCCTGATCCTGCCGGCCGAGGTGCTCGCGATCCCGCTGCTGGGTTGCCTGAACATCCATGCCTCGCTGCTGCCCCGCTGGCGGGGCGCGGCGCCGATCCAGCGCGCGGTGCAGGCGGGCGATGCGACCACGGGCATCACGATCATGCAGATGGACGCGGGCCTCGACACCGGTCCGATGCGGCTCGTGCACGCCTGCCCGATCGGTCCCGAGGACACCGGTGGCATGGTTCACGATGCGCTCGCCGTGCTCGGTGCGCAGGCCATCGTCGAGGCGATCGACCGGCTGGCCGCGGGCACGCTGCCGCTGCAGCCGCAGCCCGCCGAGGGCGTCACCTACGCGCAGAAGCTCGGCCGGGCCGATTCGCCGATCGACTGGTCGGGCCCGGCGCGTGCGATCGCCGATCAGGTTCGCGCGTTCGATCCGGTACCCGGCAGCACCACGTCGGTTGCGGGCACGCCCGGCGCGGTGCTCAAGGTGTGGACGGCGCGCGCGGCCACCCGCCCGGATGGGACGGCCGACGCGGCACCCGGCACCGTGCTGGCGGCAGGCGGCGGCGCCCTGACCGTAGCCTGCGGCGACGGCGGCGCGGTCGCGCTCCTCGAGCTGCAGCGTCCGGGCGGGCGGCGGCTGCCGGCGCGCGAGTTCCTCGCTGGCTTCCCGCTGCGCGCGGGCGATCGCCTCGGACTGGTCGGACCTTGAACTCGGCTCGACCGGAGACCCTCTGCCCGAGCGCGCCTGTATTCGGCCGCGCGCCGTGTCCATGCCGCCGGGCGCGTTCCTGGAGACCGCGCCGATGACGACGGGCCGCCGATGAGCGATCGCCATACGCAGGAGGAGCCGCAGGGCGCGCCCACGACTACGCCCGCGCCGCTCGCGCGCGGCGCGGCCGGCGCGCCGCGCGCGGCGCTGTCGCGCGAGATGCTCGCCGCCGCCGAGGCGGTGTCGGACCTGCTCGCCGGCCACCGGCTTCCCGACGCGCTCGATGCCCGGACCGCGTCGCTGCCACCCGCCTCGCGGGCGCCGGCCAGGGACATGGCCTACCACGCGGTGCGCCGGCTCGGCCGGCTGCAGGCGCTTGCCGCCCGGCTGAACTCGCGCCGCCCGATGCCGAGGATGGCCGCGCTGCAGCTGGTCGCGCTCGCGCAGCTGCTCGAACCCATCCGGCCCGCCGCGATCGTCGTGGACCAGGCGGTGGCCGCGGCCCGCAGCCTGTCGCGCGGCCCGGGGGGCGCCGCAGCCGGGTTCCTCAACGCCACGCTGCGCCGCTTCGGCCGCGAGCGCGAGGCCCTGCTCGCCGAGCTCGCGGACGATCCGGTCGCCCGCTTCGACCATCCCGACTGGTGGCTGCGGATGCTGGCCGAGGCTTGGCCGGATCGCTGGCAGGCGATCGCCGACGCCGGCAACCTGCAAGCGCCGATGGTGTTGCGGGCGAACCGCCGCCGCGGCGAGCCCGAGGCCCTAGCCGCCCGGCTCGCGGCCGCCGGCGTGCCGACGCGCCGCGTCGGGCCCGAGGCCCTCGTGCTCGAGCGGGCGCTGCCGGTCGAGGCGATACCCGGCTTCGCCGACGGCGAGCTCTCCGTGCAGGACGCCGGCGCGCAGCTCGCCGCCCGCCTGCTCGACCTCGCACCCGGCCAGCGCGTGCTCGACGCCTGCGCCGCGCCCGGCGGCAAGACCGCCCACCTTCTCGAGCTGGCGGACATCGACCTGCTGGCGATCGACGTCGACGCGGCCCGCTGCCTGCGGATCGAACAGACGCTGGCGCGGCTGCGGCTGCCGGCCGCCGGAGGGTGCGTCGAGGTGCTTACGGCGGATGCATCGCGCCCGCAGACCTGGTGGGACGGGCGACCGTTCGAGCGGATCCTGCTCGACGCCCCGTGCAGCGCTTCGGGCATCGTGCGCCGTCACCCCGATGCGAGGTGGCTGCGGCGACGTGGCGATCTCGCCACACTCGTCCTGCAGCAGGGGCGAATGCTGGAGGCGCTTTGGCCCCTGCTGAGCCCGAATGGTAAATTGCTCTACGTCACCTGCTCGGTGTTTCCGGACGAGGGCGAAGGGGTGGTGCAGCGCTTCCTCGCGTCCCACGCGGATTGCGTACGACAGCCGCTCGACTGGGTCTGGCCCGATGGGCTCACGGAACCGGTCGCCCAATTGCTGCCACAGTCCGGGGCGATGCGAGAGCACGATGGCTTCTTCTATGCCTGCCTGACCAGACGACCGTGAAGCGACGCACCGCCATCGCGGCGCTGTCGACGGCAGCGCTGCTGGCATGGTTGCCCGCCGCCCGATCCGCCGACACGATCGACGTGCTGTACGTCGGGGTCGAGCCGTCCTCGGACGGCGAGGCTTGGCTGCTGTCGGCGGATTTTGCGCTGTCGCTGAGCCCGCAGCTCGAGGACGCCGTCAACAAGGGCGTCCCGCTGTTCTTCCTGGTCGAGTTCGAGCTGCTGCGCCCGCGCTGGTACTGGTGGGACGAGCGGACGGCGCTGGCGACCCAGACCCACCGGCTGTCCTATCATGCGTTGACTCGCCAGTACCGGGTGCTCCTCAACGGGGTGCCCCAGGCCTACGGGTCGCTGCCCGAGGCCCTCGACGCGATGTCGCGTCTGCGGGGGTGGCGGGTGATGCCGCGGGACCGTACCCGCGGCGGCGTTTCCTACGACGGATGGCTGCGGCTGCGGCTCGATACCAACCAGCTGCCCAAGCCCTTCCAGATCACCGCGCTCACCAACCGGGACTGGAACCCGCAATCTGAATGGAAGCGGTTCCCCTTCTCGCCGGAGACCCCTCGAAGCGCACCGTGACGCGGGCGCTGCGATACGCGCTCTTCGTGTCGGTCGCGCTCGCGGCGGTGCTGCTCGCGATGCTCGCCGTGGCCAGCGGCAACGACCGGCTGCTCGAGAGCCACTACGGGCTGCTGCTCGGGCTGAACATCGCCATCGGCATCGCACTGCTGCTGCTGGCCGCCGAGCTCGCGCGGCGGCTGTGGCAGCGCTGGCGCGCTGGCCTGTTCGGCACGCGACTGATGGTTCGGCTCGCGCTTGCTTTCGTGGTGATGACGCTGGTGCCGGTCGGTCTGATCTTCGCGGTGGCGGTGCAGTTCCTGGGCCGCTCGGTCGAGTCCTGGTACGACGTGCCGATGGAGCGTGCGCTCGAGTCGGGCCTGTCGCTCGGGCGCGCGTCGCTCGACTCGCTGCTCGTGGACTTGCAGGCCAAGACCCGCTCGATGGCGGGCGAGCTCGCCGACGTGCCGCAGAACCAATGGGCGCCGACGCTCAACCGGATGCGCGAGAGCGCTGGCGCGCAGGAAGCGGTCATCCTCACCGGCAGCGGCCGGATCCTGGTCGCGAGCGGCGGCACCTATGCGAGTCTCGTGCCGGACCTGCCGTCGCCGGCGGCGTTGCGCCAGGCGCGCGGGGCCCGGCTGTATGCGGCCGTCGAGCCGGCCGAGGCGGGCGCCGGCGGCGAGCCGCGCGGGCTCAAGCTGCGCGTCGTGCAGTCGATCCCGCTGGGCGGGCAGCTCGGCGAGGAACTGAGGCTGTTGCAGCTGGTGCAGCCCGTGCCGCCCACCCTCGCCGAGAACGCCGAGGCGATCCAGCAGGGCTGGCGCGACTATCAGCAGCTGTCGCTGTCGCGGGCCGGGCTCAAGCGGATCTTCCGGATCACGATGACCGTAACGCTGCTGTTGACGGTCTTCTCGTCGATCGCCGCGTCGTTCCTGCTGGCCGGCTGGATGACCGGCCCGTTGTCGATGATCGCCGCGGGCACGCGCGCGGTCGCCGAGGGCGACTTCCGGCCAGTCAAGGATTACACCGGGCGAGACGAGCTCGGCGTGCTCACACAGTCGTTCAACGCGATGACCCGCCAGCTCGAGGAGGCGCGCGCACTGGTCGAGCGCAATCAGGATGAGCTCGAGCGCGCGAATACGCGGCTCGCCAGCGTGCTCGCCAATCTGACCGCCGGCGTCATCGTGCTCGACGAGGACTTCCGCGTGTCGCTCGCCAACGTGGGCGCCGAGCGCATCCTAGAGGTCGGCACGGCGGGCATGGCGGGGCGCCGCCTCGACGAGGTGCCGCGACTGGCCGAGGCCGCGCCGCAGATCCTCGAGGCCTTCGCCGAGCTCGACGAGGGCGCCCGCCTCGGCTGGCAGCGCCAGCTCGTGTTCCGGCGCGACGGCCCGGGCTCGGAGCGCCGCACTGAGACCCGCCCCGACGACGCGCCGGCCCTGACGCTGTTGGTGCGCGGTGCGCGCCTGCCCAGCCCGCAGCGCGGCTGGCTGGTGGTGTTCGACGACGTGAGCGAGGTGGTGTCCGCGCAGCGCGCAGTCGCCTGGAGCGAGGTGGCACGGCGCCTCGCCCACGAGATCAAGAATCCGCTGACCCCGATCCAGCTCGCCGCCGAGCGCCTGCAGCATCGGCTCGCCGACAAGCTCCCGCCCGCCGAGGCAGAGCTGCTGGCGCGCAGTTCGCAAACGATTGTGAACCAGGTGGGCGCGCTGAAACTGATGGTCGACGAGTTCCGCGATTACGCACGCTTGCCCGCGGCCCGCCTCGAGCCGCTCGACCTGAACGTGCTGGTGCAAGACGTGCTGGCGCTCTACGCGCCGATCGAGGCCTCCGGCGGGTTGCACGCCGAGCTCGCGCCGGGCCTGCCCTCGATCCTCGGTGATGCCTCGCAGCTGCGGCAGGTGATCCACAACCTCGTCAAGAATGCGCTCGAAGCCACGGAGAAACAGCCGCGGCGGGCGATCGAGGTGCTCACCGAGCCGATCCGCCGCAGCGGGGCGATCGCGGGCGTGCGGCTGGTGGTCCGCGACGACGGCCCCGGCTTCCCGACCGGCTCGCTCGCCCGCGTGTTCGAGCCCTACGTGACGACCAAGTCCAAGGGCACCGGACTCGGCCTGGCCATCGTCCGCAAGATCGTCGAGGAGCACGGTGCGCGCATCGACGCGGTGAATCGCGCGGACGCCGAGGGCGGCGTCAACGGCGCATCGGTCAGCCTGCTGTTTACGAGATTGGCCAAAAGCGACGACAATTGCGGCGCGCACACAACACTTGAAACGAGTCAGCCGCCGGCCGTCGGTCCAGGCAGGCCGACTGACAGCTAGGAAGCCATGGCGGAAATTCTGGTCGTTGACGACGAGGTCGGAATTCGGGAGCTGCTGTCCGAGATCCTTGGTGACGAGGGACACTCGGTCCATCTCGCGGAGAACGCGCAGCAGGCCCGCGAATCGCGGGAGCACACGCCGATCGACCTCGTGCTGCTCGACATCTGGATGCCCGACACCGATGGCGTGACGCTGCTCAAGGAATGGGCCAACGGCGGCAAGTTGACGATGCCGGTGATCATGATGTCCGGCCACGCCACCATCGACACCGCGGTCGAGGCGACGCGAATCGGCGCGCTCGATTTCCTCGAGAAGCCGATCGCGCTGCAAAAGCTGCTCAAGGCGGTCGAGCAGGGTCTCGCGCGGGGCCGGGCGCAAAGCGCGCCCAAGGTCGCGCCCCAGGCCTACCATCCGCTGGCCGCGAGCAACGCCGGCGTGCAGATGATCACGATGCTGCCGGTTGGCGCCAACAGCGGCCCGACCGTGCCGTTGATGTCGCCCTCGGCCCAGTTCCTGACCGCACCGGTGGCCGGTCCCGGCGGCTCGCCCGCCGCGGTCCGCGAACTGCCGCTCGACCTGCCGCTGCGCGAGGCGCGCGATGCCTTCGAGCGCGCCTACTTCGAGCATCACCTGTCGCGCGAGCATGGCTCGATGACGCGCGTGGCCGAGAAGACCGGGCTCGAGCGCACGCACCTCTACCGCAAGCTCAAGCAGCTCGGCATCGACTTGTCGAAGGGTGCGTACCGCAAGGGTGCGCAGACCTCGCAGTGATGACTTGAAGATCGTCATCCTGGGCGCCGGGCGGGTCGGCGCATCGGTCGCGGAGAGCCTCGTCTCCGAGCAGAACGACATCACCGTCATCGATACCGATGCGGCGCGTCTGGCCGAGCTGCAGGATCGGCTCGATCTGCGCACGGTGGTGGGCAATGCCGCGCAGCCCTCGACGCTGCGCGCGGCCGGCGCCGACGACGCAGACATGGTGATCGCCACGACCCAGAGCGACGAGACCAACCTCGTCGCCTGCCACCTCGCGGCTCAGGTCTTCAACGTGCCGACGCGCATCGCGCGGGTCCGGGCCGCCGACTTCCAGGACAACCCCGAGCTGGTCGGCGAGGGGGCCTTCTCGGTCGATCACCTGATCGTCCCGGAGAAGACCGTCACCGAGTACGTCGCGAAGCTCGTCGAGTTCCCCGAGGCGCTGCAGGTGCTGGAGTTCGCCGGCGGCGCGGCCTGCCTGATCGCGGTGCGCGCGCATCCGGGCGGCCTGCTCGTGGGCAAGCCGATCCGGGACATCAAGGCGCACATTCCACAGGTCGACTCGCGGATCGTCGCAATCTTCCGCGGCGAGGGCGCGGTCTACCCCGACGGCGACACGATGATCGAGCCGGGCGACGAGGTGTTCGTGCTGGCCGCGACCGAGCACATCCGCACGGTGATGACCGAGCTGCGCAAGATGGACAAGCCG
>JBIPLJ010000095.1:0-10261 GCA_044368415.1 Burkholderiaceae bacterium
CAACAGCGCGAACTGTTCGACGCCGTCGATCTGCCTGTACCCGTCAGAAACGCCCTGTAGTGCCAAAACCGTCGAGCTGAACATCGACATATCAACGACTTACGCGAATATCTGTCGAACTCGGGAGCCCCGGGCGAGCGAGTAAAGGAATTGCGGGCCGTCAGGCCGGGCCTGGCGGCCCGCTGTTGGTGCTGCGGTTGAGCGAGGGGTTACGCTTCACGGCGCAAGGTGCGATTGTTAGGCAGCGGACTAGGGTTCATCGCGCAGCCGTTCACGTGCTGCACACAACAACGCCGGATAGTTTTTATCAAACGGCATGGCCAGCTGCTTTTCAAGAGCGCAGCAGAGGTTCCAGAGCGCTCGCTCTTCAGCTTGATCCGCGATGCCCAATTTTTCCGTCTTGCCGAATCGTTGAAGAAACTCAAACAAGACAATTGCTTCGTCGGAAGTGATCGTAAACCGGACATCAGGTTGATGTTCGTGCACCATTCGCCTCCTGCCCAACTTGCAATTTACCCCCCGTTAGTCTACTAACGCTTCACCCTAAGTCCAATAACCAAGATTGGCGGTCATCCGCTCATTCCGACGGACGGTGGATCTCGGCGACCAATGCTGGAACTCGCGGGCCCTCGGTGTCCGCCTAACGACAGCCTCGACGCGAAACCGCTGCACCGGGTCTGGCACTGATGCCGACCGATGCAGCGACTGCACAGACAGGTCGAGTGCAGGCGCTGCCTCCGCACAAGCCCGCTAGATCGCCAACCGCGCGAACGCCTCCGCCCAGTCGCTGCGCGCGCGCCCCGGCTCCGCCGCCGTGAGCGCGTCCACCGGAACCATCGTTGCGCCGCTGCGCACCGCGAGCTCCTGGTACAGCCGCGTCCCAGCATGCTTGCCACGGATCTCCGCCTCGGACAGATCGCGGACCGGCCTGGCAGGAAACCCCGCGACCAGCGTGCGCGGCGGCACGCGGCCGCCGATCTTCACGAAGGACATCGCCGCGACCACGGCCTTCTCGCCGACCACCGCGCGGTCCATCACTACGGCGTTCATGCCGACGAGCGCGTCGCGGCCGATGCGGCGGCCGCGGATCGCGGCGCCGTGTCCGATGTGGGTGTCGGCCTCCATCACGGTGTCGGAGTCGGGCAGCGAGGGCGCGACACAATTGCTCCGCAGGCTGGCGCTGGCCTCGAGCACGATGCGGCCGAAATCGCCGCGCATGACGGCGCCGGCGCCGACGCAGCAGCGCGGCCCGACGGTCACGTCGCCGATCAACACAGCGCTCGGAAGGACCCAGGCCTCGGGGTTGATCACGGGCACGACGCCCTCGAGGGCGTAGACCTGGGGCGGCTTCATCGGGATAGTGTGGCGGCACTCAGCGGGAGGTCCGGCTCATCGGGACGACCGGCAGTGGGCGAAGCGGGCGGAGGACCCGGGCGTGTAATGGCCGCCGCTCGACGAGTAGCCGCGGGTGCATGAGCCGGTACGTGGCAGCGGCTGGGGAGTTGGGGTGGCCGCGAAGGCGGCGCAGGCGAAGGATCCGACTCCCGACGTTCAGGACCCGAACCGAACCGCACCGTCCGACATCACCCCCTCCCCGCCCATCCGCTAGACTCCGCGCGATGAACGTCCCGACCCTTCGCGACAGCCGCGACGACGACATCGTCGCGATCCAGGCGATCTATGGCCACCACGTGCGCCACGGCACGGGCTCGTTCGAGCTCGAGCCGCCGACGCTCGACGAGATGCGCGGACGCCGCGCCGATGTGCTGAAGAACGGCTTCCCGTGGCTGGTGGCCGAGGCCGAGGGCCGCGTGCTGGGCTATGCGTATGCGAACTTTTTCCGCATGCGGCCGGCCTACCGGTTCACCGTCGAGAACTCGATCTACATCGCCGACGAGGCGCGCGGCCGCGGCGTCGGGCGCGCGCTACTGAGCGAGCTGGTTGTGCGCTGCGAGCGCGCGGGCTGCCGGCAGATGCTGGCGATCATCGGCGACAGTGCGAACACCGGCTCGATCGCGTTGCACGCGGGCGGGGGCTTTCGCTTTGCGGGGACGATGCGCTCGACCGGCTGGAAGTTCGATCGCTGGCTCGACACGGTGATCATGCAGCGCGATCTCGGACCCGGGGACCGCGCGCCGCCCGCGGTCTGAGGGGCCGGTGCAAGCGCCCGTGTCGGTGGACTTCGCGGCCTTGCTGCCGCTCACCGGGCTGGGCTAGCCCGACAAGAGGGCGCTGCGTGTAGCGCACCGGGGCGGGTCTCGGGGCCCCCTAGCGACGCCCGCAGTCCCCGCGTCGCCGCGGTCCGCCCCCCAACCCTACCGAAGCCGCGAAGGTACCGTAGCGCGCGTGCCCGAGCCGGCGCCGAGGCGCACAGCCGCGCGCGCGGCCAGTGCGGGGTTTCGCGACTCAAACGTCGCGTCGACCTGGCGACTCAAGCCGCTTGGGCGCCCACCGCAGGCGTCTGGCCAGGACGCTCGGCAGGTGGTGCATTTGCAGCTTCAGGGCTCGGAGGCGAAGCGCCCGGTGCTGGCACGCCTGCGGCGCATGCCCATGCCCATAGCACTGCGTCGGCGCATCACCAGCAGCCCGAGAAGCACCACGACCACGCCGACCGCGCCGAGCACGATCGGGTCCGTGTACCACGGATCGGGCTCGGGCTCGGGCGGCGGCGGGAGCGCCGCGCGCCGCGTCGGCGCGGGCATCATCGTCGCGGCCGCCTCGCCAAGCGGGGGCGTGGCGTCCGACGGGGTGGCTGAGGCCGCCGGCTCCGGCGCTGCGGCCGGGGGCACCGCCCCCCCCCCCACCGGGGCCGGGACTGCGGCCGGGGCGACCGCCACGCCGGCCACCTTGAGCTGCCCCGAGATCGCGGCGATCTGCTTGTCGCGCTCCTCGATCAGCTGGTTCAGGCCCCTCACGATCGACTCGAGCTGCTGGATTCGCGCGCGCGACTCGGACATCGCGGCGTCGAAGGCGATGGCACGGTTGGCGCCGCCGCCACTCGCTTCGGGCTGCTTGCCGCGTCCGGTGCCGCCGACCGACAGAGAAAGCCGGTCGCCGCCGCGCTCGGCCGTCACCATCGGGCGCGAGCCCGCGGCAGGGGTCCGGGCCTGGGCAGGGGTCCGGGCCTGTTCACGCAGCGCCTGATCGGCGATCCCCGACGGTAGTGCACGCATCTGGTCGACATCGGGCAGGCGCAGCGTAGCGCCGACGCGGGGCTGGTACACGCTGCCGGCGAAGGCCGAAGGATTGTTCCGAAGCAGCGCCATCACCGCCTGTGCCTCGGTGACGTCGGCCGGACGGATCCGATTCGCGATGGACGCGGCAGTGTCGCCCTCCGCGAGGATGACAGTGGCCGGCTGGGCACGCGGCGGCTCGATGCGCATCGGCTCGGGACTGCGGGGGACGAGCGCCTCGGGTCGCGGCGCCGCGGCCAGCGGGGCAGCCGAGGCAGCCGGCCTAGGGGCCGATGAAGGCAGCGCGACCGCGCCGGGCGGCGGCAGCGTGACCGCGGGAGGCGCCAACGCGTCGGCGCGCGGCACGGCGGGCGGCGGCCCGACGCGGGCCGGGTCGGGCGAGAGGGTGGGCGGCGGCAGCGTTATGGCGCCGGAGATCTCACGCCCCCCCGCCGGCGGGGCGGGCTGCGCTGCAGGCGGCGGCGCGGCCGCGCGCGTCGCACCGCCCGAGCCGGACGCGTCGAGGTCGAGCCGATAGCTGCGCAGGTGACGGCCGGCAGGGGTGCCGAGCGACATCACGACGATCAGCTCGGGCCCCTCGGTCGGCACGGTTCCCTGGATGCGGATCACCGGGCGCCCGTCGGTGTCGCGACGCGACATCGTGACGCGCGCACCGCGCAGCGACGCAGGAAGGGTCAGGCCGAGGTCGCGATAGGTATCGGCTGACACGATGGCGGGCTCTGCGGAGGCCGCGTCCCCGCCCTCATCGACCTCGACCTCGGCGCGGAACGGCTGTCCGCGCTCGGACAGCACGGACATCGCACCGAGCCGGGCGGCATGTGCCGGGACAGCGGTCGGCAGTCCGGCGGCCAGGACGGTGAGGAGGACGACGAGCCTAGCTAATCGATCTAATGACATCGATTCCGGAGTGTGCCGTGGTGAAGGTCCTAATGGTATACGGACAAGACCCGCCGCGACCTCTCATTATCCAATCGGCATCGAACATGCGGGTGGGCCTTAGGCGCCAATGCCACGCACGGCGTGGCCGGCGGTCAGCGCGACGCTCTAGCCGCCCCGCTCAGCCGCCGATGGCGCGCAGCACCTGCCGGGCGTCGAGCTTGCGGGCCCGCGCCTCGATCTGCGGCACAAAAGTCGACTGCAGCGCCCGTGCGTCGTCGAGCAGCCCCGAGAACGCGCTCCTGAGCGACGCCGCGTCGAGCGTCCGGCCGCTCGCGTAGTAGCGGCGCGCGACCTGCCCGAGCGCCCAGGTGCTCGCGAACGCCATCGCCGAGCTCGTGGCCTGGCGGCCGAGTCCGCCGAGCAGCCCACCGCCGACCGCACCCAGCAGCCCGCCGACCAGCCGCGTCGCGGCATGCTCAAGGTACTGCGAGCTCAGCCCGATACCGGCGGCGGCGAGGAACTCACGCACGTGGCCAGTGTCGAGCTCGTAGCCATACGCCTTGCCGATCCGGTACACGAGCTTCATCTGCAGTGGGATGATGGCCATCGTCGACACCGACTCCGGCAGCAACTCCAGCGCGCCGTTCAGGATCGCCGAATGGGTCACCAGGTCGTCGAGCTCGCGCTCGGTCAGGCTCGCGCTGCGCAGCGCGCCCGGCGTGCCCGTAACCGTGCCCGCAGGCGCAGGCGCAGGGCCGGACGGAAGCTCGAGCTCCGCCGGCAGCGGCCGTCCGAGGGGGGCTTCGGCAAGCGCGTCGGCGCGCTCGGCCAGGTCGGTCGCCGCCACAGGGTCGAGCGCGAGGAACCGCTGGAGCTCGGCGAGGAAGCGGCGCTCGGGCTCGCGGCGCGCGCCGTCCGCGTCGCAGACGCCGACCGCCATTTCATAGGCGAGCCGGCGCAGCTCGGGCGCACCGAGCCGGGCGGCGGCCGATGCGGGTGTCACGGTCGCGAGTAGCACCTGCTGGTAGAGGGCCGGCAGGTTCGGCTCGCCGGCCGCGGCGAGCGCGTCGACGATGCGCCGGAACTCGTCGCGCTCGAGGTCGGACTTGCTGCCGTCGGCGAAGGCGGCCATCAGCGCGATCTCGAGGATCGCGTGCTGCTCGTCACGGGTCATGGCGGTCTCGGATCGAAGGCGCGGGTATGCGGGACTGCAATTGTCCCTCGGATCGGGCGGCGCGCCCCAGCTCAGCCGCGGTGGGTGACCCGCTTGGGCGTTCTCGCGGGGGATCGTCGGTCGCGACTCCGCCGACCCGTGCGAGGTACGGCGCCGCGCTATCCTCCGCCCATGCCTCCGCCGATGCCGACCACCCGTGAAGACTGCGCGGCGCTCGACGCCGCCGACCCGCTCGCCTTCGCCCGCGAGCGCTTCGAGCTGCCTCCGGGCGTCATCTACCTCGACGGCAACTCGCTCGGCGCGATGCCGCGCGCGGTCGCCCCGCGGATGCGCGAGGCGGTCGAGCGCGAGTGGGCGCACGGACTGATCCGCTCGTGGAACGACGCCGGCTGGTACACCGCGCCGCAGCGCGCCGCGGCCAAGATCGCGCGGCTGATCGGCGCGGCGCCCGACGAGGTGATCGTCACCGACTCGACCTCGGTGAACCTGTTCAAGCTAATGGCCGGCGCGATCGGCATCCAGCGCCAGCGCGATCCAGCGCGCACCGTGATCGTCGCCGAGCGCGGCAACTTCCCGACCGACGTCTACGTCGACGGCTCGCTCGCGCGGCTGCTCGGCATGGAGCTGGTCTGCGTCGAGCAGGCCGAGGTGTCCGCGGCGATCGGCCGCGCCGGCGAGCGCCTCGCGGTCGTGCAGCTGACCCATGTGAATTACCGCAGCGGGCGCACCCACGACCTGCCGGCGATCACCGCGCAGACCCATGCGCTCGGCGGCCTGGTGATCTGGGACCTCGCTCACAGCGCGGGCGCGCTGCCGGTCGGCCTGTCCGACGCGGGCGCGGACTTCGCGGTCGGCTGCGGCTATAAGTACCTCAACGGCGGCCCGGGGGCCCCGGCGTTCGCGTTCATCGCGCGCCGCTGGATCGCCGGGTTCGAGCAGCCGCTGGTGGGCTGGCACGGCCATGCCGCGCCCTTCGGCTTCGAGCACGAGTTTCGCCCTGCGCCCGGCATTGAGCGCTTGCTGTGCGGCACCGAGCCGCAGCTCTCGCTGCTCGCGCTCGAGGCCGCGCTCGACGCCTTCGACGGTGTCGAGCTGCCAGCGCTGCGGGCCAAGAGCGTGGCGATGACCGAGGCCTTCACCGTGCTGGTCGAGCGCGCGGTGGGGGGCTTCGATGCGGGCTCGGGCTTAGGTCTCGCGAGCCCGCGCGATGCCGCTCAGCGCGGCAGCCAGGTGTCGCTCACGCACCCGCAGGGCTATGCGATCGTGCAGGCGCTGATCGCGCGCGGCGTGATCGGCGACTTCCGCGCGCCCGACATCGTGCGCTTCGGCTTCGCGCCGCTCTACCTGCGCTTCGTCGACGTGTTCGATGCCGCGCAGGCGCTGCACGAGGTCGTCGCGCAGCGCCTCTGGGACCGTCCCGAGTTCATGGCCCGCAAGGCCGTCACCTGACGCGGCCGCTCCACTCACCCCTCTCCCGAGGGCCAGCTCCCGCGGCGCGCGCATCGCGTCCCACGACACCCCCGCCGGGCGCCTCAGCCAGAGACTTGCTGGATCGCTTCCCGGATCATCGGCGAGAGCGCCTCGCCCAGTGGCTCGGCGCCGCTCACACGGCGGCGCAGGCCGAGCCGCGCGGTGTAGACGACCATGCCGTCGATGTTGATCCCGACCTTGAGCGAGCGGTGCGCCTCGCCGATCCATTCGAAGATCAGTCCGCCGTCGTCGGCTCGAGTGACCAGCGGCTCGGGCAGGGTCAAGGGCAGCAGCCGCAGGAAGTCTCGGGCATGGCGCAGCACCACCTCGGGCAGCGGCGCGTCGGCATGCCAGGGGTCGGTGCCGATCGCCTGCGCGAAGCCCGTCAACGCCACGTCGTTGCGGAACAGCGCCTTCTCGGCCAGCCGGTTGCGGGCCCCGGCCAGCTGCCGAGAGACGCGCAGCGCGTACTGACCGACACCGAGGGCGGTCGCGGTCGACGCGAGCCCACGCACTCCATTAGCCAGTTTCGTCATGAGTAGGCGCTCACAAGTTCCTCGGTGACCAGCCCGAAGAACACCCGGTTCTTCAGGTCCCTCAGCGACCCGAGCATCTGCGAGAGACGCACGGGCAGGCGATCGTCCACCGGGACCGACCGGTCCCAGCTCGCATCGATGTCGACGGTCACCGGCAGCTCGGTCGCCGTCCGCGACGCGGCATCGGTGGCCTGGGTGATCGCGACCCGCAGGCCTTCGGCGCCGCCCGGCAGCGTCATCTGGGTGAGGAAGTCGGCGATCTCAGGCGCAAGGCCTGCGGGCGGGCGCGGCGCGGTGGTCAGGAAGCGTTCGAAGTGGAACTGGTCGCCGATCGGCAGCCGCAGGTCGTTCACGTAGCGGACCCCGACCCGGCTGATCTCGATCGGCTGGGCGACCTCGACGAAGGCGCCCCAGACGGACAGGAACCGGTCAGTGAAGGCGTCCCAGCCCGGGTAGCCCGCCAGCCGCCCAAACGACAGCCCGTCCTGGCGAATCAACGCCACCTCGGCGCCGTCGGCGCTCTCGCAGCGCCAGCCGGTGGCCCGCCCCCCGCCCGTCGCGTCGGCGTCGCCCCCCCTCCGCTCCTCGGGGAGCTGCAGCGCGAGCGAGGCGAGTCGGAAGGGCTTGACGACGGGGAAGGCCTCGGCGATGAGGTCGCGCAACGCATCGACCCGACGGAGTTCGACGGGTTCGCACTTCACCTCGACGATCGCTTCACGGATCGGAGGACGTGTAAGGGGGCGCAGCTCGGCCATGACCCCATTCTAGTGGCACTGGAAGAAGTTCGTCTATCTATCTGTCAAAGATAGATATTTTCCGAAATCGGGCATCAGTTCGAACTGCCGGTCAACGTGCGCCGGACGTCCACACCGACCGCCTTGTTGACGAACTCGGTGGTCACGACCCGCGATAGGTCCACCTCGCCGGCCTTGAACAGCCCCGCCTTGACCATCTTGTCGTGGAAATCTTTCACTCGCACCGGATCGATCGCACCGATGCCGCGGGTGCGCGCGTCGCCCGAATCGACGATGCCGAGCGCCTTGAGCTTGGCGACGCCGCGGTCGAGCTCGTCCTGCGTGACCTCGGGATTCTCCTTGCGGATCAGCGCGTCGGCGGCTGCGCGGTCGCCGTGCAGGTAGTTGACCCAGCCGAGGATCGAGCCCTCGACGAATCGGCGCACCAGCTCGGGCTTGGTCTTCACCAACTCGAGCCGGGTTTCGATGGTCGTGGAGTAAGTCGACCAGCCGTGGTCGGCGAGCAGGAACAGCTTGGGCGCGAAGCCCGCGACCTTCTCGATCGAGATCGGTTCGGCGACCGCGTAGCCCTGCTGTACCGATCGCTTGTTCGCGAGGAACGGCGCGCTGTTGTAGGTGTAGGAGCGCAGTTGCTCGTCGCGGAAGCCGTCCTGCTTCATCCACTGCCAGAAGCTGAACTGGCCGTCCTTGGCGACGAGGATCACCGGGGCCTTCTTCAGATCGTTCCAGGTCTCGTACTGGCCGGGGTGCGCGAGGAAGACTTGCGGGTCCTTCTGGAACATAGCGGCGACCACCACCGTCGGCACGTTGTTGCGGACGTTGTCGAAGGTGGGCAGCAAGTTGCCGGTCATCAGGAAGTCGATGCGGCCGGCCGGCAGCAGCGGCCGGTTGTTCACCTGCGGACCGCCCTGACGGATCTCGACCTCGAGGCCGAGGCGCGTGTAGGTGCCGTCGGCCAGCGCCTGATAGAAGCCGCCATGTGCGGCCTGCGCCTTCCAGTTGGTCGCGAAGACCACTTTGTCCCGGGCGGCGGCGGGCAGCGCGGGGAGCGCGAGCCCCGCGGCGAGGGCCGCGCCAGCGCCAGCCAGGCGGCGACGGGTCGGGGCGGGCGGACGGTCGGGCGTCGGGAGAGGCATGGGCGTGGTCTTGAGGGAGCGATGAAGGAGGACGATGAAAACGCGGGAGACCTGCGATCAGCCGCGCAGCAGCTCGGTGTCGTGCCAGCGTCCGAGCAGCCGACGGGCGAGCAGGTCGAACACCACGAAGATCGCGATACCGACCAGCGAGACGAGCACGAGCGCCGCGAACATCTTCGGGATCTCGGTGCGGAAGCTGGCCTCGAGGATGCGCGAGGCCAGTCCGGTCTCGCGACCGGCGGCGCCTGCGGCGAACTCGGCGACCACCGCGCCGATCAGCGCAAGGCCGCCGGCGATTCTCAGCCCGGCGAGGAAGTAGGGCAAGGCGCTCGGCACCAGCAGCAGGCGCAGGCGCTGCCAGCGGCTTGCCTCGTAGAGCGTGAACAGATCGCGCAGGCCGGCGTCGGCCGAGCGCAGCCCGACAACGGTGTTCGCGAGGATGGGGAAGAAGGCGACGATGAACGCGCAGATGAGCAGCGCCGCGGTGGTGGACTCGACGTAGATGAGGATCAGCGGGGCGATCGCGACGATCGGGGTGACCTGCAGCACGATAGCCAGCGGAAAGAGTGCGGTCTCGAGCGGGCGCGACAGCGCGAACACCGAGGCAAGTAACACGCCGCCCACCACCGCGAGCAGCAGCGCGCCGACGGTGATTTTGAGGGTGAACCAGAGCGAAGGCAGCAGTGAAGGCAGGTCGCGCCACAGCGTCGCGGCGACCAGGCTCGGCGCGGGCAGGATGTACGGCGGGATCGCACCGATCCTCACGGTCGCCTCCCAGGCCAGCAGCAGCAGACCGATCACCGCGAAAGGCGCGACCGCGGTGCCCGCGCGCGCGCTCATGCCATCGCTGCTTTCAGCGCGGCCGACGCGCGCAGGCAGGTGCCCGCGTAGGCCGGGTTCGCGCGGAAGGCCTCGTCGCGCGGATGCGGTGCGTCGACCTCGATCGACTCGAGCAGCCGCCCCGGGCGCCCGCCGAGCACCGCCACCCGGGTCGACAGGTAGACCGCCTCGTAGACGCTGTGCGTGACGAACACCACCGTGAGCCCCTGCTCGCCCCACAGCGCGAGCAGGTCGTCGTCGAGCCGGCCGCGGGTGATCTCGTCGAGGGCCGCGAAGG
>JBIPLJ010000096.1:0-10220 GCA_044368415.1 Burkholderiaceae bacterium
CGCGACATCGACGAGATGCGCACGCGCCCGAGCTTCGTCGAGATCACGTCCGCTGGCATGCGCGAGTCGCATGTGCACGACGTCCAGATCACCCAGGAAGCGCCCAACTACCAGGTCGAGTGAGCTCGACCGCCCTCCAGGACCGGGCCGGCACGACCGCCCCGGCGAGCGCCATGCACGATCGCATCCTCATCCTCGACTTCGGCTCGCAGGTCACGCAGCTCATCGCGCGCCGCGTGCGCGAGCTCGACGTCTTCTGCGAGATCCATCCGCATGACGTGTCGGAAGACTTCGTCAGGGCCTATGCGCCCAAGGGCGTGATCCTCTCCGGCAGCCACGGCTCCACCTACGAGGACCCCTCGCTCGCAGCGCCTCAGGCCGTGTTCGATCTCGGTGTGCCGGTGCTCGGCATCTGCTACGGAATGCAGACCATGGCCGCCCAGCTCGGCGGCAAGGTCGAGTACTCGGACCACCGCGAGTTCGGCTACGCGCAGGTCCGCGCCCGGGGCCACACTCGGCTGCTCGACGGCATCGAGGACAGCCGCAACGCCGAGGGCCACGGCCTGCTCGACGTGTGGATGAGCCACGGCGACAGCGTCACTGCGCTGCCGGCAGGCTTCGTTCTGATGGCCTCCACGCCGAGCTGCCCGATCGCCGGCATGGCGGACGAGGCGCGCGGCTTCTACGCGGTGCAGTTCCACCCGGAGGTCACGCACACGAAGCAGGGTAGCGCGATCCTCGGGCGCTTCGTGCTCCAGGTGTGCGGCGCGCGGCCCGACTGGACGATGCCGAGCTTCGTCGACGAGGCGGTCGCCCGCATCCGAGAGCAGGTCGGCGCCGAGCAGGTCATCCTCGGGCTGTCCGGCGGGGTAGACTCCTCTGTGGCCGCGGCGCTCATCCACCGCGCGATCGGCGACCAGCTCACCTGCGTCTTCGTCGACCACGGGCTGCTGCGGCTGAACGAAGCGCAGCAGGTGATGCAGACCTTCGCCGAGAACCTGGGCGTGAAGGTCGTGCACGTCGATGCCTCCGACGACTTCATGCGCAAGCTCGCCGGCGTCTCCGACCCCGAAGCCAAGCGCAAGATCATCGGCGGCGAGTTCGTCGAAGTCTTCCAGCGCGAGTCCGGCCGGCTGCCCGATGCGCGCTGGCTGGCGCAGGGCACCATCTACCCGGACGTGATCGAGTCGGCCGGATCCAAGACCGGCAAGGCGAAGACGATCAAGTCGCACCACAACGTCGGCGGCCTGCCCGACACGCTGCACCTGAAACTGCTCGAGCCGCTGCGCGAGCTGTTCAAGGACGAGGTCAGAAAGCTCGGCGTGGCGCTCGGGCTGCCGCCCGACATGGTCTACCGCCATCCGTTCCCAGGCCCCGGGCTCGGCGTTCGGATCCTGGGCGAAGTCAGGCGCGAGTACGCCGACCTGCTGCGGCGCGCCGACGCGATTTTCATCGAGACGCTGCGCGGCACGCAGGCCACCGAGCGCGATGCCGCGGCCGGGCTGGTGCGTGCCGACGAGGTCGGCCGCAGCTGGTACGAGCTCACCTCGCAGGCCTTCGCGGTGTTCCTGCCGGTGCGCTCGGTGGGGGTTATGGGCGACGGCCGAACCTATGAGTATGTCGCCGCGCTGCGCGCCGTGCAGACCCAGGACTTTATGACTGCGCATTGGGCGCACTTGCCGCACGAGCTGCTCGGACGGGTGTCGAATCGGATCATCAACGAGGTCCGGGGCATCAACCGCGTGGTGTACGACGTGTCGGGGAAACCGCCGGCGACGATCGAGTGGGAATAGGTCTCGGGATTTATCCCGGGACTGGCTCCCGGTCTGCCTTGCTGGGGCGGGCTTAGTCCAGGGCCGCTGGGTGTTGAATGTTCGCCATGTGCTGGGCAAGGGTCGCACATGCGAATGCTCTGACTGGCGGCACCCGGCCAGGAGCTGCCTTTCGCGAAGGTCAGCTTCCGGGAACGCTACCGGACTTTCAAACGGAACCAGAAGGTTGCCAATCAGGGTTTGCGTTAGCCTAAGCGCAGCATCATCGTCATTGGATGAAGTGGTGAGCCTAGGAAGCCGTAGTGCTGGTAAAACTCACGGGCGCGGTCGTTGAGCGCATGGGCCATAATCGCACGTACGCTTGCATTCTGGGACACCGCTGCGGCGCGCTGGACGGCATCGCGCAGTAAGGCTGCGCCAAGATGACTGCCTTGGGCGCGTTGATCGACCGCCAGCCGCCCGAGGACAAGCACAGGAATAGGGTCGGGCATATTGCGCCGCATGGCACCCGCCGCGCTCTCATGTGAAATTGCGCCTGCAGCCAACGCGTAGCAGCCGACGACCAGGACCTGCTCGTCGACAACCACGAACGTTCGGCTTGCGCCGCTGAGATGATTTGCTAGCGCTCTGCGTTTGAGCCATTCGTTCAGACTGGGCTCACCGCAATCAAAACTCGCCACGTCGTGTGTGGCCTCGAGAGGTTGCGGGGCAGCGAGGCGAAGGCTCATTCCTCGTGCGCAGGCCAAGGCGCCTTGACGGCCATGAGCCGCTCCAGGCCCGCGTTCGCAGCCGGCGGCGAGTCGATCATGGCCGTGAACTGCTTGAATTTCTCGGCGTCGAGGCTGAAGAAGACTTGGTCGAGCACAACGGCCTGCGCTCGTTCGCAGGCCACTTCGAGCATAAAGTCCGAACGATTCTTACCGAGCAGGCTGGCCGCGTGGTCAATGAGGTCTCGCTGCGCTGGCAGGGCTCGCAAATTGATAGGCGCGTCGCGCATGTTCGAACCACCGTGTATCTGTTGAATATACAGATGTTCACATCGATGTGTAGCTGTTGTCAATACGCCGGGGCGGCGGTAGCTGTACGTCGCACTCCGGCCACAAGGAGCCCTTCATGACCAGGAGGTAGGTGGCGTGACGCTAAGTCGGGTCAGCTTACTCGCCGGCGAAGGGGCGGACGCCTGCCAGTCACTTGTCGACGTACGCCCGTCCTTTGCCGAGCGACCAGTCGATCGCTCCATTCTCCACAAGCCCAACCACCAGGTCGTCTGGCGTGAAGCCGATACCGGTCGCTCGCGGCGCCAGGTCGCTGTAGAGACGTCGCTTCTGCGCGTCGGTGCGCCCTGAAAGAAAGATGATCTCGATGACGCAAGCGTCGGCCGTGCGTTGCACGTCGCCGAAGGTCGGATCGAGGATCAAGTGGAACGGGGCTATGGACAACCTCAGCATCGGCGACCTGATCGTGGACTACCACTAGGACTTTGAAACTTGGCCAAGTTGCTTGACGAGATTCATCTTGAACGTGTAGACGGCGAAGAGCAGCGTCATCGCAGCAAGGCGTACGTGTTGCGCGGCACACGGCTTCTACCGGCGACCCGACTTCCGCGGGTGTCGCGTTGCCTGCGACGATCGGCGCCGAATGCGCAGCCTCCGGACCGGCAATCGGCTGAGGGGCCGACGGAATATGGAGCGCCAAAAAGGTTCTGGAAATGCAGTCTTTCAAGGACGCCAACATCGTATAAACCTGCACATAGGGCGCCGTTTCGGGCGCAAACTTCGAGGTTTGTCGGCCGCGGTCGGTAAGCGTTGCCGCGCGCGAGCCTTCTGACCCGTCACCCCATGGAGAAACACCCAATGCCCAACACTCGAGCCGCGAACGCAGTCCGTCTGGAATTCGCGCCCGACTCCCTGGTTCAATCCAACCTGTCCGGTGCGGCCTTCACCGGCAACTGGCTCTGGGTGGCGGGCGACGAAGCCTGCGGCCTGGACCGCCTTCGCCTGCTCGACCCCGTTGGGCGCGAGGCCTTGCGCTTCGGCGAGGTTCGCGACTTCCCGCTCGCCGATCTGCTGGACCTGCCTGGCGCTGCTGAAGAGGAAGCAGATCTGGAGGGCATGGCCGTGGCCGCCGGCTTTCTCTGGGTGGTCGGCTCGCATGGCTTGAAGCGAAAGAACGCCAAGCCGAACCGGGACCATGCCGACAACGCCAAGCGGCTGGCGAAGGTCACGCTGGACGGCAATCGACGTCTGCTGGCCTGTCTACCCATCGAGCTCGACGCCCAGGGCGAGCCCTGCGTGGTGCGGCAGGCCCAGGACGGCCGTCGGGCGCTTCGTCTGAAGGGTGATGCACAAACGAACCTGCTCACCCGTGCGCTCGCCGCTGACCCCCACTTCGGGCCGTACATGGCCATCCCAGGCAAGGACAACGGCTTCGACATCGAAGGTCTGGCCGTGGACGGCCACCGGCTGCTGCTGGGACTGCGCGGTCCAGTGCTGCGCGGCTGGTCGGCGCTGATCGAGGTCGCGGTTGAAGCCAAGGGTGACCAGCTGTGCCTGACGCCCCTGGACGACAGCGGCACGCTGATCCGCAAGCACTTCCTGCAACTCGACGGCCTGGGCGTTCGGGACCTGCATTTTTCAGGCGACGACCTCTACATCCTGGCCGGCCCGACCATGGTGCTGAACGGCGACATCCGTGTTTTCAAGTGGCCTGCTGCCCGGTCCTTGCTGGCGACCAACCGCGAGCCGGTGCGGTTCGAGTCAGCGCTGACCGAGTCGGTGCCACTCCCGCACGGACGCGGCTCCAACCGTGCCGAGGCCATCTGTGATCTACCGCCGGAGCTGTCGGGCGGCAAGGCGCGCTGGCTCGTGCTGTATGACGCACCTGGCGCCGATCGCAAGGAAGGCGGGCACACCGTCTTCGGTGACCTGCTGGGCCACGATTAAAATGGAAAAACTACTCTCAGGTGTCGGATCGCTGCTCTACGGCATGCGATTCACGATGCTGTTCTTCTATGTGGGTCTGGTCGCGATCATTTTCGGCATCCTTGGAAAGTTTCTGCTGGAAACCTACAAGCTCATGAACACCTTGCTGTTTGGCGACCTCAAAAAGATCGATCTGATCATCAAGGTGCTGGAACTGGTGGACATGACGATGGTGGCGCAGCTGGTTTGGGTGGTGGCGCTCGCCGGTGTGTCGCTCTTCGTGACCACGGGGCACTTCGACAAGACGGACATGAAAAAGCCCGATTGGCTGGACCATGTCAACACCTACAACCTCAAATTGAAGCTTGCATTCGCCATCATTTCGATCTCAGGCGTGCATGCCTTGAAGACGTACTTGAGTGGCGATTTGACTTTGGAGAATATCCAGATCGTGACGATGGTGGCTGTCATCCACTTCACCTTCGTGCTCTCTGCCATCGGAATTTCCTTTGCAGAACGTTTGACGCGGGAAAAGACCTGACTGCGTCTTGGACCATGACCGCTGTCCCCGAAGTCGACCTCGCGTCACCGCTGCAGTTCGTCATCAATGCGGCAGCAGGCAGCAGCGACGCGGAGACGAAGCGCGAAGTCATCGAAACCGCGCTGCGAGCGGGTGGACGGCGAGGTGACCTGCTGTTCTGCAGCCCCGCCGAGTTGACCCGCCTGTCGCAGCAGGCTGCGAGTAACGCGATTGCCACCCGCACCGCCGTGGTCGCCGTCGGTGGCGACGGCACGCTCAACACTGTGACGCAGGCCGCACACGCCGCAGGCTGCGCCATGGGTGTGGTGCCGCAAGGCACGTTCAACTACTTTGCCCGTACGCACGGCATACCGGCAGACCCAGCCAATGCCGTCCAACAGTTGCTGCATTCGGTGCCGGCGCCGGTGCAAGTGGCCGGCATCAACGAACGGGTGTTCCTGGTCAACGCCAGCGTCGGGCTCTATCCCGATCTACTGGAAGACCGGGAGGCCTTCAAGGCCCGATTCGGTCGCAGCCGTTGGGTGGCTTTCGTGGCAGCCTGTGCAACCCTGCTGCGTGCGCAGCGCCGTTTGCGACTGCACATCGAGATGGGTGGCAAGGTGCGCGACATCCAGACCCTGACGCTCTTCGTGGGCAACAACCGCCTGCAGTTGCAGCAGTTCGGTGCGGAGCCCGAAGACACCGTAGCTGGCACGCCGGGCGACGGCAGCATGGCCGCACTCGTGCTGCGGCCTATCGGAACGAAGTCGATGATCGGGCTGATGCTGCATGGCGCCATGGGCCGGCTGGGTGATGCCGCAGGCGTGGATTGCTTCGAGTTCGAGCACCTGGTGGTGCGGCCGACGCTGCGGCAGGGCCGCAGCGGGGTAAAGGTGGCCTTCGATGGCGAAGTGACGATGATGCGTGCGCCGCTCGACTTCCGGGTGCTCGCCAAACCGCTTTATCTGCTGAAGCCACAACGCGACGCTGCCGTCACCGAGACCCGGTTCCGCGCCGAAGAGGCGGCGCCTTGAGCGTCCTGCTGCAGGTGTCCGACGCGCACTTCGGCACCGAGCAGACCGCGGTCGTCGAAGCCCTGGGCACGCTGGCCCACCAGCAGCGTCCTGACGTGGTTGTTCTGTCGGGCGACATCACGCAGCGCGCTCGTCCGGCCCAGTTTCGCGCGGCACGCTCGTTCGTAGACCGCCTAGGGGCGCCCGTGCTGGCCGTTCCAGGCAACCACGACATCCCGCTCTTTAACTTGTGGGCGCGGCTGCGCAGCCCGTATGGGCAGTACAGCGCCGCGTTCGGCATAGATCTCGAGCCCGTTCACCGCTCGCCGGAACTCCTGGTGGTGTGCGTCAACACTACGCGCCCCTGGCGACACAAAGACGGTGAGGTGTCCGCGCTGCAGATCGACCGTGTGGCCCGACTGCTGGAGCAGGCCGGCGCTGCGCAGCTGCGCGTGGTCGTGGTGCACCAGCCCATCGCCGTCACGCGTGACGAGGACGAACCCGACCGACTCCGCGGGCATGCGGCCGCGCTGCAGCAGTGGGCTGAAGCCGGCGCCGACCTCATCATGGGCGGTCACATCCACCTCCCCTACGTCATGCCGCTGCAAGGCCTCGCGCGTCGGCTATGGGTCGTGCAGGCGGGCACGGCTGTGTCATCCCGAGTGCGCGATGGCGTGCCGAACTCGGTGAACCTCCTGCGCTGGGGAGCGGATGCGGCGCCAGGATGTTGTCGGATCGAACAATGGGACTACAGAGACGACGAGCGGGCTTTCCGGCTCGCCGAGGTCAGCGAGGTCCGGCCGGACAGGGTGTGAATGCCGCTTCGCGACGGGGGGCTCCATCTTCCGGCGAGTGCGTGTTGTCCAGACGACATGAGGGCGGCTGCGGCGCCGGAGTTCGAGTTCAACTCGGGAACAGAAGCCCGAAGACGACATGCCCGGGCCCGCACCCGCCCTCGGCAGAGCCACATTTCGGTTATCGTGACCGCCCCGTCCGGGATCGTGGCCGCCGCGACGCACTGGTTGGGGTCGCGACTCTTGCAGCCCGCGACGAACGGTTAATCCGTCCCTCCAACCCTCCCCGAACAAAGTCCAAATCATCCGCCCGAACCCCGCCCCCGATTCCTCCCGCCCGGCCTCCGGCCGCAGCCGGCCCCCCGTCCCGCCCGAACCGCGCCATGCGGCTCGCCTGCCGGCGGACCTCGATGCAGCGCGATTCGAGCGCCTCCGGCAGGCCGCCGAGTCGGTGCCGCAGGTGGTGCGCGCCGCCGATGCCGCAGCGCTCACCCGCCTCGACGACAGCGGTTTTGTCCTGCTGGTGCCGCCGCGCGGCTCGCGCCCGGGCCGCTGGATCGATCCGTCGCTGATCAGCGTCGCGCTCGCCCATGTCGAGGCGGTCGGCGTCGGTGCCCAGGCGCGCACGAAGATGCTCGAGCGCACCGCCGCCCTCGAGGCGGTGGGCGTGGCGCGAATCGAAGGCGCGTTCGCTCGGCTCATTCGCCACACGCTGCAGGTGCCGGTCCCGGACGCCGAGGCGTGGCCGATCCCGGTGCTCTACCACCAGCCGATCCCGGACGCCGCCCCGATCTGGGCGTTTCACCGCGACGGCGACACACAGGCGCTGCTTCGTGCCCTCGGTTCGCCCCCGGGCCATCCGCAGGCCGCGATACTGTTGGCGCACCTGACGACGCTCGTGCGTCGCAGCCACGCCTGCGATCCCGCCCACCTGGATGCGCTGCGCGCGCGGCTGCAGGCCGAATGTGCGCGTCCGCAACCGACCGCCGATCTCGAGCGCGCGCTGACCCGGGCTCAGGACCGCTGGGAGAAGGGCGTCGACGAGCTCGGCACACTGCGCGGCCTGGCCAACGAGCTGGCGTTCCAAGGCTATCCGGACAGCTTCCCGGTCGCGCGCTCGTTGTCGCGCTCGATCGCTCTCTTCGTCGGTCCGCCAAATAGCGGTAAGACGCATGCGGCCTTCGAGCGGCTCGCGACGGCGCAGAAGGGCGCCTATCTCGCGCCGCTGCGGCTGCTGGCGCTGGAAGGGCGAGATCGCCTGGTCGCCCGCGGTGTGCCGTGCTCGCTGCTGACCGGAGAGGAGAACGTGCCGGCGCCGGATGCGCGGGTGGTCTCTAGCACCATCGAGATGGTCGGTACCGGCCGCCCGCTGGACGTGGCGGTGATCGACGAGGCGCAGATGATCTTCGACGGTTCGCGCGGCTGGGCCTGGACGCAGGCGATCGTCGCCGCGCCCGCCCGCGAGCTGATCATCATCTGCTCCGACTACGCGGTGCCCGCGATCGAGGAGCTGCTCGGCCTGTGCGGCGAGGTCTGCACCGTGCGGCGCTTCGAGCGCAAACAACACGTGCAGCTGCTGCCGCGAGCGGTGCCGGTGGGCTCGCTCGGACCGGGCGACGCGGTCGTCGCCTTCAGTCGGCGCGACGTGCTGCGGCTGCGGGACCGCATCGCCGCCGACGGCCATCCGGTGTCGGTGATCTACGGCGCGCTGCCGCCCGAGGTCCGGCGCCGCGAGGCCGAGCGCTTCGCCGGCGGCGAGTCGACCGTGCTGGTCGCCACCGACGCGATCGGCATGGGGCTGAACCTGCCGATCCGGCGGGTCATCTTCAGCACCCTGGTGAAGTTCGACGGCGAGGGCATGCGCGGCCTGGGCGAATCGGAGGTCCACCAGATCGCCGGCCGCGCAGGCCGCTTCGGCATGCACGAGGAAGGCTTCGCAGGCGTCCTCGAGGATGCCGAGCCTGGGGCGCTTCGCGAGTTGCGCGAACTGCTGCACACGCCCGCAAAGGCCCCGCTGGAGTTCAAGGCGCCGGTCGCGCCGAATGCCTGGCATGTCAAGACGATCGCGTCGCGGCTGAACAAGACCTCGCTGCGGGACGTACTCGCGGTCTTCGTCGAGCAGCTCAGGCTCGACGACGCACACTTCGCGGTCGCCGAGCTAGAGGGCATGTTGGCGCTGGCCGATGCGCTCGACCGCAGTGCGGCGGCGCTGAGCCTGCAGGACCGCTTCGTCTACGCGCAGGCGCCGGTCGACGTGCGCACCGAGTCGCAGCTCCAGGAGTTCCTCGACTGGAGCGCGCGGCACGCAGCGGGAGGGCGGGCCGGCACGCCCTGGTTCCTCGACGGCGTCGACGGCCGCAGTCGGCTCGACGCAATGGAGCGGGCGCTGCGGGCGAGCACCACTTGGCTGTGGCTCGACTTGCGCTTCCCGGGCGTCTACGGCCACCTCGAGGCGGTGCACGCGCTGCGTGCGACGCTGTCGGATGGGATTGCGAGGCAGCTGAAAGGCGCGCGGCCCCTCGCGCAAAGGCCGAACCGGGGGCGCGGAGCATGACGCGCCGATGACGCTGCGCCTCCGGTAGGGGAAAACGCCGGCAGCGCACGCGCGATCGGGCAGGGCGCGATACCCTGCACGCCCCTGAGAGTCAGCGCCCCCGCATGCACCGAACCCTGTTCGACACACCGATCGTCAACACCCTGCTGCGTGCCGGCTCGCGGGGCTTTCTCCGCATGAACGGCTGGACGGTCGAAGGCAGCCTGCCGGTCGAGGCCCGCAAGTGCGTGCTGATCGCCGCGCCGCACACCAGCAACTGGGATCTGCCCTACACGCTGATGGTGGCCTTCGTCCTGCATCTGAACATTTACTGGATGGGCAAGCACAGCCTGTTCGCCTTCCCCTTCGGACCGGTGATGCGCTGGCTGGGCGGCATCGCGGTCGACCGCAGCCGCAATACCAACCTGGTGTCGGCGTCGGCGATGGCGCTGAAGGCGGCCGACGGCCCGGTGCAGCTGGTGGTGCCGCCCGAGGGCACGCGCGGGCGCACGACCCACTGGAAGACCGGCTTCTACTACATCGTCGTCCCTGTTTTATCGTTTCATCCTGCGGCGAGCGCGTACGAAGTGCGCTGGTGACGATGACTCAGCCGCGTCAGGGCGCGGTGCCAGCCGAAACCGAGGCGTTGTTCGCTCCGTACCGTTAT
>JBIPLJ010000128.1:0-3068 GCA_044368415.1 Burkholderiaceae bacterium
TCGCGTGGTGTTCAATCGAACACTTGGAACCTATGTCGTGGCCAGCGAACTGGCCAAGGGCCAGCAGACATCGTCTTCGCTCTTCGCGGGGGCGGCCTTGCTGGCCCTGCTGGGCGCCTCGGGGGCCTACGCCCAAGGGCTGCCAACAGGGGGGCAAACCGTCAGCGGAACCGCATCGATACAGACCACGGGCTCGGTGATGACGGTTGGGCAGACCTCGGCCAAAGCCATCATCAACTGGCAGGACTTCAGCATAGGCGCTGGCAACAAGGTTCAGTTTGTCCAGCCCTCTGCCAGCGCGGTGGCCTTGAACCGGGTGCTTGGGGCCAACCCGTCGGTGATCCAGGGCAATCTAAGCGCCAACGGCCAGGTGTTTTTGATCAACCCCAATGGCGTGCTGTTTGGCCCCAGCTCGCAGGTCTCAGCCGGCGCTCTGCTGGCCTCGACCCTGTCCATGAGCAGCAGCGACTTTTTGGCGGGCCGCTACAACTTTAAGGGCGATAGCGCGCAGGCTGTGGTTAACCAGGGCACGCTGCAGGCCCAGCCAGGCGGCTTTGTCTCACTGATTGCCGCCAAGGTCGAAAACGCCGGGCAAATTACCGCCAACCAGGGCAGCGTACTGCTGGGCGCCGGCTCCGAAGCGACGCTCGATCTCAACGGCCCCGTCAAGCTGCGGGTCGACGCGGCCGCGCTCGACGCCCAAATTGCCAATGGCGGCGCCATCCGGGCCGACGGCGGGCTGGTGCTGCTGAACGCAAGAGCCACCAGCGAGCTGCGTGGGGCGGTCATCAACCAAACGGGAAGCATCCGCGCGCAGACCCTGGTCACTGGCGAAAAGGGCGAGATTTTCCTGCTCGGTGATATGCAGAAGAACGCCATCGAGGTTGGCGGCACGCTCGACGCGTCGGCGCCCCGGGGCGGTGCGGGTGGCTTTATTGAAACCTCGGCTGCGCAGGTCACCACCCGCGATAACCTGGTGATCAATGCCGGCGCGCAGGCCGGGCAGCAAGGCGGTCTGTGGCTGATCGACCCCTTTGACTATTTAATCAACAGCACGGCGGCCAGCAATATCGTGGCCTCGCTCAATAGCGGCACCAGCGTGACGGTGACGACCGCGACCTCGGTTGTCGGCATGGGCGCCCTGTCCAGCACGAATGGCGACATCACGGTCAGCGCCCCGATCAACAAGACCGCCGGGGGTGATGCGACTTTGACCTTGCGCGCGGATCGCCACATCAACATCTACAACGACATCACGTCGACAACTGGGGCTCTGAACATCACCCTCAGTGCTGCCAACAATGCGAGCGCCGCTGTAGGTGCGATCTATATTGCCAGAGACGCGACGGTCGCAGTGACGCCGACTCTGTCATCCAACGGTGGAGTGATCCTGATCGGCGGCGGCGGCGGCAATATTGCTGCAGCGCAGACGTCAAAAAATGGCATCGGCTATGCACTGCCCAAGAGTTCCACCGTAGGCGCCGTCACGATTGGCACCGGCGTGAATCTGAAATCGGGCGGTGGTGACATCATCATCAACGGCTACTCCAATATCACCGACACCGGCTCGCTCGCGGGCAATCTGGAGATGGGCGGGGTGTATGTGCAGCAGGGTACCAGTGCGGCCACCGCAACCTTGATGGACACAAGCGGGGGTAATTTGCTGATCTCCGGCACCAGCAGCGCGGACAGGGATGTCCCCGGCTTGGCCTTCGAAAAAGGTTCCAGCGGGCAATTGATCAGACTCGTGACCTCTCCGACAGTGGGCTATATGGTGCTCGATGCCCGCAACGACGCCGACAGTGCGGGAGCCCTGTCCATGATGACCAACGGCAATCAGGCGACCTTGGCCTTCCGTATGCCCTCGGTGTCGGACATGCTGGTGCTGATCAACGGCAACATCAACGCGGCCAGCTACACCTACTCACCGCCGGGCTGCGGCGGCGACTATCCCAACTGCGGCACGGTCATCATCCCCGGCTCCAATGCCAGCTACCTCAATGCGAGCTACGCAGCGCATACCGCGCCGACCAAACCTATCTATGTCTACCTGACCGGCTCCAAGACTTATGACCGGACGATGGCTGTCAACAGCAGTGGACTGACCGCCACCTACACCAATGATCCGATCAACTTTTCTAGCGCTTATCCCAAGACAAGCCTGAGCTTTACCACTCCCAGCAAAAATGCTGGCTATTACAGCTCGCTGGTCAGTTCTGGGGCAAACCCAAAATCGGTCACAGTTGTAGGTGGCGTCGCAACAGCCACTGCAACACCAACGTCTGCCGATTACGCCGTCAGCTATTTTGGCAACTACACCATCAACAAAAAAACCGTCAGCTCAGTCACGGCCGCGTCCAAGTACTACGATGGAACGACGACGGTGTCGCTGTCATCGACCGACATCATTGCCGGCGACGTGGTCACCCTCAACGGCGGCTTCTCCACGGCTGCGGCCAACTCAAGCTATTCGGCGGGCACCATCGATGCGACCCGTCTGAGCGGCTCGCCTAAATCCGTGAGCTTCACCAGCTATGCAGGTGCAGATGTTGGGAACTACAACCTTCCCGCCTCCCCCGCAGGACTGCAAGCAGATATCTGGAGAGCCCCGCTGACCATCACGGCCGACAACGCATCTGCTCAGTCTGGTGCGGCCTTGAGCCTGTCGCCGACTGCGTTTACAGGCTCGGGCTTGCAAAACGGTGAGACGGTGGGCACGGTCACGCTGAGCAGCCCCAGCGGCATTTCTGGCGGTAATGCATCGGCAACCCCGGGCTCCTACAGCATCGTGCCTTCAGCAGCAACTGGCGGAACCTTCAGCGCCAGCAACTATGCAATTGCCTACGTGGACGGAACGCTCACCGTCACCAACGCCAACCCCATCCTGATCACCATCACTGCCAGCAGCAAGATCAAGACCTATGGCGACACACTCACGCTCAACGGCAATGCAGGGGCAGGCGCTGATTTCAGTTATGTGCTGGGTGCAAGCCAGAGCCTGCTGAGCGGCGATGCAGTGAGCTCGGTCACGCTATCGAGCAGTGGCCTGGCAGCCACCGCGAACGCAG
>JBIPLJ010000097.1:0-10022 GCA_044368415.1 Burkholderiaceae bacterium
CGAGGCGCTGGTGAAGAAGTACGCCCCCAAGCGTGCCGAACTCAACGCAGTCATCGCCGACCAGTCCCGCTCGGAAGAGGAGCGCTACCAGGCGCGCCTCAAGCTGCAGCAACTGCCGCGCAATGCCAATCCCACCCGTCTTCGCAACCGTTGCGAACTGACCGGTCGGCCCCGCGGGACGTACCGCAAGTTCGGTCTCGGGCGCAATAAGCTGCGCGAGATCGCCATGCGCGGCGAAGTGCCGGGCATGACCAAGGCGAGCTGGTAAGGAGCGAAACAGAATGAGCATGAGCGACCCGATCGCCGACATGTTCACGCGCATCCGCAACGCGCAGCGCGTCGACAAAGAAACGGTGGCGATGCCGTCGTCGAAACTCAAAGTGGCAATCGCCGCTGTCCTGAAGGACGAGGGTTACATCGACGGCTTCGAAGTGAAGACGGATTCGGGCAAGCCCGAACTCCAGGTGCAACTGAAGTATTACGCTGGACGTCCCGTGATCGAGCGGCTCGAGCGCGTTTCGCGCCCGGGTCTGCGGGTCTACAAGGGCCGTAACGACCTGCCGAAAGTCCTGAATGGGCTGGGTGTCGCGATCGTCACCACGCCCCAGGGTGTGATGACCGACCGTCGGGCCCGCCAGGTCGGCATCGGTGGCGAAGTCATCGGCTACGTGGCGTAAGGAGCCTTACATGTCACGAGTCGCACGCATTCCGGTGCAGGTGCCCGCGGGCATCGATGTCCAGATCGCCAACGGGGCGATCACCGTCAAGGGCCCGCTGGGTACGTTGGCGCAGAGCATCAATCCGTTGGTGGCGATCATCCGTCAGGGTGACGAACTGCTGTTCTCGGCTGTCGGCGAGTCGCGCGAGGCCGCGGCGATGTCCGGGACGTTCCGCGCACTGGTATTCAACATGGTCACCGGCGTGAGCAAGGGCTTCGAGCGCAAGCTGACGCTGGTCGGCGTGGGCTATCGCGCCCAGGCGCAGGGCGCCGCGCTGAACCTGTCGCTCGGCTTCTCGCACCCCATCGTCCACCAGATGCCCGAGGGCGTCACGGTGACCACGCCAACGCAGACCGAGATCCTGATCAAGGGGGCCGACAAGCAACGCGTCGGCCAGGTCGCGGCCGAAGTTCGTGCGTACAAGTCGCCCGAGCCCTACAAGGGCAAGGGTGTGCGGTATGCCGACGAGGTCGTGATCATCAAGGAAACGAAGAAGAAGTAACCGGGCGACAGGACGAACATGGACAAGAAGCAATCCCGTCTGCGCCGGTCACTGCAGACTCGGCACAAGATCGCGGAACTGCGCGTCGACCGTCTTACGGTCTTCCGCAGCAACCTGCACATCTACGCGAACATCGTCGCGGCGACTGGCGACAAGGTGCTCGTCTCGGCATCGACCGCCGAGGCCGAAGTGCGCACGCAGCTGTCCGGGCAGAGCGGCAAGGGCGGCAACGCCGCCGCGGCTGCACTCGTCGGCAAGCGGCTCGCCGAGAAGGCGCTCGCGAAGGGCATCCAGTCGGTGGCGTTCGATCGCGCCGGCTACCGCTACCACGGCCGCGTGAAGACGCTGGCCGAGGCGGCCCGCGAAGCCGGTCTGAAGTTCTGACGCGGCCCAGAAAGGAGTAACCCTGATGGCAAAAATCCAGGCACGCGTCGGCGCTGAACAGCGCGACGACGGTCTCAAAGAGAAGATGATCGCGGTCAATCGTGTGACCAAAGTCGTCAAGGGCGGTCGAATCCTAGGCTTCGCTGCGCTGACGGTGGTCGGTGACGGCGACGGTCGAATCGGCATGGGCAAGGGCAAGTCCCGTGAAGTGCCGGTCGCCGTGCAGAAGGCGATGGACGAGGCCCGCCGCAAGATGGTCCGGGTCTCGCTTCGCAGCGGAACCCTGCAGCACGCGGTCGAGGGGCAGCACGGTGCGGCGCGCGTCTACATCGCACCTGCGCCCGCGGGTACGGGCATCATCGCCGGCGGCCCGATGCGCGCCATCTTCGACGTCATGGGCGTCACTGACGTCGTCGCGAAGAACCACGGCTCGACCAATCCGTACAACATGGTCCGCGCCACGCTGAATGCGTTTTCCCGGATGAGCACCCCGGCCGAGATCGCGGCGAAGCGCGGCAAGACCGTCGAGGAGCTCTTCGGCTGAGGCCGGGGACGAGCACCATGAACGACAAGAAGACGCTGAAGGTCAAATTGGTCCGCAGCCCCGTCGGCACCCGTGGTTCGCATCGCGACACGGTGCTCGGGCTAGGCCTCAAGAAGATCAACCAGGTGCGCGAGCTGGAAGACACTCCGGCGGTGCGCGGCATGATCACCAAGGTCTCGTACCTGGTGAAGGTCGAGGGCTGAGCACCATGCGACTCAATGAGATCAAGCCCGCTGAGGGCAGTAAGCATCCGAAGAGGCGTGTCGGGCGCGGCATCGGCTCGGGCCTGGGCAAGACTGCGGGCCGTGGCCACAAGGGCCAGAAGTCGCGTTCGGGCGGCTTCCACAAGGTCGGCTTCGAGGGTGGTCAGATGCCGCTGCAGCGTCGCCTGCCCAAGCGCGGCTTCAAGTCACTCGCAGCCGGCACGGTCGGCGAGGTGCGGCTGTCGGACCTGCAGAAGATGGAAGGCGACGACATCGACCTGCTGTCGCTGAAGGCGGCGGGCGTTGTGGGGCAGCTCACGTTGACGGCCAAGGTCATCCTCTCCGGCACCATCGAGCGAAAGGTCAGTCTCAAGGGCATCGGCGCGACGAAGGGTGCGAAGGCTGCCATCGAGGCGGCCGGCGGCTCGGTTGCCTGAAGACCGGTCGGACGCGGCACTGAAGGCAGGTTGATTTGGCCAAGACCCCCACAGCACTGATCAAGCAGGGCGGCAAGTACGGCGACCTCAAACGCCGGCTTGGCTTCCTGGTGCTCGCGCTGATCGTCTTCCGGATCGGGACGCACATCCCGGTGCCCGGTATCGACCCGGAGCAGCTGACCCAGCTGTTCAAGCAGCAGTCTGGCGGTGTGCTGGGCCTGTTCAACCTGTTTTCAGGTGGTGCGCTGTCGCGGTTCTCGGTCCTGGCGCTGGGGATCATGCCGTACATCTCGGCCTCGATCATCATGCAGCTGCTCACGGTCGTCGTGCCGCAGCTCGAGGCGATCAAGAAGGAAGGCGAGGCGGGTCGGCGCAAGATCACGCAGTACACGCGATGGTTCACGCTGGCGCTCGCCTCCTTCCAGGCGTTCGGTATCTCCGTGGCACTCGAGTCGCAGGCCGGGCTGGTGCTCGACCCGGGCGCGATGTTCCGCTTCACCGCGGCAGTGTCGCTCGTGACCGGCACAATGTTTCTGATGTGGCTGGGCGAGCAGATCACCGAGCGTGGCCTGGGCAACGGCATCTCGATTCTGATCTTCGCGGGCATCGCGGCCGGGCTGCCGAGCGCGATCGGTGGGATGTTTGAGTTGGTGCGCAACGGCTCGATGAGCCCGTTTATCGCGCTGATCATCGTCGCCGCGGTCATTCTGGTCACCGCATTTGTTGTGTTCGTCGAGCGCGGGCAGCGGCGCATCACGATCAATTACGCGAAACGCCAGGTGGGCAATCGCGTGTACGGCGGGCAGTCGTCCTACTTGCCTCTGAAGCTGAACATGTCGGGCGTGATCCCGCCGATCTTCGCGTCGTCGATCATCCTGTTCCCCGCGACCGCGGCGCAGTGGTTCACCGCTGGCGACTCCGAGAACCCGGTGGTCCGCTTCATCAAGGATCTGGCGGCGACATTGTCGCCCGGCCAGCCGGTGTACACCGCGCTGTATGCGGTTGCGATCGTCTTCTTCTGCTTCTTTTACACGGCGCTGGTTTTCAACAGTCGCGAGACCGCCGATAACCTGAAGAAAAGCGGTGCGTTCGTTCCCGGCATTCGCCCCGGTGAGCAGACCGCGAAGTATGTCGACAAGATCTTGATGCGCCTCACTGCTGCCGGTGCGGTGTACATCACGCTGGTATGCCTGGTGCCGGAGTTCCTGGTGCTGCGGTGGAACGTGCCGTTCTACTTCGGCGGGACCTCGCTGCTGATCATTGTTGTGGTGACGATGGACTTCATGGCGCAGGTGCAGGCTTACCTGATGTCGCACCAGTACGAAAGTTTGTTGAAGAAGACGAACTTCAAAGGCATCGGAACGCCGCCGATGCGGTGACCGGAGACGGCAGGGATCTGTGGTGTCCGGATCCCACTGGTCGACAAGGTGGCGGTGTGCATGACGCCGTACAGCCTGTCGAGCGCCCGGATCGTGTTCCGGGCGAAGCAGGTAAGAACCAAGACTGCGGGTCGGGCCGCAACGAATCGATGAGGACGGCGCGCCCGGCGCGCACGGAGAATGAGATGAAGGTATTGGCAAGCGTCAAGAAGATCTGCCGCAAGTGCAAGATCATCAAGCGTAACGGCGTGGTCCGCGTGATCTGCACCGACCCGCGGCACAAGCAGCGTCAAGGCTGAGAGGAACGGCATGGCACGTATCGCTGGTATCAACGTCCCCGACCGTCAGCACGCCGAGATCGGCCTGACGGCCATCTACGGCATCGGTCGTCCGCGCGCGCGGGCGATCTGCGAGGCGGCCAACGTCCCGCTGACCAAGAAGGTCAAGGACTTGACCGATGCGGAGCTCGAGCGCATCCGGGACCAGATCAACCGCTTCACCATCGAGGGCGATCTGCGCCGCGAGGTGACGATGTCGATCAAGCGTCTGATGGACCTGGGTTGTTACCGCGGAGTGCGGCATCGCCGCGGCCTGCCGCTTCGCGGCCAGCGTACCCGGACAAATGCCCGCACCCGCAAGGGCCCGCGCAAGGCCGGCGTGGCGCTGAAGAAGTAACCCGAGAGAACGGATAACACATGGCCAAACAACCCAGCAGCGCGGGCAACCGCGTTCGCAAGAAGGTTCGCAAGAACGTCTCGGACGGTATCGCGCACGTCCACGCGTCCTTCAACAACACGATCATCACGATCACCGACCGGCAGGGCAACGCGCTGTCGTGGGCGTCGTCAGGCGGCGCGGGCTTCAAGGGCTCGCGCAAGTCCACGCCGTTCGCTGCACAGGTCGCTGCCGAGACGGCCGGTCGTGCCGCCCAGGAGCAGGGCATCCGCAACCTCGACGTGCGCATCAAGGGCCCCGGCCCGGGTCGCGAGTCGTCGGTGCGGGCGCTGAATGCCCTCGGGATCAAGATCGTGTCGATTGCCGACGTGACGCCAGTGCCGCACAACGGCTGCCGGCCCCCGAAGAAGCGCCGGATCTGATCCGCGCTTCGAACTAAGCCCACCGTTCGCCCCGTCGGCTCCGCCGGCGTCGTATTGGGCGGACTAACCGCGGCCCGTTGGGGCCGCGTAAGCGAAAGAGACAACACGTGGCACGTTATACCGGACCGAAAGCAAAACTCTCCCGGCGTGAAGGGACGGACCTCTTCCTCAAGAGCGCCCGTCGTTCGCTCGGCGACAAGTGCAAGCTCGACAGCAAGCCCGGCCAGCACGGTCGGACCTCGGGCTCGCGCACCAGCGACTACGGCCTGCAGCTTCGCGAGAAGCAGAAGGTCAAGCGCATGTACGGCATCCTCGAGCGGCAGTTCCGCCGCTACTTCGAAGAGGCCGAGCGCCGCAAGGGCAACACGGGTGCGAACCTGCTGACGCTCCTCGAGTGCCGCCTCGACAACGTCGTCTACCGCATGGGTCTCGCGTCCACGCGCGCCGAAGCGCGCCAGCTCGTCGGCCACAAGGCCGTCGCGGTCAACGGCCAGACGCTGAACATCCCGTCGGCCCAGGTCCGTCCGAACGACGTGATCACCATCCGCGAGAAGGCCAAGAAGCAGGTTCGTGTGGCGGATTCGCTCATGCTCGCCGAGCAGAGCGGCTTCCCGCAGTGGGTTTCGGTCGACAAGACCAAGATGGAAGGCATCTTCAAGCAGGTTCCTGAGCGTTCGGATATCGCCGCCGACATCAACGAGAGCCTGATCGTCGAGTTGTACTCGCGCTAAAGAGGGATCCATCCATGCAGACTGCTCTGTTGAAGCCCCGCATCGTCGAGGTCGAGCAACTCGGTCCCTCGCACGCTCGCGTCGTGATGGAACCGTTCGAGCGCGGCTACGGCCATACGCTGGGCAACGCGCTGAGGCGCGTGCTGCTCTCGTCAATGGTCGGCTACGCGCCCACCGAGGTGCAGATCTCCGGTGTGGTTCATGAGTACTCGACGATCGACGGCGTCCGCGAGGACGTGGTCGACCTGCTCCTGAACCTGAAGGGCATCGTCTTCAAGCTGCACAACCGTGACGACGTATTTCTCACGCTGCGCAAGGACAGCCCGGGCCCGGTGACGGCCGCCGACATTGACCTGCCGCACGACGTCGAACTGGTCAATCCCGAGCACGTAATCGCCAACCTGACCCAGGGTGGCAAGCTCGACATGCAGATCAAGGTCGAGAAGGGTCGCGGCTACGTGCCGGGGACGATGCGCAACCTGTCCGACAGCAAGACCATCGGTCGCATCGTGCTCGACGCGTCGTTCTCGCCGGTGCGTCGCGTGTCGTACGCGGTCGAGAGCGCGCGCGTCGAGAACCGCACCGATCTCGACAAGCTTCTGATCGATGTCGAGACCAACGGTGTAGTCGCGCCCGAGGAAGCCGTTCGACAGGCGGCCCGCATCCTGGTCGAGCAGCTGTCGGTGTTCGCAGCGCTGGAAGGCGCAGAGCCGTCTATCGACATGCTGGGCACCGGAACCAGCGTGATGCCGATCGGCGCGGGCGGTGTGCGCTCGCCGCAGATCGACCCGATTCTGCTGCGCCCGGTCGACGACCTGGAGCTGACGGTGCGCTCGGCCAATTGCCTGAAGGCCGAGAACATCTACTACATCGGCGACCTGATCCAGCGGACCGAAAACGAGCTGCTGAAGACCCCGAACCTGGGTCGCAAGTCGCTCAACGAGATCAAGGAAGTGCTGGCCTCGCGCGGGCTCACCCTGGGCATGCGGCTGGAGAACTGGCCGCCCGCAGGCCTCGAGCGCCCGTAAGCGACCGGCCGGACACGAAGGAACTGAACCATGCGTCACCGTAGCGGACTCCGCAAACTCAATCGAACCAGCTCGCACCGAGAGGCGATGCTGCGCAACATGACCGTCTCCCTGCTCAAGCACGAGGTCATCAAGACCACGTTGCCCAAGGCCAAGGAGCTGCGTCGCGTCGTCGAACCGATCATCACGCTGGGCAAGAAGCCGTCGCTGGCCAATCGCCGTCTGGCGTTCGACCGGATCCGCGACCGCGACATGGTGGTGAAGATCTTCAACGAACTCGGCCCGCGCTACGCCAAGCGCAACGGCGGCTATCTGCGTATTCTGAAGTTCGGCTTCCGCATTGGCGACAACGCGCCGATGGCGCTGGTCGAACTGCTGGATCGGCCGGAAGTCGTCGAGGCATCTGCCGGCGAGGCGACCGCGGCGGCCTGAGGCCGGGGCTGGGAGTTCTATCGTACGGACATCGCGGCGCTCAAGGGCGCCGCGATGCGTTTTGGGGGCCGCTCGATGCATCGGCCTCGCCATCGACAGGGCGGGCGCTGCACGGCGCGAACCCAGGCCCATGGGAGGCGACATGCAACCGGTACTCGAAGTCGACGGGCTGGTGAAGGCGTTCGGCGGCCAGCAGGCTGTCGATGGCGTGTCGTTCTCGGTCGAGCCGGGTACGTGCTTCGGGCTGCTCGGCCCGAACGGCGCCGGCAAGAGCACGACGCTCAAGCTCGTGCTCGGGCTGCTTCGCCCGGACGCCGGGCGCATCACGCTGCTCGGCCATCCGGTGCCCGAGCGTGCGCGCGAGGCGCGTGCGAAGGTCGGCGTGGTGCCGCAGAACGATCCGCTGGACCCAGACTTCACGGTCGCCGAGAACCTGCTGGTGTTCGGCCGCTACTTCGGGCAAGACGACGCGACGACACGCGCGCGGATCGATCCGCTGCTGGACTTCGCGCAACTCGCACCCAAGCGCGACGCCCGGATCCAGGAGCTCTCGGGCGGCATGAAGCGGCGCCTGACCATCGCCCGCGCCCTGATCAACGACCCGCAGGTCATCTTCCTCGACGAGCCCACCACCGGGCTCGATCCGCAGGCGCGGCACCTGATCTGGGAGCGGCTGCGGCGCCTGCTCGCCGATGGCAAGACCATCGTGCTGACCACACACTTCATGGACGAAGCCGAGCGGCTCTGCGACCGGCTCGCGATCGTCGATGCGGGGCGGCCGATCGCCGAGGCTTCGCCCGTCGAGCTGATCCGCCGCGAGATCGAGCCACATGTGATCGAGGTGCACGGCCCGGGGCGTGCCGTATGGGCCGCGGGCGCGGGCGTGCTGAGCGATCGCCTGGAGACGGTCGGCGAGACGACCTTCGCCTACTGCCGCGAGCCCGGCCCGCTGCTGGCCTCGTTGCAGGCGCATGCCGAGCTGCGTACGCTGCACCGTCCGGCGAACCTCGAGGACGTGTTCCTCAAGCTCACCGGACGCGACCTTCGAGACTGATGCGATGAGCACACCCGCCACCCACCTCGACGCGCCCGGGTCCGGGGCCGGCGCCGGCGCCGGCGCCATCGGACCCGCGCCGGGCCGTTACGCCCCGCCTCGGCTGACAGCGCGCATGGTGCCGGTGATCCGCCGCCACCTGCTGGTGTGGCGCAAGCTCGCGCTGCCGAGCGTGCTCGCCAACATCGCCGACCCGCTGATCACGCTGGTTGCGTTCGGCTACGGCCTGGGCGCGCTGCTGCGCGAGATCGACGGCGTGCCGTACATCACCTACCTCGCGGCCGGCTCGGTGTGCATGAGCACGATGATGGCGGCGAGCTTCGAGTCGCTGTATTCAGCGTTCTCGCGGATGCATGTGCAGCGCACCTGGGACTCGCAGCTCAACGCGCCACTGTTGCTCGACGACGTCCTTGCCGCCGAGTGGATCTGGTCGGCGATGAAGGCCTGTCTGTCGGGTGTGTCGATCATCCTCGTCGCGGTCGCGCTCGGGGTCTCGCGCGAGCCGACGCTGATCGGGCTGCTGCCGGTGGTGCTGCTCACGGGCCTGGCGTTCGCCGCGCTTGCGCTGTGCGTGAACGCGGTGGCGCGCGGCTACGATTTTTTCTCGTACTACTTCACGCTGGTGCTGACCCCGATGAGCTTCGTCTCCGGTGTGTTCTTTCCGGTCTCGCAGCTGCCGGGGTGGCTGCAGTCGGTGTCCGCGTGGCTGCCGCTCTCGGCCGCGATCGAGCTTGCGCGACCGCTGGTGCTGGGCCACGCGCCGGAGGCGGTGCTGCGGCCGGTGACGGTGCTGCTGGCGTATGCGATGGGCGGGTTCTGGCTGGCGGCGGTCCTGACGCGCAAGCGCTTCGCGGCCTGAGGATACGGCGATGGCGCTGCGGCGGCTGAGGCCTGCGGGCGCGTCCTCAGGGCTGCTCGACGAGCATCGATGTGCGAAGGTGGCGCGCGATCCGCTGCAACGCGGATCGGCTCCAGCACACTGCGTAGCCTGTAGGCCGGGTCGAACTCGACCTCGAAGTCCTCGCCGATGCGCAGCGGCGGGCACACCAGCGCCGAGCGGCGCGTGTCGACCGACATGTCTCCGAGGTTGCGCAGGATGTACACCGGCAGCGCCAGCAGCGGGTGGGGCGACAGGCTACCCGCCTGCGGGTCGGGTAGCAGACCGCGGATCTCGCTGAACTCTAGCCGTACGTGCTGCACCTGGCTCGGCATGCTCATCGTTAGCCAGTCGAGCGTACCGCGCCCCTCGAGACGGCTGGATGGCAGGATCGCGCACGCGGCCGCGCTGCCCCCCGGCGGGCGCCCGCAACAGGGCCGCCTTCACCATCGATCCGGCCTCGCCCGTCGCCGACAGGTCGATCGTCGCGCTCGCGTCGCCATTGCGGGGTAAGCGCCCGGGCAAGTCACCTTGCCCAGCCGCCTAATCCGTGTCAGGTCGCCGAGGCCGGCGTCCAGAAATGCGGCAGCAACTCGTCGATGCGGCTGTTCGGCTGCGTGGGCAGCCGCTCGAGG
>JBIPLJ010000049.1:0-32233 GCA_044368415.1 Burkholderiaceae bacterium
CGAGCGGGCGAGCAGGGACGTGGGTTCAACGTGGTCGCGGCGGAGGTGCGCACGCTCGCTCAGCGCAGCAGCAGCGCGGCGCGCGAGATCCGCGGGCTGATCGGTGCGTCCGTCGAACGTATCGATATGGGTGTCGGCCAGGTGCAGCAAGCCGGCCGGACCATGGACAGGATCGTCGATTCGATCGTGCACGTCAGCGCGACGGTCGGGCGAATCTCGGCCGCCACGGAACAGCAGACGCAGGACATCGACCAGGTCAACTTGGCTGTCTCGGAGATCGGCCGGCACACCCAGGAGAACGCTGCAATGGTCGAGGAAGCCAGTGCTGCAGCCGAGTCGATGCGAAAGCAGGCTCAAGACCTGACTCAGCTGCTCGTGCACTTCCGGACCGGCTGAGCCGCAGGGGCCGCGCCGAGCCGACGGTCCACATGGGCCGCCGCGCCGGGCCCGGTCCGCCTGGGCCGCCGCGCCGGGGGCGCGTCCTGCCCGGTCCGTATTTGCACCCCTGCGCGCGCGCCGCGCGTCGCGCCGATCCAGAATCCGACCCAACCGGGGCACCTCCGATCGCCCTGGCACGGAGACCCCCATGTCCGACCGACCCGCGCCCACCGGCGCCGAGCGGCCGCGCCGTCGTCGGCTCGCGCGTCGACGTCTTCAACCAGCGCCGCGAGCCGGTGATGAACTACGAGGTCACGCGCCTGCTCGCCGGGCGGCCCCCGCCTGCCTGATCCACCCGAGCCCCCTTCTTGCTCCATGCCAAGGGTGGTCTCGTGGTCCTGCAGCTCTGGCATGTCGGGCGGCTGTCGCACACGTCGTACCAGTAGGACGGCGGCCCGCCGGTCACCGCCTCGGCGGTGCCCGCCACTGGCTCGGTGCGGACTGCCTCGGGCGGCAGCGAGCCCTTCCAGGTGCCGCGGCCACTGCGCACCGAAGAGATCCCGCGACTGGTCGAGACTTATGCGCGCGCCGCACGCAACGCGATGGCCGCGGGCTTCGACGGCGTCGAGATCCACGGCGCCAACGGCTATCTGCTCGAGCAGTTCCTGCAGTCGCGCACCAACCTGCGCGACGACGCGTATGGCGGCTCGATCGAGCGCCGTGCCCGCTTGCTCCTTGAGGTGACGCAGGCGGTGGCCGCGGCCTGCGGCGCGGCACGCGTCGGCGTGCGGCTGTCGTCGTACGGCGTTGCCAACGGCAGCGGCGAGGCCGATCCGCAGCCGCTGTACCGGTCTGTCATCCGTGCGCTTGACACGATGGGGCTGGTCTACCTGCACCTGATCGAGCCGCGCGCGAGCGGCGCGGGGCAGGCCGAGGTCGACCATGTCGACGTGCCCTCGGCGGCCGAGCTGTTCAGGCCGGACTGGCGCGGCGTACTGATCGCCGCTGGCAACTTCAAGGGCGACAGCGCCGCGCGCATGGTTGCCGAGGGCCACGCGGATGCGATCGCGTTCGGCCGGCTGTTCATCTCGAACCCCGACCTGTCCGCGCGCCTGCGGGCCGGCGCCGCACTCGCACCGTACGACCGTTCGACTTTCTACACGCAGGGCGAGGCGGGATACGTGGACTATCCGCCGATGGCGGCGGCTTGAGTCCGTGCACGTCCGGTGCCTCGCCTGCTCGCGGGCGGGGCCGATCCCCGAGCGCGTCATACTGACGGCTTCGAACGCGCCCGCAGCACGCACCGGAGTACACCGACATGGCCAGCAGCTTCATCGCGATGCTCCACTACAGCCAGGACCTCGACGCTTGGCTGCACCTGACCGGCTGGGACTCGCCGCCGAACGACCGCGACACGATGGCGGCCCTGCGGCAGATCGAGTCGCAGACCGACGAGGTCATCGCCGAGCGCGGCGAGCCGCTCTACACGCCCTTTGTGCTGCTCGGCGGCACGCTCGATTCGGCGCAGTCGCCGCACGTGGTGCGCAAGCTGTGGAGGCTCGCGCCCGAGCTCGCCGATCGGCTGCTGCAGCAAGTCGAGCAGCGCGGTACACAAGAGGCGATCGACGATGCGATCGCCGAGTGGGACGGGACCCGCGACGAGCACGGCGACGATGCGCTCAGCCTCGACCTTGACGACTACATCGGCATGGATTTCGCCGAGCTTGCCGAGCGTGCCTACGCGCCCCACGACTGAAGGGGTCCGACTGGGCTATCCTCGGGGTCTGAGCCACGGCGTCGGACGTGGTTCTCGACACCGGAGCCTCCATGCCTCTTGTTCACAAGCACCTGCTGTCCACCTCGATCCTCCTGGCCGCCGCCTGCGTCCCCGCGGTCGCCGGCATCCTCGTCGGCTCCTCTGCCGCCGGCGGCTCTTCGGCCTCGTCCGCCGCGTCCGACTCGGTCGGCACCTCGAGCGACAGCTCCACGCGCGCCGTGGCCAATCTCGACGGACCTTACCGGATCGTCGACGTCACCCCGGTGCCGGAGCGGCCCGGAACGGTCCGCGTGACGCTGCGCACGCTGGCCGCCGGCGGGCAGGATGAGACTGCGCTGCTGTACCTGCCACAGCAGACCTTCGAGCGCGCCGGGCTGGCCCCGGGCGGCACGATCACCGCGCAGCAGCGTCCGTACGGCGTCGAGTTCGCGCACGCCGACACGCGGCGCGCATTTTTCCTGCTGCTCAACGACGGTGTGCAGCGCGAACTCCGCTCGAACCCCGTCTCGCTCTGAGTTCCGCATCGCCAACGAGTACCGCCCGCGGCTTCGCGCGCCTGCTCGTCTGCGCGGCGCTGCTCGCGCCGGGCCCGTGGGCCCAGGCGCAGGCTGCCCAGCTGCGCTACTGCGACCCCCCGGCCGAGCTCGACGCCGTGCAGCAGGACGTCCTGTTCCGATTCGGCGCGGTCATCAAGGCGACGCTCGACGCGTCGGGCGCTGCGTTGGCGCTGGTCGCCCGCTCGGGGCTCGACCTCGAGCGCTTCGGGATGCGCTACTCCCACTCCGGCATCAGCCTGCGCGACAGCGCGAACACGCCGTGGTCGATCCGCCAGCTCTACTTCGACTGCGGCGAGCGTCGCCCGCGACTCTTCGACGAGGGCATGTCCGGCTTCCTCTCGGGCACCGGCGATCCGTCGATCGGCTGGTTCTCGGCCGTGCTGATCCCGGGCGAGGAGGCGGCGCTCGAGCGGGCCGCGACCGACAACCGGCTGGTTCTGCGCCTGGTCGGCGCGACCTACAGTGCCAACGCATACGGCTGGGGCCTGCGCTACCAGAATTGCAACCAGTGGGTGGCCGAGCTGCTCGGCGTGGCCTGGGGCGGGCTGGGGCTGGGGGTGGATCCGGGTTCGCAGCAGGCGATGCAGCCGGATGACGCGCTGCGCAGTGACGCGCAGCGCTGGCTGCGCGAGAAGGGCTACGAGCCCGCGCGATTCGAGGTGGGCGATCCGGTGCTGATGTGGCTGGGCGGCGTGCTGCCCTGGCTGCACCGCGATGACCATCCGGCCGAGGACCTGCGGCAGTGGCGCTTCCTCGTGAGCATGCCCGCCTCGATTGAGGCCTTCGCGCGGGCCCGGGTGCCCGGTGCGCGCCGCTTCGAGTTCTGCCACGCCGAGCGCCGTATCGTGATCCGCGAAGGCTGGGAGCCGATCGAACCGGGCTGCGTGCCCGGCGAGTCGGACCGGGTGATCCGGCTCGATCCCTGAGCGGGCCGCCGCTGCGGCTGAGTCATACTTCGCCGCACGCACCGTGCCATCCCCCATGTACGAACCGACCACGGCCCTAGGCTACTTTCGCATGCTGGTGAGCGACGCGGACTCGCTTCCGCTGCTCGAAGCAGCGGCCTCGATTGCGCTCGACGCTTACCCGACGCTCGACCTGCAGGCCAGCCTCGCGGCCTTCGACCGGCTGGCCGGCCAGCTCGCCTACGATTGCCGACACGTCTCGACCGAGACCGCGCGGCTGCAGCGCGCGCTCGACTTCTTTTTTGTGGCGCAGGGCTTCGGCGGCAACGTGCGCGCCTACCACGACCCCGACAACAGCTACCTGCACCGGGTGATCGAGACCCGCCGCGGCATCCCGATCACGCTGGCCGTGCTGTTCGTCGAGCTCGCGCGCCACGTCGGGCTCGATGCCCAGGGCATCGCGTTCCCCGAGCATTTCCTGCTCAGGGTGAACCTGCACGAGGGCACCGTCGTCATCGACCCGTTCACCGGAGAGAGCCTCGACGGTGACGAGATCGAACGCCGCGCGGCGCCTCACGGCGCCGACGTCGGGGCGCTGCTGCAACCCGCGGCGCCCCACCAGATCCTGATCCGGATGCTCAACAACCTGCGGGTCATGCATGCGCGCGAGGGGCGAGAGGCCCTGCACGAGGCGGTGCTCGAGCGCATGCGGATCGTGCAGGCGGCCGTGCGCGGCTAGTCGCCCTGCGGCGCCCAGCCCGCCTCGGCCTCTGCCTGCGGCTCGAGCTCCAGCCCCGTCAGCCACAGCCGGGTGTCGAACTCGAGCTGGGCGTAGTCGGGCTCCATGTGCCGGCACAGTGCGTAGAACGCGCGGTCGTGTGCCCGCTCCCGCAGGTGGGCGAGTTCGTGCACCGCGATCATCCTGAGGAAGGCGGCCGGCGCGTCTTTGAAGACGCTGGCGATCCGGATCTCGCGCTTGGCCTTGAGCGATGTGCCCTGCACGCGCGAGATTGCGGTGTGCGTGCCCAGCGCGTCGTGGGTGACGTGCAGCCGGTTGTCGTAGCTCACCCGGGCCAGGGGCGGGGCGCTGCGCAGGTGGCGTGCCCGGAGCTCGCCCACATAGTCCCGCAGGTCGCGGTCGCGGCGCACGTCGTGTGCGTCCGGATAGCGCCTGGCCACGGTGGCAAGTACGCGGCGCTCGGCGATGAGCACCCGGACCTGCTCGAGCACTGGCTGCGGATAGCCCGCAAGGTAACGCAGCTCGGTCATCGCGCAGCGCTCGGGGCGGTGGGGGCGCGCGTCCAGGCCAGCAGCAGGTTGTTCGCCGGCATCGCCACCCGCTCGCGCAGCACCAGCCCCGCGGCGCTGGCCCGCGCGGCGACCTCGGCCACGCGGCGCAGGCCCCACGCCGGGTCGCGGGCGCGCAGGTCGGCGTCGAACGCGAGGTTGCCGGGGGAGGTTGCGACGTTGTCCTCCAGGTAGGGGCCGTAGGTCACCAGCACGCCTGCCGGCGACAGCAGCGCCGCCGCACCCCGCATCAGCGCCGCCGTGCACGGCCAGGGTGCGATGTGGATCATGTTCGCGCAGAAGACCGCATCCACGACGGGCGGCAGCTCGCGCGGCCACGGCCAGGCCAGGACGTCGAGTCGCAGCGCAGCCCGCACGCGCTCGAGCCCGGCGCACCACGCGCGGATCGAGGGCAGGGCGTCGTCCTCGTGCTCGGTGGGCTGCCAGTGCCAGCCCGGCAGGCCGGGCGTGCAGTGCGCGGCGTGCTGGCCGGTGCCGCTGGCGATCTCCAGCAGCAGGCCTCTCGCCGGCAGCAGACGCTGCAGCTCGGCGAGGATGGGCGGGCCGTTGCGCTCTGCCGAGGGGCTGTATCGGCGCGGATCGGTGGGCGTCATGCCGCGGTTCTACGCGATGCCTCCGTGCGCTGCAAACGCGGGCCGGCTTCGGCTGACACCCGACGCGATCGGACCGGCCGATGGGCGTGATCGAAACGATTGCTTGGACGGACGGTCCGCCAAGGGCCACGCTGCAGGGGCCGTCGCGACGTACCGCTACGAGACCGGCGGCGGCAACCCCGCAACGCAAAAGAAAGCCAACACATGTCCGACGCAAGCCAATGCCCGTTCGCGGGCGACCGATCCGAGCCCGCGGCACCGCCCGCGCGCGCCCGAACCAACCGTGACTGGTGGCCGAACCGCCTCGACCTCGGGGTCCTGCGACAGCACGCGTCGCTCAGCGACCCGATAGGTCCCGGCTTCGACTACGCGGCCGCGTTCGCCTCGCTGGACCTGGAGGCGGTCAAGCGCGACCTCGTGGCGCTGATGACGCGCTCGCAGCCCTGGTGGCCCGCCGACTGGGGGCACTACGGGCCGCTGTTCATCCGGATGGCCTGGCATAGCGCCGGCACCTACCGCATTGCCGACGGCCGCGGCGGCGCCGGATCCGGCACCCAGCGCTTCGCGCCGCTCAACAGCTGGCCGGACAACGGCAACCTCGACAAGGCGCGCCGGTTGCTGTGGCCGATCAAGCGCACCTACGGCCGCAGTCTCTCGTGGGCTGACCTGATGATCCTCGCTGGCAATTGCGCGCTCGAATCGATGGGGTGTCGGACCTTCGGCTTCGGCGGCGGTCGCCAGGACGTCTGGGAGCCGGGCGAGGACATCGACTGGGGCGGCGAGTCCACCTGGCTGGGGAACGCCCGCTACAGCGGCGAGCGTGAACTCGCGAACCCGCTGGCCGCGGTGCAGATGGGCCTGATCTACGTGAACCCGGAGGGCCCGGGCGGCCATCCGGATCCGGTGGCCTCGGGCCGCGACGTGCGCGAGACCTTCGCGCGGATGGCGATGGACGACGAGGAGACGGTCGCGCTGGTGGCCGGCGGACACACCTTCGGCAAGGCTCACGGCGCCGGCGATCCGGCGCTCGTGGGGGCCGAGCCAGAAGGCGCGCCGATCGAGGCGCTCGGGCTCGGATGGCTCAACCGCTTCGGCACCGGGCGCGGCGCGCACACCACGACCAGCGGCATCGAGGGCGCTTGGAAGCCGAATCCGACGACCTGGGACGGCGGCTACTTCGACATGCTGTTCGGCTACGAGTGGGAGCTGGTGAAAAGCCCGGCGGGGGCGCACCAGTGGCGCGCCCGCGACGTCAGGCCCGAGCACATGATTCCGGATGCACACGATCCGTCGAAGCGGCATGCGCCGATGATGACGACCGCCGACCTGTCGCTGCGGATGGACCCCGCCTACGAGCCGATCGCCCGCCGCTTCCATCGCCATCCCGATCAGTTCGCCGACGCCTTCGCGCGGGCGTGGTTCAAGCTCACCCACCGCGACCTGGGACCGCGTGCCCGCTACCTCGGGCCCGACGTGCCCGCCGAGGTGCTGCTCTGGCAGGACCCGATCCCGGCACTCGATCATCCCCTCGTCGACGCCGCCGACGTCGCGTCGCTCAAGGCCGCGATCCTGTCGTCGGGACTAACCGTGCCGCAGCTGGTCGCGACCGCCTGGGCCTCGGCTTCGACGTTCCGCGGCTCCGACAAGCGGGGCGGCGCCAACGGCGCGCGCATCCGTCTGGATCCCCAGAAGGACTGGGAGGTCAACCGGCCGGAGCAGCTCGCCTCGGTGCTGGCGACGCTCGAGGCGCTTCGGCGCGGCTTCGAGGCCCGGGCCTCGGGCGGCAAGCGCCTCTCGATGGCCGACCTGATCGTGCTGGGCGGCTGCGCCGCCGTCGAGCAGGCCGCGCGGGCCGCCGGCCATCCGGTCACGGTCCCGTTCGTGCCGGGCCGCATGGACGCCTCGCAGGCGCAAACCGACGTCGGGTCCTTCGCGGTGCTCGAGCCGGTCGCCGATGCGTTCCGCAACTACTGCGGCCCCCGCGCCCGACGCCCCACCGAGCTGCTGATGCTCGACCGAGCGCAACTGCTCGGGCTCACGCCGCCGCAGATGACGGTGCTCGTTGCGGGTCTGCGGATGCTCGATGTCGACGCGGGGCGCGCCTCGCTGGGCGTGCTCACCGACCGGCCGGGCGTGCTGGGCACCGACTTCTTCGTGAACCTGCTCGACCCCGGAACGAGCTGGTCGCAGGCTTCGGGTTCCGACGAGGTGTTCGAAGGGCGTGATGGGGACGGCGCGCTCCGCTGGCGGGCGACGCGAGCCGACCTGATCTTCGGCTCGCACTCCGAACTGCGCGCGATCGCCGAGGTCTATGCCTCGGACGACGCGGGCGGGACGTTCGTGCATGACTTCGTGGCGGCGTGGGTCAAGGTGATGGACGCGGATCGCTTCGATCTCGAGTGATCCATCCGGGGCGTCGCGCGGTTCGTCCGAATAGGTCGCGACGCTCCGGACCCCGGACGATGCCGGTCGGCTGAGACCGCGACCCGCTCGCCGCGATGCCCCGCGCCCGGCCGCCGATCGGAGCCCGATGCGGCGGGCCGGGTCTGCGCGAGGGGGGTGTGCGAATCAGAGCGGGCTCGGAATCAGCACCTTGTCGATGACGTGGATTACGCCGTTGCTGGCGCGGATGTCGACGGCGACGATTCGCGACGGCGCCGCGGTGCTGTCGGCGATCGAGGCGATCGAGGGTGCCGGGCCGGCCGTGATGGTGATCTGGCGGGGCGCCGCGACCGTGGTGACGGGCGTGTCGAACGGGATGCCGGAGGAGAGCACCTGCGAACCCAGCACGTGGTAGGTCAGCACGGTGTCGAGTTGCGGCTCGGTGAGCGACGCCACGGTCGGCGCAATGGCCGTGAACGCCGCGTTGGTGGGCGCGAACACCGTGAACGGACCGGCTCCGGACAGGGTGCCGACGAGGTTGCGGCGCGTCAGTGCACCCGTGAGCGACGTGAAGTCCGGGTTGGCGAGCGCCATCTGGACGACGTTGAGCACGCCCGGAGGCACCAGCACCTTGTCGATCACGTGCACGATCCCGTTGGAGGCGGCGACGTCCGCGGTGACGACCCCGGCGCGGGTCAGCACCGCGTCCGTGAAGCCGACCCCCGACGCGGTGGTGACGCCCAGCTTGGTCGACTCGCCCGAGAAGGTGTAGAGCGTCGGGCGAGTGGTGGGCCCCGACTGGACGTTCGCGGCAGTGACGCGTCCTGCCAGCACGTGGTACTGGAGGATGCTCTTGAGCGCTTCGGCTGGCAGTGCAGTGACCAGGGCCGTGGCATCCGCGAAACCGAGCGTGGTGGCCAGCGAATTGAAGGCCGCATTCGACGGCGCCAGCACGGTGAGGTTGGCGGTGGCGTCGGACAGGGTGGGCACCAGTCCGGCCTTGGTCGCTGCCGCGACCAGTGCGGTAAGGTTGGCGTTTGTGGCGGTCTGCGCGATCGACGCGGGCGGGGCGGGCGGGGCGGGCTGCGGGTCGTCGCCGCCGCCGCAGGCGGAGACAAAAGTGAGGGTAGAGAGCGCGAAAGCGCTGTAGAGCCTGCTGATCATCATGGTGGTTCCTTTTCGGGCAGACCGCGGGCGGCGCGGAGGCGGCATTGCCGTGCGGCTTGCACGGTGAACCTATGTCTCGGCAGTCACAGAATGACTTACAAGTCATATCGGGCATTCTGTCCGCGGACGCCCCGAGGACGCGGGCTTCAAATAGACGATCGCGCTCGAGTCGGAGGCCTCGTCGGGAGTTGCCGCGGGGGGGCCTGCAGGAGGCTCGATCCAGTCCGGGCTACCTCGGCCTGCGGGGGCTTCGTGGCCCGACCGCGGTCGGCGTCGGATACTCGCGGCTGCGCCGTCCGACCCCGCGTGCCGCCATGACCCCTCTGCCCACCGCGTCGATCGCCACGCCCGGACGCCGCCTCCCGGCCATGCTCGCGGCCGTCCTCGCGGTCGCGGCACCCACGATAGCCGCCGGCTGCGGAAGCGCCCACCGTGGTCCGGTGACGGATCACTTCGATGGCAGCCCAGGCGATGGCGCATCACTTCGAGACCTTCGCGCTTGGTTTCGAGGTCTACGAGGCGCTGCGCTGCGCGCTGTCCGAGGTCTTGCTGGCACGGGGCTGGACTTCTGCCGACCGCTTCGTCGCGCTGCGATCCGGCGAATCGCTGCGGGTGAGCCCGATGCCCCGGCCTCGACTGAGCCTCCGAACAGCGAACGCATCCGTCACCGTGCCTTCCGGGCGCCATCCGGGTGGATCGTGCTGGCGCTGGCCGCGATCCTGCCCGCCTGCGCCACGTCGTTTGACAACCAGCCGCTGAACCGGCCGATCACGCAGGCCTTCCTAGACCAGGCCAAGGTGCCCCGGGGCATCGTCGGCGCCAACACCATCGGCCTGTCACTGTCGGGCGGGGGGCTGCGGGCGGCGGCGTTCTCGCTCGGCGTGTTGCAGGCGCTGACCGAGGCGGGCGAGGGCCGCACCGATCTGTTCGACGAACTTGCGTTCGTCTCGAGCGTTTCGGGCGGCTCCCTCACCGCAGCCTACGTGGCGCTGCACGGACGCGACGGCCTGCGGCATTTCCGCGATCGGGTGCTCGACGACGGCCTCGAGCGCGACCTGAGACTCAGCCTGTATTCGCCCGTCAACCTGCTGCGCCTGGCCGCCGGCGGCGTCAACGACCGCAGCAACCTCGCGGCCACCCTCGACGCAGACGTGTTCCGCGGCGCAACCTTCGCCGACCTGTACCGCCGGAACAAGCCCGACGTGTGGATCAACGCCACCGATCTATACAACCGGACCCCGTTCCCCTTTATCGCCCCCGTCTTCGCCGGCCTGTGCAGCGATCTGTCGCAGCTCCGGGTCTCGGAGGCCGTCGCCGCGTCGATGGCCGTGCCGCTGGCCTTCGCGCCGGTGTCGCTGCGTGCGTTCTCGGACGATTGCCTGACGCCGCTGCCGCCGAACATGGCCACGATGCTCGCCGACGAGGGCAGCGTGACCGCGGGCATCTTGGCGAGCACGGCGCGCGCGATCCGCAACTACCGCGATCCGCAGCGGATGCGGTACGTGAAGCTCGTCGATGGCGGCCTGACCGACAACCAGGGCCTGGCCAGCATCTTGATCGCGCGTGCGATGTCGAACACGCCGTACGGCCCGTTCAACGAGGCGGACGCCGTGCGGCTGCGGCGGATGCTGTTCCTGATCGTCGATGCCGGGCGTCCGCCGACCGGCGACTGGGCGCTGCAGCTGGACGGCCCGTCAGGTATCGACGTCGGCCTCGCGGCCGCCGATGCCGCGATCGACTCGGCCACGCGCCTGAGCGCCGCCGCGTTCAGGACCATGACCGCAGAGTGGCGGGACAGCATCGTACGATTCCGCTGCGGCCTAGACGAGGCGCAGGTTCGCCGGCATCTCGGCCGCGACGAGTCCTGGCGCTGCGACGACGTGGTGTTCCATGTCGGCACCGTGAGCGCGGAGAGTCTGCCGCCCGAGCGCGCGGCCCGTCTGCGCGAGATGCCCACCCGGCTGCAGCTGCCCCGGGCCGACATCGATGCGGCGATCGAGGCCGGACGTTACGCGGCGCTGGCAAACCCGGCCCTGGGCGCGTATCTGCGCGAGCGGGTTGCGGCCCGCTGATCCGGGGTCCGTTCGCTGCCGCACGGTCGGACGGTCCTGCCCCGAGTAGGCTGCATGCTTCGGTGCAGCCGCGTCGATGCAGCCCAGCCACAGCATCGTCAGCCCGGCCTGACTTGAGGTCCTCATGCGCGTCAAGACGTCGATGCCGCGACCATGATTGAGTCAGCGGCCCGTGCCGCAGCCTCCCACGCACCGTCCTCCACGCGCCGTGTTTCCGAGGATCCGAGCACCGCCTCGGTGGACGCGGTCGCTGCGGGCTGCTTGACCGACTTGGTTCTCGGCCTGAGCGCCGCAGAGGCGGCTCGTCGGCTGATATGCGACGGCGCCAACGTCTTGCGCTCGACGCCCTCGCCGCCTGCTTGGCGCCGTGCCCTCGCCCAGCTGCGGGATCCTCTGGTCATTCTGCTGCTGGTGGCTGCTGCGGTGGCCCTGGCCGCCTGGCTGCTCGAGGGGCGTGACGGCTGGCCGATGGACGCCATCGTCATCACGATCGTCGTGCTGCTCAATGCCGTGCTGGGATGGGTCCAGGAGGCCCGTGCCCAGAGCGCGGTCGCCGCGCTGGTGCGCATGACGCAGGCCACCTCGGGCGTCGTGCGCGACGCTCAGTTGCTGCGCATTCCCAGTGCCGACCTGGTGCGGGGCGACGTGCTGGTGTTGGCCGAGGGCGACGCCGTGGGGGCGGACGCGCGGCTGGCCGAGACGGCCGGCCTGCGTCTGCTCGAAGCGTCGCTGACGGGCGAGAGCGAAGCGGTGCCTAAGGATGCCGCCACGCTGCAGGGGCCAGTCGCGCTGGGGGACCGGCTGAACATGGTTTTCAAGGGCACGGCGGTGGCGCAGGGCAGCGGCCGTGCGGTGGTGACGGCCGTCGGCATGCAGACCGAAGTGGGCGCCATCGCGACCCTGCTCGACGAGACCGCGGACCGGCCGACGCCCCTGCAGGTCGAAGTGGCGCACATCGGGAGGGTGTTGGGGCTGGCTGCCATCGTCATCGCCGGTGTCGTCGTGGCGACGATCCTGATCACCAGCCACGTGCGTGCGCCCGCCGATGTGGTCCGTGTGCTGCTGCTGGGGGTGTCACTGGCTGTGGCCGCGGTACCGGAGGGCCTGCCGGCCATCCTGTCCGTGGTGCTCGCCCTGGGCGTGCAGCGCATGGCCCGTCGTCATGCCATCGTCAAGAAGCTGGCCTCGGTGGAGACGCTCGGGTCGGCCTCGGTCATCGCCACCGACAAGACCGGGACCCTGACCCGAGCCGAGATGACGATCGTGCGCGTCGTCACCGCTTCGGGTGCCAGCGACATCACCGGCGTGGGCTACGCCCCCGAGGGCCGCGTAGAGCGTGCCGGCGTGGCGCTGCAGTCCGGCGCGCAGCATCAGGAGAACGTCACCGTGCTCAGCGGCGGCAGTCTGGCCGGCAATGCGGTCCTGAGCCGCAGTGTCGGCGGCGGCTGGGAGATTCAGGGCGATCCGACCGAGGCCGCCTTCCTGGTGGCCGAGCACAAGCTCGGCGGCACGGCCGACCGCCAGCGACGCTTCACGCGCATCGCCGAGATTCCGTTCACCTCGGACCGGAAAATGATGTCGACCATCGAGGCGGACCACAATCACGACGACGCCCCGGTCGTGGTCACGAAGGGCGCGCCGGGCGTGCTGCTGGCGCGATGCACGCAGGTGCGGGTGGGGGCCGCCACGCTGGACCTCGATGCCCCGATGCGACACCGCATCCTCGCCGAGGTGGACGCCCTGGCCGATGCGGCGCTTCGAACGCTGGCGGTGGCGTATCGGCCCCTGGATCCGGGCGAATCCCCCGGCGCCCATGCCGGGCTCGAACAGCGGCTGATCTATGTCGGCACGGTGGGCATCATCGATCCGCCGCGCGCCGAAGTGGGGCTGGCCATCCGTCAGGCGCAGGCCGCCGGCATCCGCGTCGTGATGATCACCGGAGACCATCCGCGCACGGCGCTGCGCATCGCCGCGGATCTGGGCATCGTGAGCACCGGTTCGGCGGCGCACGCACGGCCACCGCCTCGGGCGCTGACGGGCGCCGAGCTCGATGCGCTCGCCGCGCGAGGCGAGCCGGCGCTGGCCGAGGCGGTGCGCGGCACCCGGGTCTTCGCGCGCGTGGCGCCGCGCCACAAGCTGCTGATCGTGCGTGCGCTCCAGGCCAATGGTGACGTCGTTGCGATGACCGGTGACGGTGTCAACGATGCGCCGGCGCTGAAAGCCGCCGACATCGGCATCGCGATGGGCGTCACCGGTACCGAAGTCTCGAAGCAGGCCGCGCGCATGATCCTGGCCGATGACAACTTCGGCACCATCGTCGACGCGGTGCGCGAGGGCCGCGGGGTGCTCGACAACATCCGCAAGTTCCTGCGCTACCTGCTGTCGTCCAACCTGGGCGAGGTGCTGACGGTCTTCCTGGGCGTGGCGGGCGCCGGCGTCTTCGGCCTGACGGCAGGTGCTGCCGGCGGCGAGCCCGCCGGCAGCACGCTGGTCCTGCCGCTGCTGGCCACGCAGATCCTCTGGATCAACCTCATCACCGATGCCGGCCCGGCGCTGGCCATGGGCGTGGACCCTGTCGCCGATGACATGATGTCCCGCCCGCCGCGCGCCCGTGGCGGGCGCATGATCGACGGGCGGATGTGGGCCGGCATCGCAGTGACCGGCACCGTCATGGCGCTCGTCACCTTGCTGACCATCGACCTGTTCCTGCCGGGTGGCCTGATCGAAGGCCACGAGAACCTCACCCGCGCCCGAACGGCGGGCTTCACCGTCCTGGTGCTGGCGCAGCTGTTTAACTGCTTCAACGCCCGGTCCGAGACCCGCAGTGCCTGGCACGGCCTGTTCGCCAACCCGTGGCTGTGGGCGACGGTGGTGCTCTCCGCGGTGCTCCAGGTGGCGGTCGTTCATCTCGAGTTCCTCAATGAGGCCTTCGGCACGGCGCCGCTGTCGCCCGCGCAATGGGGCGTGTGTGTCGCGATGGCCAGCGGTGTGCTGGGGTTCAGCGAGCTTCGGAAGTGGATCCTTCGGACCTTCGCCACGGGCCATCCGACGGTCGGGTCGCCTCGTGCCGTCGTGCCGGATCGGTGAAGGGCCGACGTCCAGGGTGTCGAGGGCCGCGTGCGCTGTCGAACAGACGGGGCCGCCCACCCTCCAGGCCCGGCTCGCGGCTGCAACAGCCAGCCTGGAAGTTGCCGAGCGACGTGGCATGAAGCGGGTCAAGCGTGTGTCGCACTCGCGTGACGCGAAGCGCTCGCAGGCTTGGCACCTCACCAACGAAGCGCTGACTGCCTGAAGGCGTCTGCATCGAGACAGGGGGCGACCGCTGGCCTGCATCGGCTTCGACGACAGGTCGCCCCGGCGCGGCGCAACCCTGCGCGGCCTGCCGCGCTCGGCCCGAATGGCGTCGCGCGCCACCGGCCGCGGGGCACGTTCCGCGAATAAAAAGTCCATTGCACATCGTGGGATATGCGAGGCGCGCTGCACCAATCTCATTTTTCATGGTGGAAGAGTGTGTTGCGCATCGTGGTATAAAGTTCGCAAAGCACTGATTTAAATGGGGAAAATTACCTGTGCATTCCGTGACTTTATGCTGTTGCTACGCAGCATCTATCGGTAAAGTCTTATACAAGACTGCAGCGCTGCTCGGTCGGACTCGTTCACAACCTCCGGAGTACCCAACATGTCGTCGCGCGAACTCGAAGCTCAGAAACTTCAGAAAGAATGGTCGGACAGCCCCCGGTGGCGCGGCATCAAGCGCGGCTACACCGCCGAGGACGTCGTCCGCCTGCGCGGCTCGCTGACCCCCGAGCACACGCTCGCCAAGCGCGGCGCCGAGAAGCTCTGGCGGCTGATCAACGACGAGCCCTTCGTCAACTCGCTGGGCGCGCTGACCGGCAACCAGGCGATGCAGCAGGTCAAGGCCGGCCTCAAGGCCATCTACCTCTCAGGTTGGCAGGTCGCGGGTGACGCGAACCTCGCGGGCGAGATGTACCCGGACCAGTCGCTGTACCCGATCAATTCGGTGCCGTCCGTGGTCAAGAAGATCAACAACGCGCTGACCCGCTGCGACCAGATCCAGTGGATGGAAGGCAAGAACCCGAGCGACCCGGGCTACATCGACTACTTCGCCCCGATCGTGGCGGACGCGGAAGCCGGCTTCGGCGGCGTGCTCAACGCCTTCGAGCTGATGAAGTCGATGATCGAGGCGGGCGCCTCGGGCGTGCACTTCGAGGACCAGCTCGCCGCCGTCAAGAAGTGCGGCCACATGGGCGGCAAGGTGCTCGTGCCCTCGCGCGAAGCCGTGGCCAAGCTCGTCGCCGCGCGCCTGGCCTCCGACGTGATGGGCGTGCCCACCGTGCTCCTGGCCCGCACCGATGCGGAAGCCGCGGACCTCGTGACCTCCGACGTCGACGACACCGACAAGCCGTTCATCACCGGCGAGCGTACCGTCGAGGGCTTCTTCAAGACCCGCCCGGGCATCGACCAGGCGATCTCCCGAGGCCTGGCCTACGCGCCCTACGCGGACTTGATCTGGTGCGAGACCGGCAAGCCCGACCTCGAGTTCGCCCGCAAGTTTGCCGAGGCGATCCAGAAGCAGTTCCCGGGCAAGATGCTCGCGTACAACTGCTCGCCGTCGTTCAACTGGAAGCGCAACCTCGACGAGTCGACCATCGCCAAGTTCCAGCGCGAGCTGGGCGCGATGGGCTACAAGTTCCAGTTCATCACGCTGGCCGGCTTCCACAGCCTGAACTACTCGATGTTCAACCTGGCGTACGGCTACGCGCGCAACAACATGAGCGCGTTCGTCGAGCTTCAGGAAGCCGAGTTCGCGGCGGCCGAGCGCGGCTTCACCGCGGTCAAGCACCAGCGCGAGGTCGGCACCGGCTACTTCGACGCGGTGACGACCACGATCGAGCGCGAGGCCTCGACGGCCGCGCTCAAGGGATCGACCGAGGACGAGCAGTTCTTCGACGGTTCGAAGAAGAAGGCCGCCTGAGGCATGTGACTGCTGGCTGACGGGGCGCCTTCGGTCGATCGAAGGCACCCTGCACGCGGGCCGCGCACCGGAGTGATCCGGTCCGCGGCCCGCATGCATTCGGGCATGCGGCGACGGATGGCGTAGCACGCGGGCGGCGATGTGGAATCGGCCGCATGACCTAGGCCCGGCGGTCGTGTCCTCGGCCGTCGGTCGAATGGTGCGGCGGGCGCGCGATGCCGAAGATGGGACTCCATCCAACCCCACGGGGAGTCCCACCATGAAGCACCTCAGCACCGCCTCCGCCACCGCCCGCCAGGCCGGGCAGGGGATGACCGAGTACCTGATCGTCGTCGCGCTGATCGCAGTCGCCGCCATCGGCACCTACACGCTCTTCGGCCAGACGCTGCGCCAGCAGACGGCGGGCCTCGCGCTCGAGGTGTCCGGCCAGGACAGTGGCAACGCGATCACCGGCGCGCAGGGCAATGCCACGGCGGCACAGGGCGCGGCGGCCACCCGCAAGGGGCTGCAGAACTTCAACGCCGGCAACCACTGAGCCGCGCGTCGCGCCGCCGCCCGGGCCGCTGCCGTGTCGATCGCCTGCCTCTACGCCTCGCGGCCTGCAGCGGGTCCTGGTGCGCGCCGCCGTCAGCGCGGCCAGGCGCTGATCGTCGCGCTCGGGCTGCTGCTGGCGGGCGGCGCGATGCTGCATGCGATGTACAGCGCGGGCCGGGTGGCGGCGGCCAAGCAGCGGCTGGTCGATACGGCCGATGCCGCCGCCTGGAGCGCCGCGCTCTGGCGCGCGCGGGTGCTCAACTACCACGCGTACTCGAACCGAGCGATTCTCGCCAACGAGGTCGCCATTGCGCAGGCGGTGACGCTGCTGTCATGGTCGAAGTACTTCGAGCAGCTCGCCCGCAACGCAGCCACCGTCGGCACGGTGATCCCGCCCGCCCGCGTGGTGCTCCAGGGCATCGCCGAGACGGCGACGTTGGCGCGCGAGTCCGCCGAGCTCGCGGCCACGCTCGAGATCGCCGCGCGCGGCGCCGAGGGCGTCGGCTACCGCGCCATCCTGCAGGCGAGCCAGGAGATTCTGCAGCTGTCCACGCAGGGGTTCGGCGCGAGCATGGTCGCGGCCGAGGTGGCCCGCGCCAACGACCCGTCGTACTTCGCCTGGGTGCTGCCGGATCCCTCGCGCGAGTGGCTCGACCTCACGCATCGGGCGGAGTCTCAGGCCGATCGGAGCCGCTTCGCGGACCTCGTGCGGGCCTCGCTCGATCCGTTCACCGCGGGGCCGCGTTCGGCAAACGTCGGGCTGCCGATCCCGTGTCTCGGCATCCCGGTGCTGCGCAAGCGGGGCGCCACGATGCTGTCGGCTGACCTAGAACGCTGGGAGGCGGTGGACACGCTCTCGGTCCACGCGAACCGGCTGCGCGGGCTGCGCTGCCGCGACTCGGAGGTGCTGCCGCTCGGATGGGGCGCCGCCGAGGCCGGCACCGAGCTCGATGCGGTGACGGGCACCGAGCGGGGCGTCGCGGACAACCCGTCGGCGAACGCGCTCGCCGGGGCTGCGATGTCGAGCTTCTCGGTGTACTCGGGCATCGCGCGGGTGCGTGAGCTCGACTACGAGCGGCTCGCCGATCGCCGCTTCCCGTCGCCGGTGCTGGCGGTACTCGCCCGCCAGCCGGGTGAGGCGATCGCGACCTCGATGGCGCGCGGCCTGGCGGCCGGCCGCATGCTGCCGCCCGACGCCTTCGCCGGCGACCGCGCGCCGCACCTGTGGGCGCTGTCCGCGGCCCAGGTCTACTTCCGTCGGCCGGTCGACGCGCCCGAGCGCATCGAGTACGCGAGCCTCTTCAACCCCTACTGGCAGGCGCGCCTCGCGCCGCCCACCGCAGCCCACCGGGCCGTGGCACTCGGCTATGTGCGCTGAGCCGCGTCGACCCCGCGCGCACGGCCAAGCGCTCGTCGAGCTGCTGGTCGCGCTGATCGCGCTGCTGCCGCTGTTCTTCGGGATGGCATGGCTCGCGAAGGTGCTCGACATGCAGCAGGCGACGATCGCCGCCGCGCGTGCGCTCGCCTTCGAATGTACGGTACGGCTCGACGCCTGCCGGGACGCGGACGGCCATCCGGAGCTCGCCGCCGAGACCCGGCGCCGGTTCTTCGCCGCGCATCGCCTCGGGCTGCGCAGCGACGATGCGGCGACAGGCGTGCCCGCGATCGACGAGCGCAACGCGATGTGGGTCGATCGCGCCAGCAATGCACTGCTCGAGCGCTTCGAGGACGTCACGGTGTCGGTCGGGCCTGCCCGCTTCGACAGCCCGCTCGCCTTTGCCGCGGGGCAGGGCGCGGCGGACCTGGTGTCCCGGCTCGGTGGGCCGGACCGCTTCGGGCTGCAGCTCGACGGCGGCTTTGTCGAGGCCCGGGTCGAGGCGCTCGTCTCGCGAAGCGCGCCCGCCGACGGCTGGGTGTCTCGGCTGATGTCCATGCCGCTGTCGCTCGGTGCACGCCTGACCATCCTGACCGACGCCTGGAACGCCTCCGGGCCCTACGGCGAGGCCGCCGACAGCGTGGAGACGCGGGTGGCGGCCGGCGCCCGGCTGCCCGTCGCGGACCCCTTGATCGACGCCGGCTGGCTCGCGGTGCGCGGGCTGCTGGCGGTCGCCGATTTCCTGCAGGTTGAGCCCTCGGCTTCGAGCCTGCGATGGCACGAGGTCGACGTCGACCTCGTGCCGCCGGACCGACTGGGTGGAGGGCCCGCGCCCACCGTGCCCGCCGAGCCCGTGCCCGATCGACCCTGACGAGAGGAGCAAACGATGGATGCCCTGCCTGCCGATGTCCGACAGGAACTGGTGATGGCCGCCGCGGCGATCGACGGCCATGTGGTGACCACACACCGGTTCCGTTCGGCTGCGCCCCCCGGGCCGCTGGCCGACACGCTGCGCGAGCGCTGGCGCTCGGAGGGGCGGGTGGTCGTCGAATCGCGCAGCGGCGACTGGACGGTGCTCTCGGTGCGCGGCGCCGACGGTGTGCGAACCATTCAGCTGCGGCCGACCGCGGGCGGCAGTGAGGGTCTCGTCTCGACCTGGCGGCGTGCAGCCTCCAACGATGCGGTGCTCGCAGCCAATCGCGCCCAGCCGGAGATGCCGTTCGCCCGCTGGCTGCCTGAGGACGCCCGCGTGATCAGGCAGGTCCACCATCGAGACCCGGGGCGGGAGGCGGCGACGGTGGTGGCGCTAGTCACGGGCGCGCCGGGCGATGCCGCGACGTGGCTGCGCCGGGAGGCGGCCGTCTCCGGATTTGTCGCCGATCCCACGCTCGCCGGCCCGGCCGCTCGGGCCGCCTGGTACCGCGGCGGCCCGCAAGCCGGAGGCGAGGCTCTGGCCTTTCGGCGCGGCGGCGAGGAGGTGGTGGCGACGGTCGCGATGCATGAGCGCGGCACCGCGCTCGTCTTGCACTGGGGGGTGCCGCGATGAGCACGGCGCGCTCGTGCCTCGGCGGCCAGGCCGCCGTCGACTACCTGCTGGTGCTCGCGCTGGTCGCCCTCGCGCTGAGCCTCGGTGCCGACAGCCCGGTGCAGCGCCTCGTCGAGGCGATCGCCGAACACTACCGCCGCTTCACCTGGTCGATCTCGCTGCCATGATCCATAGACTGTCGGACCTCGCCCGGCGCGGCTGGGACGCCCTCAAGGCGCGTCGGATCGCGCTCATGGCCCTGGGCGCGCTCGCCTTCGGGGCGCTCGCCGTCGTCGGGGCGCGCAACTACATCGCCGACCGCCTCGCGCTGGAGAAGGCAAGGCTGCAGCCCCGCCACGAGATGCTCGAGGTCGTGGTCGCCCGGCGCGACCTGCGACGGGGCGAGCCCGTCGGGCCCGAGACAATGGCGGTGCGCTCGATGCCTCGCGAGTTCACGCCCGGCGGCGCGGTAGTGCCGGCGCGCTTCGATGCACTGGTCGGCGCCCGCCTGCTGGTGCCGATGCGCGCCGGCGAGCCCTTGCTGCCCGCGTCGGTGGCCAATGCCGATACCGCGTCGATCTCCAGTCGGGTTCGCCCGGGCATCCGTGCGATGACGATCACGGTCGACGAGGTGAACTCGCTGTCCGGAATGCTGCAGCCCGGTGACCGGATCGACCTGCTGCTGTCGGTGCGGCCGCCCGTAGCGGGCGGGATGCCATCGCCGGAGATCACGCGCACGGTGATGCAAGGCATCGTGGTGCTCGCCACCGGGCGGCAGTCACGCGCGGCCGGTGGCGAGGACGCACTGCCGGGCCGTCCGTTCACCTCGATCACCGTCGAGGTCGACCCGGCGCAAGCGCAGAAGCTCGTCGTGGCCCAGCGCAGCGGCAAGCTGACCGCGGTGCTGCGTAATCCGGACGACTTGGGCACAGTGGGCGAGACGCGCCTAGACGTGAACACGCTGCTCGGCCTGCCGCCGCCACCCGTCCCGCAGGCAGCGCCCGCCCCGAGGGCGCAGGCGCCCGGGGTCGAGGTGATCGTCGGCGGGCGCGGGCAGGCGCCGGCACAGTCGGGCACGGGTGGGGCGTCATCCGTGGCGCCCCCGCAGAGCGGTGCGGCCGCTGGCGGCGCCGCGGTCGCGCCGCCTCCGTCCTCGCAACCCGAGGCCACCGCGCCCGCGGCGCCGGCACCGGTACGTGTGGACGAGGCCGTCCGAGGCCTGCCTGAGGGTCAGTGGTCCGCACCGCCCCAGCCGGCCGTCGTGCCGCTCTATCGATGAACGTCCCGCGCGCCCACCGACCGACACCCGCCATCGCCATGACCCACCGACCTGTCCCGTTCCTCGTGCGTCGGCTCGCCCGCCTCGGTGCGGTCGCTGCATCGCTCGGTCTCTTCGACGCCTCAATCGCGGTCGCCCAGGCCCCGGAGCGCCCGGATCCGATCACGCTCTACGTCGGCGAGGCCCATGTCATCAACGAGCCGGGCGTGCGGCGCATCGCCGTGGGCAACGGCAAGGTGCTCCAGGCGACCGCGCTCGACGACCGGCAGGTGCTCGTGCTGCCCGAGGCGCCGGGGCAAAGCACGCTGCTGTTGTGGGGGCGCAGCGGGCCGGAGCGCAGCTACGTCTTCAACGTGCTGCCGGCGGACACCGGACGGCTGCTTGCGGAAGTGCGGGCCATGCTCGGTGACGCGCGGCGCGTGAGCGCGCGCGTCGTCGGCGACAAGATCCTGGTCGAAGGTGCCGAAGTGTCCGAGGAGGTGTCCGCGCGGATCGCCGAGATCGCGCGTCGCTACCCGCAGGTGGTCAACCTGCTGCCGAAGGTCGGCCAGGAGCGAATGATAGCGATGGACGTGAAGTTCATCGAAATCCGCCGCGAGATGCTCGAGAACATCGGCGTGAAGTGGGGCGCCTCGATGCAGGGGCCGAGCTTCCAGGTGATCGGCGACGTGCAGCGCAGCAGCGCGCTGCGACCCGGGGGCGCCGCGGAGGGCTCGGGGCTGCAGATCGCGCCGCGCATCTCGCCCTTCGCCACCAGCCTGTCGATTGCTTCGTCGCTCAGCTCGATGATCAACCTGCTCGTGCAGAACGGTGATGCGGTGATCCTCGCCGAGCCGAGGCTCTCCTGCCGATCTGGAGGCAGCGCGCGCTTCGTCGCGGGCGGCGAGCTGCCGATCCCGGTGGCGGGCGCGCTCGGCACCTCCTCGGTCGGGTTCAAGGAATACGGCATCAAGTTCGACGTGAGCCCGGTCGCGAGCGACTCCGGACTCATCGCCGCCCGCATCGCGACCGAGATCTCTGCGATCAACTTCGAGGTCGCGGTCCGACAGGTGCCGGGACTGACCAAGCGGCGCGCCGAGACCGACGTCAACCTGCGCGAGAACGAGACCCTTGTGATCGCCGGCCTGCTGACCGAGGAGGGCGCGCGCAACATGGACCGTGTCGCGGGCGCCGCCGAGCTGCCGGTGCTCGGTTCGCTGTTTCGCTCTCGTCAGTTCCGCGACCGTCAGACCGAGCTGGTGGTGTTCATCACGCCCCGGTTCGTCGAGGGTGCGGCGATGCCGGCTGCGGCCGCGGCGATCCGCACGGAGCCGGTCCGCGAGCCGACGCGACTGCTGCCCGAGCTGCCCGCGGCGACCGTCGCGCCCGCGGCGCTCGACGGCATGCCCGCGGACGTCGGCGCCGCCGCGGCGCGGCCGGCGGGGCCTGGACTCGGTCCCTGGTTCCTGCGCCCCGCCGCGCCGGGGGCGGGGTCGTCCGCTACGGCCGCCCCGCCCGCGAACACCCCGACGCCACCGACCCAACCAACCGTCATCGACGGCGAGGACCGCGGTACGGCCGGCCGCTGGCGGGCCACGCGCGATCGCGTGCGGATGATCGACTAGCGCGCGACGGAGCCCCCGATGCTGATGATCTCGATCGAACAACCGGGCCGTCCGAACCGTACCCAGCGGATCGAGCGGATGCCCTGCCGGATCGGGCGGAGCCGTGACTGCGAGGTGCAGCTCGCGAGCTGGCGGGTCGGGCGGGTGCATGCCGAGGTGATCGTCGCCGGCCGCGTGGCGCGCATCATCGACGCGGGCACGCTCGGCGGCACGCTCGTCAACGGTGAGCGGATCGCCGAATTCGGTCCTCTGGGCGCGGGCGACCTGGTCGAGATCGGCGGATTCCGGCTGCGCATCCAGCTCGAGCAGGGCGCAGGCGGCGATCACGCCGCCGAGGCGATCCCGGGACTGCGTGAGACCGTGGGCTGGCGTCGACTCGTGCACCGGCAACTGCTGCAGACGATCGACCTACGCCGGCGGGACCTGCGGCTGGCCGATCCGGAGGCGTTGCGCGGCGAGATCCGGACCCTCGTCGAGCAGCTCCTCGAGGACACCATCGCGCTGCCCGAGGACGTCGATCGGGAGCGGCTGATCGTCGATGTGCTCGACGAGGCGATTGGGCTCGGACCGCTCGAGCGGCTGCTCGACGACCCGTCGATCAGCGAGATCATGGTCAACGCGGCCGACGAGATCTGGGTCGAGCGCGCCGGGCGTCTGCAGCGCCATACCGGGGCCTTCTCGGACGACGACGCGGTGCGCAGCATCATCGACCGGATCGTCGCGCCGCTCGGGCGGCGCATCGACGAGTCCTCGCCGATGGTCGATGCGCGGCTGCCCGATGGCTCCCGGGTCAACGCGATCATCCCTCCGCTCGCGATCCGCGGCCCTTCGCTGACCATCCGCCGCTTCAACCGGACGCTGCTGCGCCCGGAGGACCTGCTCGCGGCGGGCGCGGCCTCACCCGGGATGCTCGCATTCCTTCGGGTCTGCGTCGAGCGGCGTCGTAACGTCGTCATCTCGGGCGGCACCAGCTCGGGCAAGACGACTCTGCTCAACGTGCTCTCGAACCTGATCCCAGTGGGCGAGCGGATCGTGACCATCGAGGACGCCGCCGAGCTGACACTGCGCCACGAGCACCTCGTCCAGCTCGAAGGGCGACCGCCCAACCTCGAGCAGCGCGGCGAGGTGACCATCCGCGATCTGGTGCGTAATGCGCTGCGCATGCGGCCGGATCGCATCGTCGTCGGCGAGTGCCGGGGTGGTGAGGCCCTCGACATGCTGCAGGCGATGAACACCGGCCATGACGGCTCGCTCACGACCGTCCATGCAAACAGCCCGCGTGACGTGATCTCCAGGCTCGAGGTGATGACGCTGATGGCGGGCATGGACCTGCCGGTGCAGGCGATCCGCGAGCAGATCGCCGCGGCCGTCGACGTGGTGGTGCATCAGTCGCGCTTTGCCGACGGCGCTCGGCGAATCGTATCGATCATGGAGGTCACCGGGATCGAGGCGGGGCGCGTGCAGATGCAGCCGATCTTCGAGTTCCGCGCCCGGCACGGGCGCCACGACACAAGGATCGACGGTGTCTTCAGCGGCTGCGATGCGGTCCCGTCGTTCTACGAGTCCCTACGCGAGTCGGGCATGAGCCTCGACCTGTCGCCGTTCGAGCGAGTCAGCGATGGCGCCTGAGCTTGCTTGGGTGCTGGCCGCGGCTGGCGCATGCGTCGGCCTCTCTAGCGTCGCGCTGTTCCACCTGCTGCGTCGCGGCGGGGCCCGCTGGCGAGACCGGTTCCGGGCCGATCTCGGCGCGGGGCTTCGGCAATCGTTCGTCTACCTGGACGTCGGGCGGCTCTTTCGTTTGAACGTGGCGGCGATGTGCGGGCTGGGGCTGCTCGCGCTCGTGCTCACCGGCGAGCCGCTGCTGGCGCTTGTGCTTGCTGCCGGCGCGGGTGCGATGCCCGGGGCGGCGCTGGCCTGGATGCGCGCGCGCCGTCTCGCCAACCTGCGAGCCCAACTGCCCGATGCGGTGATGCTGGTGGCGGGCGCGCTGCGCGCGGGCTCGAGCCTGCCGCAGTCGATCGCGCAGGCTGCCCGCGAGTTGCCGTCGCCGGCCGGTCGAGAGTTCGACCTGGTCGTTCGCGAGCAGCGACTGGGCGTCGGTCTCGACGCGTCGATGTCGGGGCTCGAGCGTCGTGCGCCCCTCGAGGACGTGACCCTGTTCGCCGCGGCGGTGCGCATCGCACAAGAGAGCGGCGGCAATCTGGCCGAGACGCTGGAGCGTCTCGCCGAGACGCTTCGGCGCAAGGCGGCGGTGGAAGGCAAGATCGACGCCCTCACCGCACAGGGGCGGCTGCAGGGATGGGTGATGACGGCGCTGCCGGTCATCGTGGGGGCGGCGCTCGTGATGATCGAGCCGCAGGCAATGCGCCCGCTGTGGGTGACCTGGCAGGGCTGGGCGGTGTGCGCGGGAATCGTCGCACTGCTTGCGCTCGGCCTGCACGTCATTCGACGAATCGTGGACATCGATGTCTGAGCTCGACCTGTTGCCCGTGCTCCTCGCCGCAGGCGTGTCCGCGGTCCTCGCCGCAGCGGCGCTGCGTGCCGCGATCGTCTCGGTGCCGAGCGAAGACCGACGCTGGCGCGAGCGGCCGCCGCTCGGCTGGCGCCTTGCCTGGCCACTGATCCGGCTGCTCGCCTCGCTACTCGAGCCCGCGCTGCCGCCCCGTTGGCGGGCGCGCTGCGCGCGCGGGCTTCGGCAGTCGGGGCTCGATCTCGCGCTCGACGCCGCGCAGGTTGCCGCCGCCTGCGTGATCGGCGCGCTTTGCCTGGGCGCCGCGGCCTGGATGGTCTGGGCGTGGACCGCGGGTGTCGTGCAGGCGCCGGGCGCGGGACACTGGATGCCGCTCGCGGTCACACTCGCCGTTGCGCTCGGCGCCTGGTGGCCGCTGTCGTGGCTGCGTGAGCGCCGGGCCGCGCGACTGCGTGCGATCGGGCGCGCGCTGCCGTTCTACCTGGACGTGGTGACGCTGTCGGTGGAGTCCGGCGCGAACCTCACCGGCGCGCTGCAGCATGCGGTCGCCAAGGGGCCGCGCGGTCCCCTGCAGGTGGAGCTCGAGCGCGTGCTGCGCGACATCCGTGCCGGTCGGACCCGTGCCGATGCGTTGCGCGCGCTCGCGGAGCGGCTGGACTTGCCGGCCGTCTCGAGCTGGGTCGCGGCGCTGGTCGCCGCGGAGCGGCACGGCAGTGGTCTCGGGCCGATCCTGCGTGCGCAGGCCGAGCAGCGCCGCCAAGAGAGGTTCCAGCGAGCGGAGAAGCTCGCGATGAAGGCGCCGGTGAAGATGCTCTTCCCGCTGCTGGTCTTCATCTTTCCCTGCACGTTCGTGTTGCTGTTCTTCCCGATCGTGGTGAGGCTTTTGGAGGAGGGCATCCTGAGATGAACGCGGTGCTGGTTCCGGTCCGACGCGCGCGCACGCCCTGGCAGCGCTTGAGAGGCCTGCTGGGGTCGGCGCCATTGCCGCCTGGCCAGGGACTCCTGCTCGAGCAATGCCGGGCGATCCACACGGTCGGGATGAGGCGTGCGATCGACGTGGTGTTCGTCGCCGGCGACGGGGCGGTGATCGAGCTGCGCCGCGGGCTCGGTGCGGGCCGCTTCGCGGTCTGCAGGCGTGCCTGCTCGGTGCTCGAGCTTGGCGCCGGCGATGCATGGCGGCTGGGGCTGTGGCCCGGCTGCCGGATCCGATTCGTCGATGCGGAGGGCGTGCGATGAGCCTGCGCCATCGTTGGTGGGTGGCGGTCACGCTGCTGTGCGTCGGTGCGGCCTGGGCCCATCGGGTGCGCGCCGACGGCGTGTCGCCCTGGTCGGCGCCGGCTGGTGCGTCCTCGGTGGCCTCGGTGACCGGGCAGGCTCCGCTCGCGCTGCTGCGGCCCGTGGCCGCCGAGACGATCGCGCGGGCGCTGAAGGAAGCCGACGCGCTCTATCGGTCGCGGCAGTCCGCGCAGGCGTTGCAGGCTTACGCGACCCTCGTCGAGATCGACGCTGCGAACCCGCAAGCCTGGCTGCGTCTCGGGAACCTGCATCAGCAAGCGGGCCGCGACGAGGAGGCGAACGATGCCTACCGACGCGCCGCCCGGGTCCGCGCGGCGACGCCCCCAGAGGCCGAGGCGCGCGGCAAGGCGCTGCTGAACATCGCGCTCCTCGGCATCGCCGACGCGACCCGGGCGATCGACGAACTCGAGGCGCTGAAGCTGTCCGCCCTCGCCGACACACGAACGACTGTGGCTGAGCAGCTCGGCACGCAGCAGCGCCGCGCGGACCGGATTGCGGAGCAGTTGCTCCCGCCGCAGGTGCCCCCAGGCGCGCAGGCTGCGCCGACCACGTCGGCGATGCAACCTGCTGCGCGGTCCCTCCTGACGCCCCCCGTGCCCTCCGCCCCGCCCGTCTCGACCGCAGCCACCGTGTCCTCGCCCCCCCGCCCGGCCTCCGCGGCCGCAGTCCGAACCGCGCCCGCGCCCGCTGCCCCCCCGGCCCCTGCCGCGGCCTTCGAGCCCTTCACCGTCGATCGATGGATCGCCAAGGCCCGGCGGGTCACCGGCACGCGGACCGCCGGACGCTCGGCCGTCAGCGAACCTGTCACCGAGACCCCGCTTGCACCCCTGCCGGTGGTCGAGACGCACCGTGGCGGAACGGGCGGGAGGCGTCCGTGAGCACACGTTGCCGCAGCCGCGGCATGTCGGCCGTCGAGATGCTGCTCGCGCTGCCGGTGCTGCTGCTCGTCGGCGGTGCCGCGTTGCAGTTCGGGCTGATCCATCACGCACGGCATGCGCTCAATCAGGCGCTGATCGAGGCCGCGCGCGCCGGCAGCGTCGCCCATGCCGATCCGGCGGCGATCCGCCAGGGCCTGGCACGCGGCCTGCTGCCCTGGCTGTACGGCGCCACCGACCTCGGCGATTACGCGCTCGGCCTGGCCCGAGCCACCGTCCACGTGGCCCAGGCCGAGGCGCTCGGCGGCCTGCGCCTCGAGATGCTGTCGCCGAGCGCGGCTTCGTTCGCGGACTGGGCCGAGCCGGCGCGCGACGGTGCGGGCGAACCGCTGCCCGGACTTCGCGAGATCCCGAATGACGACCTCGTGCACCGGGCGCGTCGTGCGCCGCTAGGCGGCGCTGTCGCGGGTGTGCGCCGCGGCGAGCCGATCGGCACGGCCTCCGGGCAGACGCTGGCCGACGCGAACATGCTGCGTCTGCGCCTCGACTACGGCGTGCCGCTGTCGGTGCCGGTGATCGGCCGCATCCTCGCCTGGTCGATGCGTGCCTGGCACGGCTGCGGGGCTGTGGCGCCGCTCAGGCTCGGCACGGTCGAGCTCGGCAGCCCCCCCGGGCCCGGTGGCCCCGAGTGGGCGTGCGCGATGCTGGGCGTCGGCGTCGGCGTCGCAGCGGACCGCCCGCGGCTGCCGGTGACGCTGTCGGCGACGCTGCGCATGCAGTCGCCGGCACGCCGGCCCGAAGGCGCCGGCGCACGCGCGCCCGATGCCGGCGACCGACCGCTTGCATCGGCTGCGCGCCTCGACGTGGCGCCCGCGCTGGGTGACATGGGTGGCGCGCTCGCCGCATCGCATGCAGCGCGGGCGACCACCGACTGGGGCGCGCCGCTCGGCATGGACGGCGGAACCGCCCGCCTCGTCGGGACGCCGGTCCGCGCCGGTTCGAGGCATCGCCGTGCGCGCCTCCAGGTTCGCCCGAACGGCGGGCAACGTCGCCGATCGGGGCGCAAGCCGTCCTGGCGGGTGAATTGGCCGCCCGGGGCCGCGCGAACGGCGTGGTCGACGCCACGGCGCCGAACGCTAGAATACCCGGCGCGTTCCCACTCCCTGCGGCCCCACCATGTCAGACGCCTCCGTCCCCGACTCCGGCTCCCTCGACTTGTGGCGCAAGGCCGCGGCCCAGTCCGCGCCGGGCGGCGACGTCGATGCGCTGAGCTGGAAGACGCCCGAGGGCATCGACGTCAAGCCGCTCTACACGAAGGCCGACCTCGAGGGCGTGCAGTACACCGATACGCTGCCCGGCTTCGCGCCCTACATCCGCGGTCCGCAGGCGACGATGTACGCGGTGCGGCCGTGGACGATCCGCCAGTACGCGGGCTTTTCGACCGCCGAGGCCTCGAACGCGTTCTACCGCAAGGCGCTCGCCGCCGGCGGGCAGGGCGTGAGCGTGGCCTTCGACCTCGCCACACACCGCGGCTACGACAGCGACCATCCGCGCGTGACCGGGGACGTCGGCAAGGCGGGCGTGGCGATCGACTCGGTCGAGGACATGAAGATCCTCTTCGACGGGATCCCGCTCGACACGGTGTCGGTGTCGATGACGATGAACGGCGCAGTGCTGCCGGTGCTCGCCGGCTACATCGTGGCGGCCGAGGAGCAGGGCGTCTCGCAGGACAAGCTCTCGGGGACCATCCAGAACGACATCCTCAAGGAGTTCATGGTCCGCAACACCTACATCTACCCGCCGGAGCCGAGCATGCGGGCGGTGGGCGACATCATCGAGTACACCGCGCGCCACATGCCGCTGTTCAACTCGATCTCGATCTCCGGCTACCACATGCAGGAGGCGGGGGCGAACCAAGCGCTCGAGCTGGCCTTCACGCTGGCTGACGGCAAGGAGTACGTCAAGACGGCGATGGCCAAGGGCCTGGACGTGGACGACTTCGCCGGGCGCCTGAGCTTCTTCTGGGCGATCGGGATGAACTTTTATCTCGAGATCGCGAAGATGCGCGCCGCGCGCCTTCTGTGGTGGCGGATTATGACGAGCGTGGGCGCGAAGCGCCCGAAGAGCCTGATGCTGCGCACACATTGCCAGACCTCGGGCTGGAGCCTGACCGAGCAGGACCCGTACAACAACGTGGTGCGCACCACGATCGAGGCGATGGCGGCGGTCTTCGGCGGCACGCAGAGCCTTCACACCAACGCGCTCGACGAGGCCATCGCGCTGCCCACCGAGTTCAGCGCCCGTATCGCCCGCAACACGCAGCTGATCATCCAGGAGGAGACGCACATCACGAACGTGGTGGACCCCTGGGCGGGCAGCTACATGATGGAGACGCTCACGCAGGAGATGGCGGACACCGCCTGGGCGATCATCGAGGAAGTCGACGCGATGGGCGGCATGACCCATGCGGTGCAGAGCGGCTGGGCGAAGCTCAAGATCGAGGCCAGCGCTGCCGAGAAGCAGGCGCGTATCGACTCGGGCCGCGAGGTCATCGTCGGCGTCAACAAGTACCGCTCTGGCGCCGACGATGCGATGGACATCTTGGACATCGACAACGTCGCGGTGCGCGCCTCGCAGATCGAGCGCCTGAAGACGGTTCGCGCCAGGCGTGATACGGCCACGGTCGAGCACACGCTGGCGGCGCTCACCGCTGCGGCAGAATCGGGCACCGGCAACCTGCTGGCGCTGGCCATCGAGGCGGTGCGCGCGCGCGCCACGGTCGGCGAGGTCAGCGACGCGCTGGAGAAGGTCTGGGGCCGCTACCGCGCCGACACGCAGAAGGTGACCGGCGTTTACGCCGCGGCCTATGACAGCGCCGAGGGCTGGGACAAGCTCCGTGAGGAGATCACCCAGTTTGCCGAGGAACAGGGACGCCGGCCGCGGGTGATGATCGCCAAGCTCGGTCAGGACGGTCACGACCGCGGCGCCAAGGTGGTGGCCACGGCCTTCGCGGACCTGGGTTACGACGTGGACATGGGCCCGCTTTTCCAGACCGCCGAGGAGTGCGCGCGACAGGCGATCGAGAACGACGTGCACGCGGTGGGCGTCTCGACGCTTGCCGCCGGCCACAAGACGCTGGTGCCGGCGATCATCGAGGCGCTCAAGGCGCAGGGCGGCGACGACATCATCGTCTTCGTGGGCGGTGTGATCCCGAAGCAGGACTACGCCTTTCTCTACGACGCGGGCGTCAAGGGCATCTACGGCCCGGGCACGCCGATCCCGGCGAGCGCCAAGGACGTGCTCGAACGCATCCGCGAGACCGCCCGGGCACGGTGAGCGCGGTGTCACGTTCCGCCGCCCGCCGCGCCCCCGCCCGACACCTGGAGACCCGGTGAGCGAGCCGGCGGCCCCGGTCGAACCGCCTCCACCCGATCCGCTCGACGCGGAGCTGGCCCATGGCATCGTGGCAGGTGAGCGCCGCTGGCTGGCCCGCGGCATCACGCTGACCGAGTCCACCCGCGCGGACCACCGTGCTCGCGCCGACGCGCTGCTCAACCACCTGCTGCCCCGCACGGGCGGTGCGGTGCGCGTGGGCATCTCGGGCACGCCGGGGGTGGGCAAGTCGACCTTCGTCGAGGCGCTGGGCATGAAGCTCATCGGGCGCGGCATGAAGGTCGCGGTGCTCGCGGTGGACCCGTCCTCGGTGGTGTCCGGCGGCTCGATCCTCGGCGACAAGACGCGCATGGAGCACCTGTCGGTGGCGGAGGGCGCCTTCATCCGCCCGAGTCCGGCCTCGGGCACGCTGGGCGGGGTCGCGGCCAAGACGCGCGAGGCGATGCTGCTGTGCGAGGCGGCGGGCTACGACGTGGTGATCGTCGAGACGGTCGGCGTCGGCCAGTCGGAGACGGCGGTCTCGGACATGACGGACGTGGTGGTGCTGATGCAGTTGCCCAACGCCGGTGACGAGCTCCAGGCGATCAAGAAGGGCGTGATGGAGATCGCCTCGCTGGTGGTCATCAACAAGGCCGACACCGACCCGGACGCGGCCAGCCGCGCGCAGGCGCAGATCGTGAGCGCCTTTCGCACGCTGGGGCTTGGCATCGGGCGCGAGCGGGCGGACGCGCGTGTGCTCAAGACCAGCGCGCTCTCGGGCGAGGGGATCGACGCCCTGTGGGCCGAGGTCGAGCGCTGGGTCGCCGACCGCCGGGCCAGCGGCGAGTTCGAGGTGCGCCGCAAGCGCCAGTCGGTGTCCTGGATGTGGGACCTGGTGCACACGCGGCTGATGTCGGGCTTCCGGGGCGACGGCGCGGTGCGCGCGGCGCTGCCCGGCGTGCTCGCCGATGTCGCCGGCTCGCGCCTGGCCGCGACCGCCGCCGCCCGCCGCCTTCTGGAGCGCTACGGCCACCCCTGATCCCGCAGGGCCGCGCAGGCGCGCCCCCCCCGAACGACACCATCGAACCTTCACCGAACCCACCTCGACGCCAACCACCATGCACCACATCCAGCAGCAACTCGAGCTCAAGCGCGCGCAGGCGCGACTCGGCGGCGGCCAGAAGCGCATCGACGCGCAGCACGCCAAGGGCAAGCTGACGGCGCGCGAGCGTATCGAGCTGCTGCTCGACGAGGGCTCGTTCGAGGAATGGGACATGTTCGTCGAGCACCGCTGCGCGGACTTCGGCATGCAGGACCAGAAGATCCCGGGCGACGGCGTGGTCACCGGCTACGGTGTCATCAACGGGCGCCTGGTGTTCGTCTTCAGCCAGGACTTCACGGTCTTCGGCGGCGCGCTGTCGGAGGCGCATGCCGAGAAGATCTGCAAGGTGATGGACCAGGCGATGAAGGTCGGTGCGCCGGTGATCGGCCTGAACGATTCGGGCGGCGCTCGTATCCAGGAGGGTGTGGCCTCGCTCGGCGGCTACGCGGAAGTCTTCCAGCGCAACGTGCTGGCCTCGGGCGTGATCCCGCAGCTCAGCCTGATCATGGGGCCGTGCGCGGGCGGCGCGGTCTATAGCCCGTCGATGACGGACTTCACCTTCATGGTGAAGGACAGCTCGTATATGTTCGTGACCGGCCCGGAGGTGGTGAAGACCGTCACACATGAGGAGGTCTCGGCCGAGGAGCTGGGCGGCGCCTCGGCGCA
>JBIPLJ010000050.1:0-32109 GCA_044368415.1 Burkholderiaceae bacterium
GCGATGTCGTCCAGGTCGACATTCCGCTCAAGGACGGTGACTCGCTGCGCTCGAAGATCAAGCAGGTCGCCTCGGGCCGCTTCGGCGTCACCGCCGAGTACCTGTCGTCGGCCGACCAGATCCAGATCAAGATGGCCCAGGGCGCCAAGCCCGGCGAGGGCGGCCAGCTGCCGGGCCACAAGGTCTCCGAGTACATCGCGAAGCTGCGCTTCTCGGTGCCGGGCGTGGGCCTGATCTCACCGCCACCGCACCATGACATCTATTCGATCGAGGACCTGGCGCAACTCATCCACGACCTGAAGAACTGCAACCCGAGCGCCTCGATCTCGGTGAAGCTGGTCTCCGAGGTGGGCGTAGGCACGGTGGCGGCGGGTGTGGCCAAGGCCAAGTCGGACCACATCGTGGTCGCCGGCCATGATGGCGGCACCGGCGCCTCGCCGCTGTCGTCCATCAAGCACGCGGGCACGCCCTGGGAGCTGGGGCTGGCCGAGACGCAGCAGACGCTGGTGCTGAACCGGCTGCGCGGGCGTGTGCGTATCCAGGCCGACGGCCAGATGAAGACCGGCCGTGACGTGGTCATCGGCGCGATCCTCGGCGCCGACGAGTTCGGCTTCGCGACGGCGCCGCTGGTCGTCGAGGGCTGCATCATGATGCGCAAGTGCCACCTGAACACCTGCCCGGTGGGCGTGGCCACACAGGACCCGGTGCTGCGCGCGAAGTTCGCGGGCAAGCCCGAGCATGTCGTCAACTACTTCTTCTTCGTCGCCGAGGAGGCCCGCGCGATCATGGCGCAGCTCGGCGTGCGCCGCTTCGACGAGATGATCGGTTCGACGCACCTGCTCGACACCCGGTCGGGCATCCGGCACTGGAAGGCGCGCGGGCTGGACTTCACGAAGATCTTCCATTCGCCGACGATGCCCGGCGACGTCGCACGCTACGCGGTCGACGTGCAGGACCACGGCCTGGACCGGGCGCTCGACCACCAACTGATCAAGAAGTCGAAGCCCGCGATCGAGCGCGGCGAGAAGGTCAGCTTCATCCAGTCCATCCGCAACGTGAACCGCACGGTGGGCGCGATGCTCTCGGGCACGGTGGCGCGCCGCCACACGCACGAGGGTCTGCCCGACGACACGATCCATGTGCAGTTCAACGGCACGGCCGGCCAGAGCTTCGGCGCGTTCCTCGCGCGCGGCATCACCTTCGACCTGGTGGGCGAGGGGAACGACTACGTCGGCAAGGGCCTGTCGGGCGGGCGCGTGATCGTGCGCTGCGCGAACGACTTCCGCGGCTACGGGCCCGACCACATCATCGTCGGCAACACCGTGCTGTACGGTGCGATCGAGGGCGAGGCCTACTTCAATGGCGTCGCCGGCGAGCGCTTCGCGGTGCGCAACTCGGGTTCGATCGCGGTCGTCGAGGGCACGGGCGATCACGGCTGCGAGTACATGACCGGCGGCACGGTGGTGGTGCTCGGTGGCACAGGCCGCAACTTCGCGGCCGGCATGTCGGGCGGTGTCGCCTACGTCTGGGACCCCGAGGGCGACTTCAAGCGCCGCTGCAACCCCTCGATGGTGAGCCTCGAGGCGGTCATGAGCGCCAAGGAGCAGGCCGCGGGCGTGCCGCAGTCGGTCTGGCACGCGGTGCGCCGCGGCGGCGAGGGCGAGGCCGACGAGGTGATCCTCAAGCGGCTGGTCGAGGCGCACTTCCGCCACACCGGCAGCTTCCGCGCGAAGGAAGTGCTGTCCGACTGGGCGAACGCGCGCGCGACGTTCACCAAGGTGTTCCCGACCGAGTACCGGCGTGCGCTGGGCGAGATGGCGGCCGCGCGTGCGGTCGCCAAGCAGACGGCCTGACGGCCCGTCACGAACCGAAGAAAGAGAACGACGATGGGCAAGGTCACCGGTTTCCTCGAGTTCCAGCGGCTCTCCGAAGCGGCCGAGCCGCCGCTGGCGCGCCTCAAGCACTGGAAGGAGTTCGTGCTCCACTTGGACGATGCGGCCGCCGCCAAGCAGGGCGCGCGCTGCATGGACTGCGGCATCCCGTTCTGTCAGAGCGGCTGCCCGGTCAACAACATCATCCCGGACTGGAACGACCTGGTGTTCCGCCAGGACTGGAAGCAGGCGCTCGACGTCCTGCATTCGACGAACAACTTCCCCGAGTTCACCGGCCGCGTGTGCCCGGCGCCCTGCGAGGCCGCCTGCACGCTGAACATCAACAGCGATCCGGTGGGCATCAAGTCGATCGAGCACGCGATCATCGACAAGGGGTGGGCGCAGGGCTGGGTGGTGCCGCAGTTGCCCGCCGTCAAGACCGGCAAGAAGGTCGCGGTGATCGGCTCCGGGCCGGCCGGCATGGCCGCCGCCCAGCAGCTCGCGCGCGCCGGTCACGACGTGACGCTGTTCGAGAAGAACGACCGCATCGGCGGGCTGCTGCGCTACGGCATTCCCGACTTCAAGATGGAGAAGACGCACATCGATCGGCGGGTCGAGCAGATGCAGGCCGAGGGCGTGCAGTTCCGCACCGGCGTGTTCGTCGGCACCACCGCGCCTGCGTCGCACATCCCCAACCTCGCCCGGCAGACCGTCTCGCCCGAGGCGCTGGCGAAAGAGTTCGACGCGGTACTGCTGACCGGCGGCGCCGAGCAGCCGCGCGACCTGCCGGTGCCGGGCCGCGAGCTGCAGGGTGTCCACTTCGCGATGGAGTTCCTGCCCCAGCAGAACCGCACGGTTGCCGGCGACACGGTGGCGGGCCAGATCATGGCCACCGGCAAACATGTCGTCGTGATCGGCGGCGGGGACACCGGCAGTGACTGCGTCGGCACCAGCAACCGGCACGGCGCGGCGAGTGTCACGCAGTACGAGCTGATGCCCCAGCCGCCCGAGCATGAGAACAAGGCGCTGACCTGGCCGTACTGGCCGAGCAAGATGCGCACCTCGTCCTCGCACGAGGAAGGCTGCGAGCGCGACTGGGCGATCACCACGAAGGCGTTCCGCGGCGACGAGCAGGGCCGCGTGCGTGCGCTGGTGACCGCGCGCGTCGAGTGGAAGCGCGACGAGGCCACCGGCCAGATGCGGATGGTCGAAGTGCCGGGCAGCGAGCAGGAGGTGCCCGCCGACCTGGTGCTGTTCGCCATGGGCTTCGTGGCCCCGGTGTCCTCGGTGCTCGAGGCGTTCGGCGTGGAGCGCGACGGCCGCGGCAATGCGCGCGCCACCACCGACGGCGAGAAGAGCTACGCGACCAACGTGCCCCGAGTCTTCGCCGCCGGCGACATGCGCCGCGGCCAGTCGCTGGTGGTGTGGGCGATCCGAGAGGGCCGGCAGGCGGCGCATTCGGTGGATGCGTTCCTGATGGGGGCGAGCGACCTGCCACGCTGAGCGGCGGGCGACCGTCGGGGAGCGACAGGGCGATGCGGATCGCGGTGATGGGCACCGGCGGGCTTGGCGGGTACTTCGGTGCCCGGCTCGTGCTCGGCGGCCGCGCCGAGGTGCACTTCGTCGCGCGCGGCGCGCACCTCGAGGCGCTGCGCGCCGACGGTCTGCGGATCGAAGGCCCCGAGCCGATGCACCTGTCGCACGTGCAGGCGACCGACGATGCGGCCGCGATCGGCCCGGTCGATCTGGTGATGCTGTGCGTCAAGCTCTGGGACACCGAGTCGGCGATCGAGCGAATCCGGCCGCTGATGGGGCCCGCAAGTGCGGTCGTCTCCTTCCAGAACGGCGTGCTCAAGGACCCGCCGCTGCGCGCCGCGTTCGGCGACGCGCGGGTGATGGGCGGCGTGGGCTACATCGCGGCGACCATCGACCGCCCGGGCACGATCCGCCAAACCGGCCCGATGCAGCGGCTGGTGTTCGGCGAGTTCGACGGTTCGCGCTCGCCGCGCACCCAGGCCTTCCTCGAGGCCTGCATCGCGGGCGGCATCAAGGCCGAACTGTCGACATCGATCCAACGCGAGATCTGGCAGAAGTTCGTCTTCCTTGCCGGTCTGTCGGGCGCCACGACCACGATCCGCCGCACGATCGGCCCGATCCGCGAGCATCCGCAGACACGTACCTTCCTGCGCGACGTGATGGCCGAAGTGGTGGCGGTCGGACGCGCACAAGGGGTGGACCTGCCCGAGGACTATGCGGACGTGCGCTTGGCGCTTGCCGACGACGTGTCGCCGGCGATGACCTCGTCGATGCACCATGATCTCGACCGCGGCAACCGGCTCGAGGTGCGCTGGCTCGCGGGCGCGGTGGTCGAGCTCGGACGCGCTGTGGGCGTGCCGACGCCGCTGAACCGCGCGATCGCAGACATCCTCGCGCTGCACGCCGACGGCCGTCCGGTGTGAGGCGGGGCCTTGTGAAGGGGCCGCTCCGACACGGGCCGCTCCGACGCGGGCCAGCCCGCGAAGCGCGCCGCGGCGCGGCGGTGCCGTGAGCGACGGCGGGACCGGTTCGCCCTGGGGTTGGCTGGCCCTGCTCTACCTCGTGGCCAGCCTCCTCACGTTCGCGGTCTACGCGCTCGACAAGCGGGCCGCCAGGCGCGGCGATCGCCGCGTCGCCGAGCGCACGCTGCATTGGCTTGCGCTGGTCGGCGGCTGGCCGGGTGCGCTGCTCGCGCAGCACCTGCTGCGCCACAAGACCCGCAAGCCCTTCTTCCGGACGATGCTGTGGCTGACGGTCGGGCTGCACGTCGTCATGCTGACCGCGCTCGCGGCGGGCGTGCCGCTGGGCGTGCGCTGAGAGGCCGCGCTGGGTCAGGGCGCCACAGCGCCCGGATCGTGCCGCGGTGCCGCCGCCGACCGTCCGCGAAAGCCCTACGCCCCGCGGGGCGTCGTTGACGGGCGGGGCCCGATCCGGCTCAATCCAGACTCCTCTCCCGGGGAGTAGCCGGCAGGGATCCCGCGTGGTCCCGCGCCGCGGCATCGTCAATACGGTGCCGGTCGACGTGGCAGTCGATCGGTCATCCGGTGCCCGCGTTCCGCCGCGCCCTGCGCGCGCCGGACGGCAAGACCAGCGGAGGACCTTCGTCCACGCTTGCCGCCCGCCACGGCGGCCAAAAAGGTCCTTCCTCTGATGATCTCCATCGGTACACCGCTGCTGTGGTCGCTGTTCGCGATCTTCGTTGTCGTCGCGCTTGCGATCGACTTCTTCGCCCTCAACAAGCAGGGCGCCCACGCCGTCACGATGCGCGAGGCCGGCATCTGGTCGATGCTCTGGGTCGCGGTGTCTTTCGTCTTCGTCGGCTGGCTGTGGTGGTACCTCGGCGGCACGTCCGCCGATGCGGCCGTCTCCGCGATGGCCGATGCCAAGGCGCTCGAGTTCGTCACCGGCTATCTGGTGGAGAAGGCGCTGGCGGTCGACAACATCTTCGTGTTCCTGATGGTGTTCACCTACTTCGCCGTGCCCGCGGCCTACCAGAAGCGTGTGCTGATGATCGGCATCCTCGGTGCGCTGGTGTTGCGCGCCGGGATGATCCTCGTCGGCGCGTGGCTGATCACGCAGTTCCACTGGGTGCTGTACGTGTTCGGCGCGTTCCTGGTCTTCACCGGCGTGAAGATGTGGTGGGCGGCCGGCCAGGAGCCCGACCTCGGCTCGAACCCCGCGCTGAAGTGGATCAACCGGAAGTTCAAGATCGCGCCGGACTACGATGGCGAGCGCTTCTTTACGGTGGTGAAGGGCGTGAAAATGGCCACGCCGCTGCTGGTCGTGATCGTGCTGATCGGCATCGTCGACCTGGTGTTCGCGGTCGACTCCATCCCGGCGATCTTCGCGATCACCACCGACCCGTTCATCGTGCTGACCTCGAACGTCTTCGCGATCCTCGGCCTGCGCGCGATGTACTTCCTGCTCGCCGGCATGCACGAGCGCTTCCACTTGCTGTCGTACGGCCTGGCGATCGTGCTGGTGTTCATCGGTACCAAGATGCTGCTGATCGACGTCTACAAGATTCCGGTCGCCTGGTCGCTGGTCTTCACCGTGGTCACGCTCGCTGCGACGATGCTGATCTCGCTGAAGGTGCCGCCCAAGGGCAAGGGCGGCAGCGCCTACCCGTTTGCGGCGAAGAAGCCTAGAGGCGAGACGGACGGCGTCTAGTCCACGATGAACAGCGTCGCACCCTCGTCCGTCGACGAGCGGTGCGGCTCGGCGCCGTCGGCCACGTGGTAGCTCGTGCCCGGCGTCAGCACGAAGCGTCGGCCGTCGGCGAGCTCGGTGTCGAGCCGGCCCGCCAAGCACAGCAGGATGTGCCCCTTCTCGCACCAGTGGTCGGCGAGGTAGCCGGCCGAGTACTCGACCATCCGCACGCGGATCTCACCGACATGCCGGGTGCGCCAGTGTGCGACGCCGCGCTCGCCGCGGTGCTCGGTGCGCTCGACGCTCGACCAGTCGGTGGTGCCGAAGGGGATGCCGGAGAGCTTCATGGTCGGTGTTTGCGCAAGTGGTATGGCGTCCAGTCTATCGGCCGTCGAAAGGGCCCGCTGCCCGGTGGTCCGCGACGGTGAAGCCCGGCCAGCGGATCACCTTGCAGGCGGGCGATGTGCCGGTCTCGGTCGGAGGCGTCCCGCGAGCCCGAAATGCGAAAGGGGCCGTCGCCGGCCCCTTCCTTCAGTCATCGCACAGGCGACTCAGGTCAGATCGAGCTCACAACGAGCTCACTTCGAGTCTTCCGCGAAGATGTCCTTCTTGTAATTCTCCGGCACGAACAGCGCGCCGATGACCACCGTGCCCAGCGCGATCACGATCGGGTACCAGAGCCCGTAGAACGGGTCGCCGGTCTGCGCGATCATCGCGAACGCGGTCGCCGGCATCAGGCCGCCGAACCAGCCGTTGCCGATGTGATACGGCAGCGACATGCCGGTGTAGCGGATCCGCGTGGGGAACAGCTCGACGAGCGCCGCGGCGATCGGGCCGTACACCATCGTCACCAGCACCACCAGGTAGGTCAGGATCAGCACCAGCGGGAAGGTCTGCGCGTTGAAGATGTCGAAGAAGCCGTTGAGCTTCACGATCCCCGCTGCCGGCTTGCCCGGGGCCGGGTAGCCTGCTGCCGCCAACGCCTCGTTGACGCTCTTGGCGAAGGCCGCCGGAGCCGTCTTCACGGCATCGCCTGTGAGCGAGCTCATCGTGTACGAGGTGATCTCGGTCTCGCCGATCTTCACCTTCGCCGGCGAGACGCCCGGCACGAGCTGCACCGAGTAGTTGACCGAGCTCCGCGCGAGCAGCGCCTTGGTCACGTCACACGAACTGGTGAACTTGGCAGTGCCGGTCGGGTTGAACTGGAACGAGCACTCGTTCGGGTCTGCGGTGACCGTCACCTTGGTGTTCTGCTGGGCGGCGTTCAGCGTCGGGTTCGCAAGCGCGGTGATCGCCTTGAACACCGGGAAGTAGGTCATCGCGGCCAGCAGGCAGCCGGCCAGGATGATCTTCTTGCGGCCGATGCGGTCCGACAGGCTGCCGAAGAACACGAAGCCGGCGGTGCCCAGGATCAGCGACCAGGCGATCAGCACGTTGGCCGAGAACATGTCGACGCGCAGGATGGTCTGCAGGAAAAACAGCGCGTAGAACTGGCCGGTGTACCAGACCACAGCCTGACCGGCGACGAGGCCGAGCAGCGCGATCAGCGCGAACTTGCCGTTTTTCCAGTTACCGAAGGCTTCCGACAGCGGCGCCTTCGACTGGGTGCCTTCCGACTTCATCTTCTTGAAGGCGGGTGACTCTTCCATCTGCAGCCGGATCCAGACCGAGATCGCGAGCAGGAAGATCGACAGCAGGAACGGGATGCGCCAGCCCCACTCGGCGAAGTCCTTCTCGCCGACGATGGTGCGCACGCTCAGGATCACCATCAGGCTGAGCAGCAGGCCGAGCGTGGCGGTCGTCTGGATCCAGCTGGTGAAGAAGCCGCGACGGTTGCGCGGCGCGTGCTCGGCGACATAGACCACCGCGCCGCCGTACTCGCCGCCCAGCGCCAGGCCCTGCAGCATGCGCAGCGCGATCAGCGTCACCGGCGCGAGCCAGCCGATGGTCTCGTAGCCCGGGAGCAGGCCGACCACGAAGGTCGACACGCCCATGATCAGGATCGTCATCAGGAAGGTGTGCTTGCGCCCGATCAGATCACCGAGGCGCCCGAAGAACAGCGCGCCGAATGGCCGCACCAGGAAGCCCGCGGCGAAGGCCAGCAGCGCGAAGACGTTGCGTGTGGCCTCGGGGAAGGACGAGAAGAACTGCGCGCCGATGATCGCGGCGAGCGAGCCGTAGAGGTAGAAGTCGTACCACTCGAAGATGGTGCCGGCCGAGGAGGCCAGGATGACGCGCTTCTCCTCGCGGGTCATGGGGCGCTTGCGATCGTCGATCGCAGCCATGGGTGGTGTGGCGGTGCTCATCGGGCTCTCTCTCCGGTGGGTTGGCGTGCTGCTTCTGCAAGCCACGCCGACCCCTCGGACCTCTGCGGGCGGGGAACGGCGCGGGACCATCCTTGGCAGCGACACTTACACCGGGCTTAAGCCACTATTCTGGACATGGGTTTGTCATCGGCCGCTCGACCCTTTCGCCGCCCGCTCTCAGGCCACCTCGAACAGCCCCGCCGCCCCCATGCCGCCGGCGATGCACATCGTCACCACCCCGTACTTCACGCTCGTGGTGAGCGGCACCCCCTCGGCGGTCTGGATCATGGCGTCCTACAGCAAGGGCTTGTGCTCGAGCACCCACAGGGCGCGGGCGTTCGAGACGGTCACTGCGTCGGTCATGGTCGTGGCTTGTCGTTGAAGCTGCGGCCAGCGGCGGCGCGTTCGAGGAGCAGCGGCGCCGGCGTCCACCAGTCGCCGTGCGCGGCGTGGAATTGCCGGACGTGCTCGGCTACTTCCGCGAGGCCGATCGTGTCGGCGAAGTGCATCGGCCCGCCGCGATACGCCGGGAAGCCGTAGCCGTTCACGTAGACGAGGTCGATGTCCGAGGCGCGCAGCGCGACGCCCTCGGCGAGGATCTTGGCGCCCTCGTTGGCCAGCGCGTACATCGTGCGCTCGACGATCTCCTGGTCGACGATCGTGCGGCGCGCGATGCCGGCATCGGCCGCGCACTCGGCGATGATCCGGTCGACCTCGGGATCCGGGATCGGCGTGCGGCTGTCGGCCTCGTAGCGATACCAACCGGCGCCGGTCTTCTGACCGAAGCGCCCGAGCTCGCAGATGCGGTCGGCGACGCGGCTGTAGCGCAGGTGCTTGGGGCGCGTCGCGGCCTGCCGCTTGCGGCCCGCCCAGCCGATGTCGAGACCGGCGAGGTCGCCCATGCGGAACGGGCCCATCGCCAGCCCGAAGCGCTGCAGCGCGCCGTCGACCTGCGCCGGGCTCGCGCCCTCCTCGAGCAGGAAGCCGGCCTCGCGAGCATAGGCCGACAGCATCCGGTTGCCGACGAAGCCGTCGCAGTTGCCCACCAGCACCGGCAGCTTCGCGGTCGCGCGCCCGAAGGCCATCGAAGTCGCGATCACCTCGGGCGCGGTCTGCACGCCGCGCACGACCTCCAGCAGGCGCATCACGTTGGCCGGCGAGAAGTAGTGCAGGCCGACCACGTCCTGCGGGCGCGAGGTGCTGCGCGCGATCTCGTCGATGTCGAGCCGCGAGGTGTTCGACGCGAGGATGGCGCCGGGGCGGCAGATCGCGTCCAGTCGGCCGAACACCTCGCGCTTGACCGCCATGTCCTCGAACACCGCCTCGATCACCAGGTCGGCGTCGGCAAGGTCCTCGTAGAGGAGCGTACCGCGCACGCGCGCGAGTCGGCGGTCCATCTCGTCCTGCGAGAGCTTGCCCTTGGCGACGCTGCCGGCCCAGTTGCGGGTCATCGTGGCGCGGCCGCGGTCGAGCGCGGCCTGCTCGGTCTCGAGTTGGATGACGTCGAGCCCGGCGTTGGCCAGGCTCATCGCAATGCCCCCGCCCATGGTGCCCGCGCCGATCACGCCGACAGTGTTCACCGGGCGCGTCGCCAGGTCTTCGGCGATGCCTGGGATGCGCGCGGCGGCGCGCTCGGCGAAGAACAGGTGGCGCAGCGCCTTGGACTGCGTGCCTTCGACCAGCACTCGAAAGCGCGCGCGCTCGAAGGCCAGGCCCTCGTCGAACGGCAGCCGGGTCGCGGCCTCCACGCAGGCGAGGCATTCGAGCGGCGCCTCGAGGCCGCGTGCCTCGGCCTTCACGCGCATGCGCTCGGCGGCGAAGAAGGTGTCGGCGTCGTCGATGCGCACCTCGCGGCTCGAGGCCACCGGATGGTGGCCGCCGCGGATTGCGGCGGCGCGGGCGAAGGCGACCGCGGCGGTGCGTACGTCGCCGGCGGCCACTTCGTCGATCAGCCCGATCGCCTTCGCGCCGGCTGCATCGACCGTATCACCCGTGACGATCATGCGCAACGCGGTCGCCACGCCCACCAGCCGCGGCAGCCGCTGCGTGCCGCCGCCGCCGGGCAGCAGTCCGCGCCGGACCTCGGGCAGCCCGAGCTGCGTGCCGGCTGCCGCGACGCGGTAGTGGCAGGCAAGCGCCATCTCGAGCCCGCCGCCGAGCGCGCTGCCGTGGATGGCGGCGACGATCGGCTTGGGCGAGCGGTCCATCCGCGTGCGCAGCTCGCCGGTGAACGGCGGCTGCGCGGCCGCGGGCGTGTTGAACTCGCGCAGGTCGGCGCCGCCGCAGAACATGCGCCCGGAACCGGCCAGCACGATGGCCACGATGGCGGGGTCACCGAGCGCCGCCTCCAGGCTGGCCTCGAGCCCGACGCGCAGTCGGAGGGAGAGCGCGTTGACGGGCGGGTTGTCTAGCTCGATCACGCCGACGTTGTCGTGGCGGATCAGGCGGGCGGTGGCGGTCATCGGGAATCGGTCTCCTGCGCGCGGCCCGAGTCCGGGGACGCGTCGTCCCTCGATGATAGGCGCAGGGGCCTCCCGCGCGAGCAGAGCCGCTGCCATAATCGGCGCCTTCGCGGCCGGCCCGGCTGCACCGATCCCGCCAGGAGATCCCTTGATGCGCACCGCCTCGAGCCCGCTTTTTGCCGCCGCACTCGCCGCCGGGCTGCTGCTCGCCGGGCCGGCCGCCGCCGCCGACAAGGTCAAGGTCGGCTTCGTCAGCACGCTGTCCGGCCCGTCCGCCGCGCTCGGTGTCGACATCCGCGACGCGTTCCTGCTGGCCGTGAAGCTCAACGGCGGCAAGCTCGGCGGCCTGCCCGCCGACGTGATGGTGGCTGACGACCAGTTCAAGCCCGACGTCGCCAAGCAGCTCTTTGAGAAGAACATCAAGCGCGACCGCGTCGATTTCATGACCGGCGTGGTGTTCTCCAACATCATGCTGGCCGCGGTGCCCGAGGCCTTCGACAGCAAGACCTTCTACATCTCGCCGAATGCCGCGCCCTCGCCGCTCGCCGGCAAGGAGTGCAACCCGTACTTCTTCGCGGTGTCCTGGCCGAACGACGCGTATCACGAGGCCGCCGGCCAGAACGCGACCAACAAGGGCTTCAAGAAGGTCTACCTGATCGCGCCGAACTATCAGGCCGGCAAGGATTCGCTCGCGGGCTTCAAGCGCTACTTCAAGGGTCAGGTCGCCGGCGAGGTCTATACCAAGCTCGGCCAGCTCGACTACTCGGCCGAGCTCGCCGAGGTGCGCGCCGCCAAGCCCGATGCGGTCTACACCTTCCTGCCCGGCGGCATGGGCATCAACTTCATCAAGCAGTTCGTCGGCGCCGGCTTGTCCAAGGACATGTCCCTGCTGCAGCCGGGTTTCGGCGCGGACCAGGACATCATCCGCCCGGTGGGCGAAGCGATGCTCGGCACCTTCGACACCGCACACTGGGCGCTCGACCTGCCGAACGCGGCGAACAAGAAGTTCGTCGCAGAGTTCGAAGCCGAGTACAAGCGGCTGCCGAGCGTCTACGCCTCGCAGGGCTACGATGCCGCGATGCTGATCGACTCGGCGGTACGCGAGGTCAAGGGCAAGATCGAGGACAAGGACGCGGTGCGAAAGGCACTCAAGGCTGCCAAGTTCCAGTCGGTCCGCGGCGAATTCAAGTTCAACACCAACCAGTACCCGATCCAGAACTACTACCTGCGGGTGGTGGGCAAGGACGCGCAGGGCCGGCTGGTGAACAAGACGCTGGGCGAGCCGATCTTCAGGAACCACGGCGACGCGTACGTGCAGGACTGCAAGATGCCGTCCTGATCGAGGGCGGTCGTGTCCGGCCTCGTCCTCCTCGAGCAGTCATTGAACGGCCTGCAGTTCGGCCTGATGCTGTTTCTGCTCGCCGCCGGCCTCACGCTGGTGTTCGGGATCATGGACATGATCAACCTCGCGCACGGCTCGCTGTACATGGTCGGCGCGTTCCTCGCGGCCTGGTTCGTGCAGCTCACCGGCTCGTTCGTGGCCGGCGTGCTGCTGGCGATCCCGGCCGCGGCGGTGTTCGGCATGGTGCTCGAGACGACGCTGCTGCGCTCGCTCTATGCACGCGATCACCTGTCGCAGGTGCTTGCCACCTTCGCGCTGATCCTGATCATCAACGAGGGCGTGCGCATCGTCTGGGGCAGCGACCTGCCGCTGTCGGCGCCCGACGCGCTGTCCGGGCCGGTGGAGCTGCTGCCGGGTCTGTACTACCCGGCCTACCGGCTGCTGATCATCGGCGTGGGCCTGGCGCTCGCGCTGCTGCTCTACCTGTTGGTGACCAAGACTCGGATGGGCGCGCTGGTGCGTGCGGGTGCGTCGAACCGCGAGATGGCGATGGCGATGGGCGTCGACATCCGGCGGTTGTTCACCGCGGTGTTCGGCATCGGCGCGGCGCTGTGCGCGGTGGCGGGCGCGATGCTCGGACCGCTGCTGGCGGTGCAGGTCGGCATGGGCGAGGGCATCCTGATCCTAGCCTTCGTGGTGATCGTCATCGGCGGCATCGGCTCGATCCGCGGCGCGCTGGTCGGCTCGCTGCTGGTGGGCTTCGTCGACACCGCCGGGCGCACGGTGTTGCCGCACCTGTTCCGCGAGTTCCTGCCGCCGCAGTTCGCGAGCGCCGCGGGGCCGGCGGTGGCCTCGATCGCGGTCTACCTGCTGATGGCGGTGGTGCTGTTCGTCAGGCCGCAGGGCCTGTTCCCGGCGCGTGGGTGAACACTTCTCGATGACGCCTGCCGCCGCCTCAGCCCCAGCGTCGACGGGCCCGTCACCGGCCGCACGCATCGCCCTGCTCGCCCTGGCCTTCGCCGCCGTCGCCTTCCCCTTCGTGATGCAGGCCCTCGACGCGACCTTCTACGTCAGCGTCGCCAGCCGGATGATGATCTATGCGATCGCAGCCACCAGCCTGAACCTGGTGCTGGGCTACGGCGGCCTGGTGTCCTTCGGGCATGCGGCCTTCTTCGGCATCGGCGCGTACACGGTCGGCATCCTGATCACCGAGGGCGTGGTCAGCGGCTGGATCGGCATCCCACTGGCGATGGGGGTCGCCGCGCTGTTCGCCACGGTGATCGGCGCGGTGTCGCTGCGCACGCGCGGCGTGTACTTCATCATGATCACGCTCGCCTTCGCGCAGATGCTGTTCTACCTGGTCAACAGCGTGAAGGCCTACGGCGGCGACGAGGGCCTGAACCTCAAGCTGCGCTCCTCGCTCGGCTTCGGGCTGAACTTGAAGGACGACGCGACCTTCTACTTCGTCGTGCTCGTCTGCCTCGCCGGGACGCTGCTGGCGGTGCACCGGATCATGGGCTCGCGCTTCGGGCGCATCGTGCTCGCGATGCGCGACGACGACGTGCGCGCCGAGGCGATCGGCGTGCCGACCTTCCGCTACAAGCTGGTGCTGTTCGTGATCGCGGCGGCCTTGGGCGGCCTGTCCGGCGCACTGATGGTGAACCAGCAGATCTACGTGAACCCGAATGTGCTGCACTGGACGCAGTCGGGCACGCTGATGGTGATGGTGATCCTCGGCGGCGTGGGCACGCTGTGGGGCGGGGTGCTCGGTGCCTTCGTGCTGCTGCTGCTCGAGGAGGTCATCTCGGCCTACACCGTGCACTGGCAGTTCTGGGTCGGCTGGATCCTGCTCGCGATCGTGCTGTATGCGCCGCGCGGGCTGGTGGGGCTGGTGTTGCGCGCGCTTGGGCGCGGGGCGGGGCCGAAGTGAGCGCCGAGCCGTTCTCGGCGCGCGCGTCCGCCGCCGCCTCCTCCGTCTCCGCCGGCGCCGCCGCCGAGCCACTGCTCGCGGTGCGCGGCCTGCGCAAGCGTTTCGGCGGCGTCGTCGCCACCGATGACGTGACGCTCGCGGTCGCCGAAGGCGAGGTCCACGCGCTGATCGGCCCGAACGGTGCCGGCAAGACCAGCCTGATCGCACAACTCTCGGGCACGCTGATGCCCGACGACGGCGAGATCCGTTTCGCAGGCGCCGATGTGACGCGGCTCGTGCAGCACTGCCGTGTGAGGTTGGGCCTCGCCCGCTCGTTCCAGATCACGCGGCTCTTTCGCAGCTTCAGCGCCGTCGAGAACCTCGCGATCGCAGTGCAGGCGCGCGACGGTCGAAACCTCTCGTTCTGGAACCCGGTGTCGCGCGACACCGCCCTCGCCGACGAGGCCCGTGCACTGCTCGGCGAGATCGGCCTGGCCGCGCGCGCCGACGTGCCCGCCGCGGCGCTGTCGCACGGCGAGCAGCGGGCGCTCGAGGTCGGTGTCGCGCTCGCTACACGCCCGCGCCTGCTGCTGCTCGACGAGCCGATGGCTGGCACGGGGCCCGAGGAGTCGGCGCGGATGGTCGAGCTCATCGAGCGGGTGCGCACGAAGGCGACGGTGCTGCTGGTCGAGCACGATGTCGATGCGGTGTTCCGGCTCGCCGACCGGGTGTCTGTGCTGGTCAACGGCCGCGTGATCGCCTCGGGGCTGCCGCACGCTGTGCGCAACGACCCCGAGGTGATTACCGCCTACCTCGGCGACGAGGTGCACCGATGAGCGCCGCGCCGCTGCTCGCGGTCGAGGGGCTGGAGACCGCTTACGGCGCGAGCCAGGTGCTGTTCGGCATCGACCTCGAGGTGCGCGCGGGCGAGGTGGTCGGCCTGCTCGGGCGCAACGGCATGGGCAAGACGACACTGGTGCGCTCGATCCTGGGGCTCGTGGCCTCGCGTGCCGGACGCATCGCCTTCGATCGCACCGAGGTACGCGGCCTGCCAGCCGATCGCATCGCGCGGCTCGGGCTTGCGGTCGTGCCCGAGGGCCGGCAGGTGTTCCCGAACCTGTCGGTCGACGAACACCTGACCGCGTTCGCCGCGCGCCGCGGCGGCGAGGCGCGCGGCGGCGTTTGGGACGCGCAGCGGGTCTACGCGCTGTTCCCGCGGCTGGCCGAGCGCCGCGACAACCTCGGCAACCAGCTCTCCGGCGGCGAGCAGCAGATGCTGGCCATCGGCCGCGCGCTGGTCACCAATCCGCGCTTGCTGATCCTCGACGAGGCCACCGAGGGTCTGGCGCCGCTGATCCGCGAGGAGATCTGGCGCTGCCTGCGCGAGCTGCGCGAGGCCGGCCAGACCATCCTCGTCATCGACAAGTACGTGAACCGCCTGATCCAGATCGCCGACCGTCATGTGATCGTCGAGCGTGGCACGATCGCGTGGCGCGGCAGCTCGGCCGAGCTCGATGCGGATCGCGGGGTCTGGCAGCGCTACCTGGGCGTCTGATTCAGCGCCCGCTGCGCGGGCCGCCCAGCCTCGGCGCCACCCCGCGCAGCGCCCCCGCAAGCGCCGCTGCTGCCGGCGACATCCGGCCGCGCCGCCGCCGCGTGACGCCCACCGCGCGCGACCACTGCGGTGCCGCCACCGGCACCGGGCGCAGCAGGCCCGCGCGTGCCTCCCAGTGGATCAGCTCGCGCGGCAGAAACGACAGGTGTCGACCCTGCAGCACGAGCGCCTTCATCAGTCCGGCCGACGTCGTCTCGACCTCGGCATCGATCGGCACCAGACCCGCCTGCAGGAAGAGGTCGTCGAGCGCACGGCGCTCGAGTTCGTGGCGGCGCGCCAGCACCCAGCGCTGGCCGGCCAGCTCGGCGGGCTTCACGCTGCGCCGCGCGGCGAGCGGATGGTCGGCATGTGCGACCACCACCGCCGTGTCGGCGTGCAGCGTCTCGTGCAGCAGCTCGGGATCGGAGGCGGTACGCGGCACCGAGGACAGCGCGAAGTCCACCTCGCCCCGTCGCACCATCGGCATCAGTGCCTCGTTCAGGCCGTAGAGCACCGTCACCCGCAGCCCGGGGGCGCTCGCGTGCAGCACGTCGAGCGCCATCGGCAGCAGTCGGGTTGCCTCCGACGGCCCGCAGCCGATGAGCACCCGGCCGCTGTGCGCGCCGCGGATTGCGTCGATCTCGTCTGCAGCCGCGCGCAGCTCCGCCTCGATGGCGCGGTGACGCGCCACCAGCGCGTCGCCGGCCTCGGTGGGCGACACGCCGAAGCGTCCGCGCTCGAGCACGCGCACCCCGAGCGTGCGCTCGAGTTCGCGGATCGACTTGGACAGCGCCGGCTGCGTGAGGCCGAGTTCGGTCGCGGCGGCGGTCAGGCTGCCACAGCGCACGGCCGCGGCGAGCTGCGCGATGCGGCGGGGGTCGATGTCGGGTCGCATGGCCAATACATAACCCAGATGCATGGATGCGGCAACCCTGCTCATGCGCTGCGCACTCGAGCGCTGGTTAAGATCGACCCGTACCCGCCCGCCCGAGTCGTCGATGCGGGCCCCGCACGGAGACACCGCCATGAACCTTACCGCGCTCGTCGAACCCGACCGAGTCCACCGCAGCGTCTACACCGACCCGGCGATCTTCGATCTCGAGATGGAGCACATCTGGGAGAAGACCTGGGTGTACTGCGGCCACGAATCCCAGGTGCCGAAGGTCGGCGACTACTGGACACTGCAGATCGGCCGGCAGCCGATGGTGATGGTGCGGGATCAGGACGGCTCGGTGCGCGTGATGTACAACCGCTGCCCGCACCGGGGCGTGGAACTGTGCGGCAACCAGAAGGGCAACACTGGCCGCGCCTTTGTCTGCTCCTACCACGCCTGGACCTTCCACCTCGACGGCCGCGTGCGCGCGATCCCGCTGATGAAGGGCTACGCGGGCACGCGCCTGACGACCGACAACCCCGACTGCAGCATGAAGGCCGCCGCCCGCGTCGACAGCTACCGCGGCTTCGTGTTCGCGAGCCTGACGGGCGGGGGTCCGTCGCTCGCCGAGTTCCTGGGCGACGCGAAGGTTGCCTTCGACGACATGTGCGACCGCTCGCCGGTCGGCGAGGTCGAGGTGGTGCCGGTCTGTCACCGCGTGATCCAGCACTCGAACTGGAAGTTCTTCATGGAGAACCAGCTCGACGCGCTGCATCCCTCGGTCACGCACCAGAGCACCGGCGTGCCGGCGCGGCGCATCGAGAACCGGGTGAAGGCCGAGCGCGGCTCGGCGCCGCTGTTTTTCCATTACCTGTCGACCTTCGCGTCGAGCTTCGACCAGTGGGACTCGGTGCAGACCGTCAACTTCCCTAAGGGCCACGGCATACTCAAGGGCTACATGGGCCTGCGTCCGACCGACCCCGATACGCTCGAGCACGAGGCGCAGCTCAAGGCCGCCTACGGCGAGGAGAAGACCGAGGAATACCTGTCGCGCAGCATCCACCACGTGCTGGTGTATCCGTACCTGTCGGTGCAGTCGCCGCTGCAGCAGCTTCGCTGCCTGCGGCCGATGGCCGCCAACAAGACCCTGTCCGAGATCTGGCACTTCCGCCTCAAGGGCGCGCCCGAGGCGATCTACCGGCGCGCGCTCTGGTACTACAACCTGGTGAATTCGCCGGCGACGATGATCAACGCCGATGACCTAGAGAATTGGACCAAGGGCCAGTGGGGCCTGGAGTCGAAGGGCGGCGAGTGGGTCAGCTTCCACCGCAACTACGGCGGCGACACCGAGCAGGACGGCGTGATCTATTCGAACAACGGCACGTCCGAGGCGGTCATGCGCAGCCAGTTCCGCGCATGGGCCGAGTACATGGCGCCCGCGCTCGCGCAGACCGTGGTCGCCTGAGGAGCGCGACGATGAGCACGAATCAGGTCGGCAAGGCCCTCGGCACCGGTGTCGTGATCGAGGCGCTCGGCGTCGAGTCGATGACCGGCGCGGAGTCGATCGCGCCCGAGCACATGGGGCGCGGCACGCGCCCGTCCACGCAGTACGTGCCTGATGTCACGCACGCCCCGGTGGCACTGCAGCGCGAGGTCGAGACGTTCTTGTTCCGGCAGGCGGCGCTGCTCGACGCCAAGCGCTGGCAGGAATGGATCGAGCTCTTCGCCGACGACGGCGTCTATTGGATGCCGGTTGCGCCCGAGCAGACAGACTGGCTGGGTGAGCCGTCGATCTTCGCCGAGGACCGGCTGCTGATGGAGGTCCGCATGGGCCGCCTCGGGCATCCGAACGCCTGGTCGCAGGCGGCGGCCTGGGGCACCAACCACCTGGTGGGCAACGTCGTGATCGAGTCGGTCGAGGCCGACACGGTGCAGGTGTACTCGCGCTTCCAGATGATGGAGCAGCGGCGCGACACGGTGCGGCACTTCGGGGGCTCGTATCGGCACACGCTCAGGCGCGGCGCGAACGGCTCGCTCTCGATCCAGCTGCAGCGGGTGGACATGATGAACGGGCAGGCGGCCTACGACTACGTGCTGCAGGCCTGGGTTTGAATCGGGCGCGGGCTACCCCCGGCGCTCCATCACCAGCCTGATCCCCAGCCCCAGCATCACCAGCCCGCTGCAACGATACACCCACACCAGCACCTTCGGGCGGCGGCGCAGCCACCCGGACAGCAGCCCCGCCGCTGCGCCGACCGGCCCCTTGACTGCAAAGGTCAGCAGCGCGAACGTCGTGCCGAGCACCGCGATCGCGAGTGTCGGATGGGCGGCGTCGCGGGCGACGAACTGCGGCAGGAAAGCGAAGTAGAAGACCGCGATCTTCGGGTTCGACAGGTTCGACAGCGCACCGTCTGCAAACAGCCGCGGCAACGAGCGCGGCGCCGCCCGGTCGACCTCGATCGAGGCACTGCGCGTGCGCAGCAGCCCGATGCCCAGCCACACCAGGTAGGCCGCGCCGACGACCTTCAGCGCAACGAAAGCCCACTCCGAGGCGGTCAGCAACGCGCCGAGCCCGAGTGTCGCGAGCACGGTGTGACCGAGCAGACCGGTGCCGACGCCGGCCGCGGTGATCACGCCCGCCGCCGGCCCCTGAGCGATCGAGCGCGACATCACCAGCAGCATGTCCTGGCCGGGCGTGGCGATTACGACCAGCGAGGTGATCACGAACAGCGACCAGGCGACCTCGATCAACACGGGCTCAGGCCAGGCCGGCCAGAACGCCGGACGGCTCGCGCGGCATGTCGACCATCACGTCATGGCTGCACGGCAGCTTCACCGGCATCTCGAAGGTCGCGAGCGCCTGCGGCACGCTAGCACCAGTCGCCGTGCCAGGCGCCGTGGACCAGAACGTAGTTCGCCATGTCGTCTCCTTGTCATGGGGTCGGTTCGCGTCGCTCGCGTGCCGAAGGGGCTGCGCTGCGCGAAGAGGGATCCTGCAGCCGGGCAGACCGCGGGTCAACGTCGATCGGCGCCGGGCGCCGCGGGCGAGGCCGATCGACGCCGGTCGACTCCGTTCAGCGCCGTTCAGCGCCGGCTGCCGCGGCGCAGGGCGGGCGTGGCGGACGGGGCAGGCGCGGCAGGCGCTGCAGGCGCGCGGTCCGTGCGGCGCGCCTGGATCGCGTTCGAGGTCCCCGATGCAGCGGCGCCCGAGGCCGAATCGAGCAGCGCGCCGAGTTCGACGGCAACTTCGCGCATCGGCTCGATCGAGCGCTGCGCGCGGCACAGCCCGACCGCGCCCTCCAGCGCCGAGATCGAGAGCCGCGCGAGCGGCCCGACGCGCGCCGCCTCGATGCCGCCGTCCCGGTAGACCGCGGCGAGTGCCTCGACCCAGTCGGCAAAGGCATCGGCACAGGCCTCTCGGGTCAGTGGTGTGTCGGGGCCGAGCGCGAGCGCCGCGCCGGCCACCGGGCAGCCCTCGTCGAAGCCCGAACGCTGCAGCCAGCCCGACAGTTGCGTGGCGATCACGCCGAGCGCCTCGCGCGGCGTAAGGCCCGCGGTGCGGGGCGCGCTGCCGCCGTCGTGCGTGACGCCTCCGAGCGCCCGCACCACCCCCGATCCGACCATCCGCACCGCGGCCGCGCCAATCGCGTCCTTGCCCTGCGGATAGTGGTGATAGACCGAACCGCGCGGCGCGCCGCTCTCGGCCACCATTTCGTTGAGCCCGGCGCCGTGGTAGCCGCGCCGACGCAGCAGCGTCGCCATCGCGACGGCGATCGCACGGGCCGGGCTGTCGGGATGCTCGGGGTCGATGCGGGGACGGGCCATGGTCTCGATCGTATTGTGCGGAGACTGGGCATTGACATGCCTCCAGGCTCGCTTATTATTATACAGACCGAGCTAGAAAGAAATCGGACTACAGACCGAAAGGCCTCCGATGGACCACCACCTTTCCGCTCCCGCCCCGATCGGGCGCGACGTTCTCGCCGCCGACGGCCATCCGATCGCCGCCCGTTTCCAGGTTCCCGCGCGCGAGCCGCGTGCCGCCGTCCTTGTGGTCCCCGCGATGGGCGTGCCGCAGTCGTACTACGAGGATTTTGCGAGATGGCTGGTCGGACAGGGCTTCGCGGTCGCCACCTTCGACTACCGTGGCATGGGCGGCTCGCGTCGCGGCGCGCTGCGCGGATTCAGCACCTCCATCCTGGAGTGGGCGCGACTCGACTGCGCGGCGATGGTGGATGCAACGGCGGCGCTCGCGCCCGGCCGCCCGCTGCACTGGATCGGTCACAGCCTCGGCGGCCAGATCCTGCCCTTTGTGCCGAACCGCGAGCGCATCGAGCGCATCGTCACAGTGGCCGCCGGCAGCGGTTACTGGCGTGACAACGTGCCTGCGCTGCGCCGTAAGGTGTGGGTTCTGTGGTGGGTGGCGGCGCCGCTGCTCACCCCGGTGTTCGGCTACTTCCCTGGCCGCAGGCTCGGCATGGTCGGTGACCTGCCCGAGGGCGTGATCCGGCAGTGGCGGCGCTGGTGTCTGTCGCCCGACTACATCGCGGGCGCCGAGGGCGCCTCGGCGCGCGAGCGATTCGACGCGGTGCGCACGCCGATTGTCTCGCTGTCGTTCACCGACGACGAGCTGATGTCGGAGCGCAGCATCGCGTCGCTGCACGCGCTGTACACGAACGCGCCCGTGCGCCTCGACCGGATCGCGCCGGGCGATGTCGGCCTGCGGCGTATCGGGCACTTCGGCTTCTTCCGCGCCGCTCATGCGCGGCAGCTGTGGGAGGCGAGGCTGCTGCCGGCGCTCGGCTGAACCGCGGATCGGCCGGAGGGGGCTCCGCAGCCCGAGCGGGCCGCGCCGCCGGACGGGGCCCGCGCCCGACCGGCGGCCAAGGCGCGGAGTGGTCGCGCCCCTACCATGGTTCCCATGTCGGACCGGGGGTTCGGACCGGCGTCCTCCGACGGATCCGTTCGCAGCGGATCGAACGCCATGCCGCTCCAGCTCGACTTCTTCGAACCCGCCTCCAGCGGACAGAACCCCGATCGGATGATCCGCCTGCGCGGCTTCCTGGAACGCGTCCTGCATCTTGCCGAGCAACAGGTGCTGCCGCTGTTGCCGCTGCGCGATCGCGTCGTGATCGCGGTCGGCGTCGATCCGGCCCGCACCATCCGCGAGACCGGCATCGGCGCGCGGGCCTGGGCGGCCGATCGCGTCGACGTGTGGATCGATCCGGCACATCCATGGGTCGAGGCCGCGGGCGAGGAGGAGCTGATCGCGATGCTCGCGCATGAGCTGCACCACTGCGCACGCTGGACGCGTCCGGGCTACGGCCTGACGCTCGGCGAGGCGCTGGTGAGCGAGGGCCTGGCCTGCGTGTTCGAGACCGGTTTTCGGGGCGGCGTGCCGCCGTTCTGGGCGCGTGCGCTCGACGCGACCGAACTGGCCGACGTCGAGGCCACGGCCCGTCGGCGTCTCGACGCACGCGACTACGACCACCGCTCGTGGTTCTTCGGTGCGCCCGAACGCGGCCTGCCGAGGCACGCCGGCTACTCCCTCGGCTTCGAGCTGGTCGCGCGGCACATGCGTGCCAGCGGACGCACCGCGGCGCAGCTGGTCCACGTGCCGTCGAGTGCCTTCTGGGCCCTGCAACCCGCGATGGCTGCGGCCGCCTGAGCATGTTCACCTGAGCGGGTTTACCTGAGCGTTTGCACCGCCGCCCATCGGCCCCCGGTGACCGGTCGGACCGTGGCCCGAGCGCGACGCCCGAGCAGGTGGCGCTGCGGCTCGGCTTGGGTTAGACTCCACGCCGCTCCCGCATCAAGACGTCTGTTTTCCAAGGCATCCAAGTCAGCGCGGCCCCGGTCCTCCCGAGGCTGCTCACGTCTAGAATCCCCACGGTCACATTCCTTGAACTCGGGCGCCCTACGGGCCGCTGAGGCCCGTCGTCACATCAACCCCCCTGATCTAGGATTTGCTCCGTATGTCTACCCAGACCGGTATCGTCAAATGGTTCAACGACGCCAAGGGCTTCGGCTTCATCAAGCCGGATAGCGGCGGCGAGGACCTCTTCGCACACTTCAGCCAGATCGAAGGCAAGGGTTTCCGCTCGCTGGCCGAGAACCAGAAGGTCGAGTTCGAGGTCACGCAGGGCCAGAAAGGTCCGCAGGCCAGCCGCATCCGCCCGATCTGATCACGCCGGGCGCGAGGCCGGCACCGCGCTGGTTCCACGCTCCATGATCCGCACGACAGGCCGCCCTCGGGCGGCCTGTTCGTTCTCCGGAGTCCGCACCCGTCCGGCCGCACGGCCTGCGGGACCGGCCGGGGTCAGAGCGGATGCACGGTCCCGTTGTCGACCCGCACCTTCATGCCGGGGCGCACCGACGGTGACTGGTAGACGCGGATCACCCGATCGATGCCGTCTTCGAAGCGGACCGAGACGTCCCAGGCGGTGACCGCGCCCATCTGCGCGCCGGCTTGAGCGCCCGCGCCGCTGCCCACCGCCGCGCCGACGCCGGTGGCGATCGTGCGGCCGGTACCGCCGCCGAACAGACTGCCGATCATGCCGCCGACCACGGCGCCGCCGACCGAGCCGGCCAGCCCACCGCTCTGGCTCGCCTCGCGGATCTCTGCGATGCCGTTGACCGTGCCGGTACCGACCACGCCAGCGCCGGGCGGGGCGCTCGCGCAGGCGGCTAGAAGGGTCGCGAAGAGCAGCGCGGCGAGGCGGGCGAGGGGTCGGGTCATGGTGAGGCCTTCTTTCGGTTGGTGATGCGGCTGCGGGGGACGTGCCGGCTTGAGGCGATTCTATCGCTGCCCCATACGCCCGCTCGCCCGCGTCGGGGCCGGGGTGGACAAGCGCCGTTCCGTGGCGGTCGCCCGTCGGTGTCGCGGGCCGCTCTGTGGCGCTCGCGGCGGTTCGGTGAATGGGTGACACTGGGCGCTCCTGCCGCCCTGCTCCCCGCCTCCCCATGCCCGCGCTCCATGACCTGCCTGCCGCCGACCTGTCGGGCGCCTACGCCCGCCGCGACCTGTCCCCGGTGGAGGTCGCCGAGGCGGTGCTCGCGCGCATCGAGGCCTGCGAGCCTCGGATCAACGCGATGTTCCGGGTGTCGCGCGATGCGGCGCTGTCTGCGGCGCGCGAGTCCGAGCGCCGCTGGCGGGCCGGGGCGAGTGCCTCGCCGATCGACGGCGTGCCGATCACGCTCAAGGAGAACCTCCACACCCGCGGCGACCCATCCCCGATCGGCACCGCCGGGGGCAGCCTCGAGCCGAAGACGGTCGACTCGCCGGTCGCCGCGCGGGTGCGTGAAGCCGGCTGCGTGATCGTCGGCAAGACCACGATGCCGGACTTCGGGATGCTGTCCTCGGGCCGGTCCTCCCTCCACGGGACAACGCGCAACCCCTGGCGGCTCGACCGCAACCCAGCGGGCTCCTCGTCGGGGGCCGCGGCGGCGGCGGCCGCGGGTTACGGACCGCTGCACGTCGGCACCGACATCGGCGGCTCGGTGCGGCTGCCGTGTACTCACACCGGCCTCTTCGGCCTGAAGCCGAGCGGCGGGCGCATCCCGATCGACCCGCCGTACCTGGGTCGCGCGGCCGGTCCGATGACGCGTACCGCGCGTGATGCGGCGATGCTCATGGAGGTGCTCACCCGGCCCGACCCGCGCGACTGGATGTCGCTGCCGTACCAGCCGGTCGACTATGCGGCTCAGCTCGACGGGCTGTTGGTGCGGGGCCTGCGCATCGGCCTGCTGCTCGACATGAAGGCCGGCTTGCCGGTCGACCCCGAGGTGCGTGCCAATTGCGAGGCTGCGGCACGCGCGCTCGCCAACGCGGGCGCGATCGTCGAGCCGACGGACTCGTTCATGACGCCCGCGATGCTCGACGGCATGTGTACCTTCTTCGAGGCGCGCTCGAACCTGGAGGTGTCGGCGATGACCGACGCGCAGCGCGCGGCCACGCTGCCCTTCGTCATTGAGTGGGCGACCTGGCGCGCGTCCTCGTTCAGCGGCCGCGACGTGATGGCCGCCTACGGGCAGGTGATGGCGATGTGCGAGACCGCGGTCCGTTCGGTCGGTGCCTTCGATTTCGTGCTGTCGCCGGTCTCGCCGGTGCCCCCATACGCGGCCGATCTGCATTCCCCGAACGAGGACCCGCACCGGGCGCTCGAACACATCGCGTTCACGGTCGCGTTCAACATGAGCGAGCAGCCGGCGGCGTCGGTGAACTGGGGCTACACCGTCGACGGCCTGCCGATCGGCGTGCAGCTCGTCGGCCAGCGCTTCGACGACCTGGGCACGATGCGGCTCGCCCGCGCCATCGAGCTGCTGCGGCCGGCGCAGAAGTCTTGGCCGAGCCCCTGATGCCGGCAAGTCAGCCGAACCTCTGACTGCGGCGGCTACTGTCGCGGCGATACACTGCGCTGAAAGCCACTCGGACACGCGCGCATGACCCCTGACACCGATCGCATCGTCTCGCGCTTCGGGGCGCGCAGCACCGCACTGGAAGTTGTCGAGGGCATCGACCTGGGTGGGCGGCATGCGCTGGTCACCGGCGCGGCCGGCGGCGTCGGCGCCGAGACCGTGCGGGCGCTCGCTGCGGCTGGCGCCGAGGTCACGCTCGCGGTGCGCCGCCGCGAGCAGGGCGAGGCGCTCGCCGAGCGGCTGCGCGCCGAGCGGCCCGGCGTGCGTCTGCGGGTCGCATCACTCGACCTGGCCGACCCGGCGGGCGTGGTGCGCTTCGCGCGAGACTGGGTGGCCGCCGGCCATCCGCTGCATCTGCTGATCGCCAACGCGGCGATCATGGCCTGTCCGATGGTGTACACGTCGCAGGGCTGGGAGTCGCAGCTCGCGACCAACCACCTCGGGCATTTCGCGCTCGTGCGCGGCCTGCTGCCCGCGCTGCTCGCCGCGGCGCCCGCCCGAGTCGTGGCGGTCAGCTCGCTCGGCCACAAACGCTCCCCGATCGTGTTCGACGACCTGCACTTCGAGCGCCGCCCGTATGACAAGTGGAGCGCCTACGGGCAGTCTAAGACCGCGAATGCGCTGATGGCGGTCGGGCTGCATCTGCGCCACGCCGGCGACGGGCTCACGGCGAACGCGCTGCACCCGGGCGGCATCATGACCGGCCTGCAGCAGCATCTGAGCCTCGAGGAGCAGCGCGCGATGGGCTGGTTCGACGCCGAGGATCGGCTGCTGCCGATCTTCAAGTCGGCCGAGCAGGGCGCCGCCACGAGCGTCTGGGCCGCGACCGCGCCCGAGCTCGAAGGGCGCGGCGGGCGCTACCTCGAGGACTGCAACGAGGGGCTGCCGGCCACGCCCGGCGAGCGCCTCTCGGGCTGGGCGCCGCATGCGCGCGACCCGCAGGCCGCGCAGCGGCTGTGGGAGGTGTCTGAGCGGCTGCTCGACGCGGCCTGAAGGGCGGCGGGACGATACGCCGGGCGAGGTGGGCGCGGCCCCGCACTGAGCCGATCGGATCGCGCGGGCCGACCCATCGGATCCGGCCGGGCAATGCGCCGTGTAGGGAAGTGTTCACCGCAACCGTTCATCTTAGGGGCACTCCAACCTTGCCAAGGCTGAGACGGTGATGCCTCGTTTGCTGCTTCCCCTGGTCCTAGCGACCCTGTTCCCGATCGGCGCCGGCGCGGCGACGCTGCTCACTCCGACGGCGGTCAACGCCGATATCGTCGATGCCTCGACCTCGGGCCTGATCAGGCTCGATCTCGACTACCGCTACGACAACGACGATCCGATCATGCTGCGCTACCGCATCGACGCGGCCGAGGCCGCCGCCGGTCAGATCTCGTTCAACGCGATCCTGCGCAACAACATGAGCTTCCACTTCTGGGAGGCGGCGGTCTGGCAGGCGGTGGGCTCGACGGTGACCATCGGCGAGCCGGCCGGCAGCGTGTGGGGCGGGTCGATGCCGATCACCGTGCCCTATCACGGGCCGAGTGCGTCGGGCGGCTACTTCGACATCGACCACGCGGCCAACGGCGACACGGGCGAACCGGACATCGCCTACCTCGGCAATCCGCTCGCGGAGGTCGGCCGCACGAACTTCACCCTGATGCTGAACGGGCTCCAGGCCGGTGACGAGTTCGACGTGGTGGTCGCGATCCCCGAGCCTGGCGAAGTGGCGTTCCTGCTCGCCGGCCTTGCTGCCGCGGCAGCACGCATACGTCGACGCGCGCCGCGTACGCGCTGAGGGCGCGCCCGGCTTCGGACCCGCGCCCGCAGCGCTCAGACCGTCGGCCGCCGGCGGTACATCCCCCAGCCTTTCATCGACATCACCACCGTGCCGTCGGCCCGCAGCACGTCCCAGTGGAAGCGCAGCATGCCGCGGTCGGGCTTGGATTGCGAGGGGCGGGCCTCGAGCACGGTTGCGCGCATGCTCAGGCGGTCGCCGGGGCGCACCGGCGCGATCCAGCGCAGCTCGTCGATGCCGGGCGAGCCCATGCTCGCCAGCGGCGAGATGTAGTGGTCGACCATCATGCGCATCGCGCATGAGGCGGTCATCCAGCCGCTGGCGATCAGTCCGCCGTAGATCGTGCCGCGCGCGGCCTCGGCGTCGATGTGGAAGGGCTGCGGGTCGTAGCGTGTCGCGAACTCGACCACCTCCTGCTCGGAGACCGGGTAGTCGCCGAACTCGGCGAGCTCGCCGACCGGATAGTCCTCGAAATAGCGCTGCGCGAAGGGGATGGGCGGGGTCGGTGCGGCGGCAGGGGGCAAGGCGGGTTCTCCGTGGGATCCGTCCTACAATAGCTGCGACCTTCGCACCGGGCAACGCTCGCCCTCCGATGCTCGACCCGAACTACATCCGCGACCGCATCCGCACCGTGCCCGACTGGCCCCAGTCCGGCGTGATGTTCCGCGACATCACGCCTTTGCTGCAGGATCCCAAGACGCTGCGCGTGCTGGTCGACCTGTTCGTGCATCGGTACATGGGCCGCGGGTTGGATCTGGTCGCCGGGATCGACGCGCGCGGCTTCATCCTCGGCTCGATCGTCGCCTACGAGCTGAACCTGGGATTTGTGCCGATCCGCAAGAAAGGCAAGCTGCCGTTCACGACGGTCGAGGAGTCGTATGAGCTCGAGTACGGCAGCGCCGCGGTCGAACTGCATGCCGACGCATGCCGGGCCGGCGAGCGCGTGCTGCTGATCGACGACCTGATCGCCACCGGCGGCACGATGATGGCCGGCAAGAAGCTGATCGAGCGGCTCGGCGGCATCGTTGTCGAGGGCGCCGCGATCGTCGACTTGCCGGAGCTCGGCGGCTCGAGGCGGCTGCGCGACGCGGGGCTGGTGCTGCACACGCTCGTCGATTTCGGCGGGCACTAATCGGGGATCGTATGGGCAGGATGACGTTCTGGTTCGAGTACGGCAGCACCTACACGTGGCTGTCGGTGTCGCGGCTGCCGAGGCTGGCCGAGGCCGCCGGCGTGCAGGTCGATTGGCGGCCCTTCCTGCTGGCGCCGATCCTCAAGCACCAGGTCGGGATGGAGCGTGGCCCGTTCCTCGGCCACGCCCCGAAGCTCAAATACATGTGGCGAGACCTCGAGCGGCGCGCAGCGGTCCACGGCGTGCCGTATCTCAGGCCCTCGGTCTATCCGCCGAACACGCTGCTGACCGCACGGGTCGGCACGCTGGCGTCTGCGCAGGGCTGGTCGGAGGCGTTCACGCGCGAGGTGTTCAGGCTGCACTGGACCGAGGGCGTCGCGATCGGCACCGACGAGAACCTCAAGCGTGCGCTCGCAGCGCTCGACCGCGACCCGGAACAGACGATCGTCGCCGCCCAATCGGACTCGACCAAGCAGCTGCTACGAGCCATCACCGACGCGGCCGAGGCGCTCGGCGTGTTCGGCTCGCCGAGCTTCACCATCGGCGACGAGCTGTTCTGGGGCGACGATCGGCTCGAGGACGCGTTGGGGTTCGCCGCGGCCGCGCGCGCGCCGGGCACGGTGCCTGTGTCGCCGGCAGACTGAACGGCGCCCCGCGGCTAGGTGCCGCGTCGGATCCACCGGACACACTGGCAGCGATGTGCATCGCTTCGGTCTCGCTGTGGCTCAGTGGATGTCGCTCCGCCTTCATCTGCGCCGCCGTCACCGGCAAGAGTGACGTGCGCGCTCCCCACGCCGCGCAAACTAAGGGAGCCGCCTGACCATGCGCCTGCTGCACTACCTTGAAATCGAGAACTTCAAACGCTTCGGTGAGCGCCAGCACATCGAGCTCGACCATCCGGCCGTACTCATAGGGCCGAACAATTGCGGCAAGACCAGCGCCATTCAGGCGCTGGCCTTGTGGTCGCAGGCAGTTCGAACCTGGTACGAGGTGCGAAAAGCGTCGTCGGCAAAAGAGCGTACCGCCACATCGCTGAACCGGCTGAACATCGTGGCGGTGCCGGTCCGCCGCACCCGCTTCTTCTGGCACAACACACATGTACGGCGCGGCAACAAAGACATCGCGCTCGTCATCACGGTAGGCGTCGATTTCGGCGGGCGGGTGGCTCCTTTGTCCATGCGCTTTCGCAACCAGGGGGATGAGCTGGTGTATTGCTCCCCAGATCCCCAGGCTGCCGAACAGCTCGATCTGATTGCACACGCAGCGCGGCTCAAAGTGGAGCTGCTCTACCCCATGTCGGGCTTGGAGACCGAGGAGGCGCTGTTGCAGCCCGGCCGCGTCGACGTGTTGCTCGGCCAAGGTCAGACTGCGCAGGTCTTGCGCAACCTGTGCTTGATGGTGGAACGGAAGTCGTCCGACGATTGGGCGCGCATTGCTTCGCTGATGAAGCGCCTGTTTCATGTCGACTTGTCGACGCCTCGGGAAACCTCGCGCGGCAGTGTTGAATTGCAGTATCGCCAGCCGGGTGTGAAGGAGGTGCTGGACGTATCGTCGTGCGGGCGCGGCTTCCAGCAGATGCTGCTGATCTTTGCCTATCTCTACGCCCACAAGGGCAGCGTGTTGATGGTCGACGAACCCGATGCGCACCTTGAAATCCTGCGTCAGAAGCAGGTCTATGTGTTGCTGCGCGACATTGCTACCGATAACGGTTCGCAGGTGATCATGGTCACGCACTCGGAGGTCATCCTCGACGAGGCACTGGACATGAACCTCACCTTGCTGATGGACGGCCAAGCCGACAACCTGGCCCGCAAACAAGACATCAAGAACAGCCTCAAGCACTTCGGCGCGGCGCACTATGTAAAAGCGCGCGAGCGGGGGTACGTTCTGTATGTCGAGGGCAGCACCGACATCGACATGCTGCGTGCGATGGCGAGTCATCTGGGCCACCGGGCTGCCGAGGTATGGGACGAGCGGATCAACACGTTCTACATCCAGAACAACTACCCGCAACAGGACGCTGACGCCGAGTTGGAGCGCGTGGAGGGGGGCTTCGGCGTCTCACCGGCCCAGCATTTTCACGGGCTGCGCGCACTGGTGCCGGAACTCGAAGGCTTGGCCATCCTGGACAACGACGGGCGGGACCGCCGTGACACGCAGGCCGGCGACTTGACGATGGTGTTTTGGCGGCGGTACGAAGCGGAGAATTACTTCGTCAGCCCAGATGTGTTGCGCCGGTATGCGCTGACGCAGTACGCCGACATGGATGTGTTTGGAGGTCACGCATCAGAAATCGATGCCGTGTTGGACGAGTTGACGCTGAACACCGTCTTCGATGCCGTTCTGGCCGATTTCCAGGCCTGGAAGAGCGCCTCGCCGGACGTGGCGAGGGTACTCTGGGAGGCCAAGACCGAGCGCCGCAAGCTCAGTATCTTTGCCGAAGCGTTTTTCAGACAGCTGGCAGAGCGCCTGGGCGGGCCGATGCTTTTGACCAAAGGCAGCTTGCACCGCTTGATACAGGGGGTGAACCCCGAGCAACTGCCCTCCGAAGTCAGCGACATGCTGGACCGCTTGGTCGTGCTGTTCTCTGCCGCCAAGCCCGCTGAAGAGCTTGCACAAGCGGATACGCAGGAGGACGACAGGTCCTAACATCCACTGGGAAATCCAGCTCGAGCATTCGCATCGAACCATCATGACCAGAAGACTTCTCTTCATTCATCAGAACTTCCCCGGGCAATTCAAGTTCCTGGCGCCGGCACTGGCTGACATGGGTCATGAAGTCCTGGCGTTGACAACACGACAAGGCATCCCCGAAAACTGGCTTGGCGTGAAAGTCTTGCCGTATAGCGTCGTGCGTGGCACCGCGGCTGGCGTGCATCCTTGGGTCTCTGACATCGAAGCGAAGGTCATTCGCGCAGAAGCCTGTTTTCGTGCCGCGTTGAAGCTTCGCCAGCAGGGGTTCGTGCCTGATGTCATCGTGGCCCACCCCGGCTGGGGGGAGTCGATGTTCTTGAAGGACGTCTGGCCTGAAGCCCGCCTCGGCATCTATGCCGAGTTTTTCTATCTTCCGGTTGGAGCAGACGTCGGATTCGACCCGGAGTTCAAGGCGGCCGCCACCCACGCAACCGCCCCCCGGTTGCGACTGAAAAACGTCAACAGCATGCTGCACTTCGACGTGGCCGACGCGGCCATCAGCCCGACACATTGGCAGGCGGATACCTTTCCGATGTCGTTGCGGAGCAAAATTTCAGTCGTGCATGACGGCATCGACACGCGCAAGGTCGGCCCCAACCCGGATGCGCGACTCGAGGTCAACGCAGATCTGGTACTGACCCGACAGGACGAAGTGGTCACCTTCGTGAATCGAAACTTGGAGCCCTACCGGGGCGTTCACTCGTTCCTTCGGTCTTTACCTGAACTTCTGGCGCGGCGGCCGAAAACCCAAGTGCTCATCGTCGGAGGCGACGGTGTCAGCTATGGACTGCCCCCCGATGAAGCGCGCTTTGGGAAACGCTCTTGGCGACACATCTTCAGCGACGAGGTCAGACCCCAAATCAGCGATGAGGGCTGGGCGCGTGTGCATTTCCTCGGGAACATCCCCTACGACCAATTCCTGAGCTTGATGCAAGTCTCCACGGTCCATGTTTACTTGACCTATCCGTTCGTGGTTTCTTGGAGCCTGCTCGAGGCCATGAGCGCTGGGTGCGCCGTAGTGGCCAGCGATACCGGCCCGGTCAAGGAGATGATCCAACACGACCAGACTGGCCGCTTGGTCGATTTTTTCGACGTGGCGGGATTGTCCGATGCCATTGCTGACCTGCTGGACAGCCCCGCTGAGCGTGCGCGCCTGGGGGCCGCGGCACGCGAACACATCGTGGCGAATTACGACCTGGGTCAGGTTTGCCTGCCTCGACAACTGGCTTGGGTGGAGTCCTTGACCAGGCCGTGATGTCTGACCGGCTCGCCTAGGCGCGTGTCCTGACCACCAGAGTGGCGAAGCGGGCCATCACGTTCACACCCTCTCAGGCTTGGTCGCTGCGCTCGCGCTGGGTGTGCGGCTTGGGCAGGCGAAGCAGCATCTTCAGGCCCCGCGGTTGCATGGTCATGCCCCCCGAGTTCGACAGATTTCAGCCGAATTCGCTCGATTCCGGAGCCATGTATCCTTGCAGATCAATGAGTTGACTCTTGCGGCGCGGAAGTCCGTGTAGTGACACGCAGTTCTTGCTGAGTCAT
>JBIPLJ010000118.1:0-2976 GCA_044368415.1 Burkholderiaceae bacterium
ACGGTACGGAGCGAACAACGCCTCGGTTTCGGCTGGCACCGCGCCCTGACGCGGCTGAGTCATCGTCACCAGCGCACTTCGTACGCGCTCGCCGCAGGATGAAACGATAAAACAGGGACGACGAAGTACGGAGTCTGGTTCTTGAGCCCGTCGGTCGGCTTCGGCACGTTGGCCATCCAGCGGAAACGCTCGTCGTTCGATTGATATGAAAACAGTCCCTCGTTGCCGCTGCCGTCCTTGCCTAGCACATACTCAGCCTTGAACGCCTTGGCGGCCACATTGGGGCCGGAGCCGGTGGAGACCAGCTTGCCGCTCATCGGATGCACGGCCTGCAGAAACTTCTTGCGCTCGATGTCGGTCATCGAGAACAGCGACACCCATACCGGACGTCCCAGCTTGGCGTCCCAGCCATAGGAGGCCCAGCAGAAGAACACCGAGTAGGGCTTGCCGGTGAGCTTGTCGTTGAAGAAGCCCGTGAAGTAGTGCGTTTCCTGGTACTCGGCGCCGCGATACCACGGGCCGCCGTGCATTGCATGGTCACGCGGAAAGTTGTAAATCGCAGTGCCGGTTTCCGACTCGAAGCCCGGGCCTGTGAAGGTCGCCGGGTCGAACGCGCTCCGGGCTGCCGTTGCGCCGGCGCCTGGCGCGGGCGTCGGAGACGCACAACCGGCGACTAAGCCGCCAGCGACCGCTGTCGCGGCGCCGAGGAATGATCGGCGCGAAGGCGCCTCGTCGGCGCCGTTGACGGCACAGTTGTCGTTCTGCATTTGGATCTCCTGGCAAACATGACACCCTGATGACCTGCGCGCAAAGCAGGCCGGGGGATGGGGAAGAACTGACGATCCGATCAAGACACCGATGGAGAGGTGTCGAGCCGCGCGGACTCTAAGGCCCCGGCACCGTCGGCCGCTAGCCAGATTCCGCAACGAACCATGACAGCCCCCTGTTCGCGCTGAGCCGTCTGGTTTCGCTAGACCGCTCTTGGCCGGGAGCGTGTGTGCCCGCCCGGCGGGTCATGGCGCGAACATGGCCTGCAGGGTTTGCAGCGTTGCAGCCAGCGTGACCGGCCTAAGCGCACCCATTCGCTTGACCAGTTGCGCACAGTCGAGGGTTTGGGCTTCGTCAAGCAGAAGTTCGCCGTTCCGCGTCTACCGGCGGCTCCCTACCCATCAGCGCCATCCGCGGCCCTGATTTCGTCGCCTTGAAGCAGTCTTTCTATCCTCCGAGCGGCGGAAGGAACTCCCTGACTCTTCGCTGCCCCTCGCCCAATCTGTGGAAATCAACTCAGGGCGGCCTCGGCCAGCAGCCATTCGCGCACGGCCTGCACAGGAGCGCTCAACTCTTCGTCTTGCGGGTAGACAAGGAAGTAGGCACTCCTCGATGCTTGGTGGGTGTCGAAGGGCTTCACGAGCGCACCGCTTGCCAGTTCGGCCTGCACCAGTTGGCTGCGGCCCAGGGCTACGCCGTGTCCGTCGAGAGCGGCCTGCACCGCCAGCACCGAGGAGTTCAGGAGAAGACCGCCGCGCATCTGTTCGTTGGGCTTCGCGCCGTGCGCGGCCAGCCAGACGGCCCAGGTCGGGTAGCTGGGGTCGAAGTCGAAGGTGGCGTCGTGAATCAAGGTCACCGCGCCCAGGTCGTCCATGCTCAGTTCGGTCTTGCCCAGCCCCTGCAACAGGCGGGGGCTGCAGACCGGGAAGATGTCCTCGCCCATCAGGTAATCGGCCTGAAGGCCGGGGTACTGGCCTTGGCCGTAGCGCACGCCGAGATCGATCCCCTCGCTGCGCAGATCGACCAAGCGGTTGGTGCTGTCCAACCGGATGTCCAGGCGCGGGTGAGCGACCCGAAAGCTTTCCAGGCGCGGCAACAGCCATTTGCCCGCGAACGCCGGCGTCACCGACAGCGTGACGATATTGGGCGCGGCCGGGCGGCGCAGGCGGTGCAGGCCCTCGGCCAGCAGCGCGAAGCCATCGCGCACCGAGGGGTAGGCGGCGGCGGCCTCGCGCGTCAGGCTGACGCCGGCCCGCGAGCGATGGAAGAGGGGTCGGCCGACATAGTCTTCGAGTGACTTGACCAACTGGCTGATGGCCGGTGGGCTGACATGCAGGTCGGCCGCTGCCGCGCTGAAGGTTTGCAGGCGCGCAGCCGCTTCGAAGGCCCTCAAGGCGTTCAGGTAGACCGCGATGCGGCGCTGCTCTTCATTAAGCATGGCTTATGCCTATGGCAAGAACTTCTGGCTTTTACGTTCGTCCGCCGTCGCTCAATATTCAACGCAACGGGGCCTCGTTCTGTGGGGATCCGGAGGGTTCCCCTTTTTTCCCGCAAGCACAGTTTCTCTTAATCAACTGCGGCTTGCATCCACCCCAGGAGTGTTCCATGAAAGCCGCAGTCTTCCGTGAATTTGGTGCCCCCGATGTGCTGCGGTACGAAGATCAGCCGACCCCGCAGGCCCGCCCTGGCCATGTCGTGATCCGGGTGCTGGCCGCCGGCGTCAACCGCCTCGAGCACTATCTGCGCGAAGGCTCAGTGACCCGTGACCTGGCCCTGCCGCATGTGCTGGGTTCGGACGCGGTCGGCGAGGTGGTCGAGATCGGTGCCGGTGTCAGCGGTTTCAGCCTTGGCGAGCGCGTCGTGCCGATGCCCGGCTACCCGCTGAACGACGCCGACGCGGACTTCCATCCGATGAGCGCTGCGCCCAGCTATGCAATTGCCGGCATCATGAGCTGGGGAGCCTACGCCGAATACATGCAGGTGCCGGCGCGCTGGCTGCTCAAGGACGACACCGGCCTGTCCGCCGAGCAGCTCGCCACCCTGCCGATGGTGGTGGTGACCGGCGTGCGCGCGGTCAAGGTGGTCGGTGGCGTGAAGGCCGGCGACACGGTGCTGGTGCATGCCGGCGGCTCGGGCACCGGCTCGATGAACCTGCAGATCGCCAAGGCCTTGGGCGCTCGCGTGGCGACCACGGTCATGAGCGACGCC
>JBIPLJ010000119.1:0-2968 GCA_044368415.1 Burkholderiaceae bacterium
TGACCACCGACACCTGTGTGCCGATCAGCCGCCTGGCCGAGTCGATCGAGGGCGCGCGCGCGATCCTCGATCGCGCGCCGTGCCCGACCGCGATCGTCGGGCATGTCGGCGACGGCAACTTCCACGCGATCCTGCTGGTCGATCCGGACGACCCCGCCGAGATCGCGCTCGCCGAGGCGCTCAACGACGAGATCGTGCGACTCGCGCTCTCGATGGGCGGCACCTGCACCGGCGAACACGGCATCGGCCTGCACAAGATCGGCTACCTGGTCGAAGAGGCGGGCGACGACGCCGTCGACCTGATGCGCCGGATCAAGCGGGCGCTCGACCCGGACGGGATCATGAATCCCGGCAAGATCTTCCGCGCCTGAGCCGGATGGCCGCCGTTCCCGCGCCGCCGCCGCTGAGCCCCGCCGGCTGGCTTGCGCGCTTGGCGCTGCGTTTCGAGGCGCGCGACGGCCTGACCCGCCTCGTGCACAACCGGCACGAAGGGCCGCTGCGGCTGATCAAGGCGCTGCCTCTGCCCGACGGCCGCGTGCAGGCGGTGATCGTGCATCCGCCGGGCGGCTTGGTGGGCGGCGACCGGCTCGAGCTCGACGTCGAGCTTAGTGCCGGCGCGCGCGTGCTCTGCACGACGCCGGGCGCGCAGAAGTGGTACCGCAGCCCGGCCGAGGCCGCGGTCGCGCAAACCCGTGTGTCGGTGGGCGCGGGCGGCGCGCTCGAGTGGCTGCCGCAGCCCGCCATCGTGTACGACCGGGCTCGTGTGCGGCAGTCGGTCGACTTCACGCTCGCCGCAGCCGCCCGGATGATCGGCTGGGAGTGCCTGGTGCTCGGTCGTGCGGCGATGGGCGAGCGCTTCGCGACTGGCGCGCTGCACCAGCGGCTGTCGCTGTCGGTAGAGGGCGGTGCGCGCTGGGTCGAGCATACCGCTGCTGAGGCCGGCGACCGGCTGTTCGCCTCGCCGCTCGGCTGGGGCGGGCGCACCGTCGCCTGCACCGTGTGGGCCGCCGCGCCCGATGATGCACTCGACGACGCGCTGCGCGACGCCTGGCGCGCGCTGCTCGACGAGGCCTGCGCCTCAGAAGACGGGCGGGCCGCGCGCCTCGAGGCCGGTGCGACCCGGCCCACGCCGGGCTTGCTCGGTGCCCGCCTGCTCGCCGATGATTCGCAGGTCGCGATGCGTATTGCGCAGTCGCTGTGGGCGCGCGCGCGTCCCGTCGTCCTCGGCGCGGCGAGCGCGCCGCCCCGGATCTGGGCCACCTGACGGCCCGCACCCACCGGAACCACTGATGGACCTGTCGCCTCGAGAGAAGGACAAGCTGCTGATCTTCACCGCCGCACTGCTCGCCGAGCGCCGGCGTGCCCGCGGCCTGAAGCTCAACTACCCCGAGACGATCGCCTACATCACCGCGGCGGTCCTGGAGGGCGCGCGCGACGGGCGCTCGGTGGCCGACCTGATGCACTACGGCACCACGCTGCTCACCCGCGAGGATGTGATGGATGGCGTGCCGGAGATGATCCCGGACATTCAGGTCGAGGCGACCTTCCCGGACGGCACCAAGCTGGTGACCGTCCACCATCCTGTGGGCTGACCCGCCCATCCCACGGTCCGGCGGTGCGCACAATGCACCGCGCCTGTGCGAGCTGCCATCGACGTCGGTGGCACGGTTGTTGCGGTGCCTGTCCCCCGAGCGCGGCCGCACCGCGCCGCCGACAGATCCACATCCCCCAGCTCACAGAGGACCCCCGATGACCCAACGTCGCGATTTCATCAAGGCCGCCAGTGCCGGCGCAGCCGTCACGCTTCCGGGGCTGACCGCCTCGAACCTGGTGTTCGCCCAGGACAAGACCCCGATCAAGGTCGGCGTGCTGCACTCGCTGTCGGGCACGATGGCGATCTCCGAGACCGCGCTGAAGAACACGGTTCTCATGACCATCGAGGAGATGAACGCAAAGGGCGGCGTGATGGGCCGTCCGCTCGAGGCGGTGATCGTCGATCCGGCCTCGAACTGGCCGCTGTTTGCAGAGAAGGCCCGCCAGCTGTTGTCGCAGGACAAGGTCGCCGCGACCTTCGGCTGCTGGACCTCGGTCTCGCGCAAGTCGGTGCTGCCGGTCTACGAGGAGCTCAACGGCCTGCTGTTCTACCCGGTTCAGTACGAAGGCGAAGAGCTGTCGAAGAACGTGTTCTACACAGGCGCGGCGCCGAACCAGCAGGCCATCCCGGCCGTCGAGTACCTGATGGGCAAGGGCGGCGGCAACGCCAAGCGCTGGGTGCTGCTGGGCACCGACTACGTGTACCCGCGCACCACGAACAAGATCCTGCGTTCATTCCTGAAGTCGAAAGGCGTCGCCGAGAAGGACATCGACGAGTCCTACACCCCGTTCGGCCACTCGGACTACCAGACCATCGTCGCGAACGTGAAGAAGTTCGCCGCCGGCGGCCGCACCGCGGTCATCTCGACGATCAACGGCGACTCGAACGTCCCGTTCTACAAGGAGCTGGGCAACCAGGGCCTGAAGGCCAAAGACGTGCCGGTGGTGGCCTTCTCGGTCGGTGAGGAAGAGCTGCGCGGCATCGACACCAAGCCGCTGATCGGCCACCTCGCCGCGTGGAACTACTTCATGTCGGTGAAGAACCCCGAGAACGAGAAGTTCATCAAGACCTACAAGGCGTGGGCCGAGAAGAACAAGATCGCCAACGCGTCGACCTCGGTCACCAACGACCCGATGGAAGCGACCTACGTCGGCATGTACATGTGGAAGCAGGCGGTCGAGAAGGCCAAGTCGATCGAGGTCGACAAGGTCCGTCCGGCGATGTACGGCCAGACCTTCAAGGCGCCCTGCGGCTTCACGCTGACGATGGACAAGTCGAACCACCACCTGCACAAGCCGGTGATGATCGGCGAGATCCAGGGCAACGGGCAGTTCTCGGTCGTGTACAAGACGAAGGAGCCGATCCGCGCGAACC
>JBIPLJ010000120.1:0-2913 GCA_044368415.1 Burkholderiaceae bacterium
TGTTCGACGACCAGGGCTACGTCGACGTGTTCCGCCGCATCGACCCGGCGCCCGAGCGCTACACCTGGTGGAGCAATCGCGGCCAGGCCTGGGCGAAAAACGTGGGCTGGCGACTGGACTACCAGATTGCCACACCGGGCATCGCGCAGACGGCGATGCGCGCGGAGATCTACACCGCGCAACGCTTCAGCGACCACGCGCCGCTGATCATCGATTACGACCTCGAGCCTTGAGGTAGACCATTCTCGTCGGCGCGGCGAATGCACGCGCGCTGTCCGTCGCCGCTGCCTTCAGCGGCAGGCCGGTACCGGTGCTACCGAAAGGCGTGGAGTCCTCCGCCGACCCGATGATCATTGCCCGTGCAGCGCCGCATGGCCTCGGCTTGAGCCGCCGCCTGACCGAAGGGCCCAAGCAGCCGTAGCAGGCGCAGCGGTTCCCGACCGCTCGTTGCCCGCGATCGACGCCGCAACCGCGAACTGAGTGGTCGCGGCTCAGGAGTAGTCCGAGCCCGCCGGAGGCTCCCGACGGCCACGTTGCCCGATGGCTGCGCCGCGGGGCCGCAGGCGAACGCTCGTTCGCCGGATCCGCGCGTCCGTCGGTCGGACGCCCTCAGAACCGTCTCCCGCCCGGGATCGGCGCTTACTCTGCGCCGACCCCATGTTTTCTGGCCGGAGGCTTCGATGCGACACGCGAATCTCGGACGAGCTGCTTTGCTGGCAGCTGCCCTGGCGACGTTGGCCGCCTGCGGCGCCGATTCCGCCACGACCGGTGCCGACACCGCCACCCTCACCGGTGCTGACACGGCTGGCGCCGCTGCGACCCCGGACGGGGTGCCTGCGGCACCTGCAGGCGCAGGCGTTTCGACCGGCCCCCCATCGACCGCCTCGCCCGGTGCGCCTGCTTCCGCGCCCGCGCCTGCGCCTCCACGTGCGCCGAACGGGCCCATCGTCCCGGTGACCCCCAAGACGGTCGTGCTCAACACCTCGCTGCAGTCGCCTTGGGGCCTGTCCTTCCTGCCCGACGGCCGGATGCTCGTCACGCAGCGCACAGGCAGTCTCCTCATCCTGACCGCCGACGGCCGCAGCGTCGCGGCAACGGTGAGCGGCCTGCCGGCGGTCGACATGACCGGGCAGGGCGGTCTGCTCGATGTAGTGCTGGATCCGGACTTCGCGACCTCGCCCTGGGTCTACTTCACCTTTGCGGAACCGGGCACCGGCGCCGAGGCCGGACAGGTCGGTACCGCGGTCGGCAGGGGGCGATTGGTCGGCAACTCGCTGCAGAACGTCGCAGTCATCTTCCGGCAAAGCCCGAAGATCGCCGGTTCCGGCGTGCACTTCGGCAGCCGGATCGCCTTCCGTGCCGACAAGACCCTGTTCGTCACCCTCGGCGAGCGCGGTCAGGGCAGTCCGGCGCAGGATGTAGGCACCACGCTCGGCAAGGTGGTCCGCATCAACCGCGACGGCTCGATTCCGTCGGGGAACCCGTCGCCTGCGGGCGGCCGTGCCGGGATCTGGAGCTGGGGTCACCGTAACCCTCAGGGGGCGGCCGTGCATCCCGACACCGGATCGCTGTGGATCAACGAGCACGGCCCGCAGGGCGGCGACGAGCTCAATCTCGTGTCGTCCGGCGGAAACTTCGGCTGGCCGAACGTCAGCTACGGCTGCCAGTACGGCGACCCGGTGGGCAACGGCTGCGCGATCGGCGGCGGTACACACGCGCCCGCGTACATCGAGCCGGTCAGCACCTGGACGCCCACGTCGACTGCGCCCGCCGGACTGATGTTCTACACCGGCACTAAGTTCCCGCAATGGCGTGGGCACGCCTTCTTCGGCGCGCTCGCCGGCACCGCGCTGTGGCGGGTGCAGCTCGATGCGACCGCCCGTCGCGAGGCCGGCCGGGAGAAGCTGTTCTCCTCGCTCGGCGAACGGATCCGCGAGGTGACGCAGGGGCCCGACGGCTACCTGTATCTGCTGACCGACAGCGGCAAGCTGATCCAGGTCCGGGACTGAGCGCACGCAGGCGGACGGTTGCTCGAGAAGCACGGTGACATTCGCGAGTCCGTTCGAAGGGAGCCCGGAACGCGCCAGATCAGGGATGCAGGTGACGCAACGCGCGCGCGCAGATGCGACGCGTCGCTGGTGAGTTCTGACCTCGCTGCCACTCGCTGCAGACGGTCCGGACCCAATCTGGAGTGGACTTGCCTGCATCGTTGAGCCAGTTCGCCACGGAGTCCTGCACATAACGCGACGGATCCGCATTGAGCGGCTGCAGCAGTGCGAGACCGGGCGACGGGTCCTTCTTCAGCGACGCAATGTGGGGGCACCAGACGCCGCGCGGGCGCAGGGCTTCGGATGCGAACCGGCGCAGCCGCTCCGAAGCGGCTGCGGTCCATGGGACCAGCAGTGGGATGGCTTGCTCGACGTCCTTGGCAAGCTGCTCTCGCAGCGCCAGCCACGCCCATTCCCTGACCCCGAAGTGCGCGTCGTCGGCGAGGGGCGCGATTCGCGCCAGGCGAGTGGGCAGATCGAGGTCGGGGCTCGTCCCCACGATGAAGCAGGCCCATCCGCGCACGGTGTCGGAGGTGTGCGCGCGGCAGCGTTCGAGCCCTTCCTCGAGCCCGTATCGAACGGACAGAACGGCCCCAATCACCTGCATTCGGCGCAGGATGCCGGAGCCGGCGGCTGCATCTACCGCGCCTAACGCAGGTCCGCCCGCATCCGGCAGCACTGAGCGAACCAGCCGGGTGTGATCCACGGCCAGGCAATCGGCCAACGTGCGGCTCTCGGCGGTGCCTTGGTCGAGCGACTTGCGATCGACGGACCGGCGTTTCGGTGTCCCATCCGCGGCTGCCACCTGGCTTTTCATTCGCCAGCCTCCTCATCGGCCGTGGCCTGCGTCTGCTGCGACAGCCTT
>JBIPLJ010000144.1:0-2841 GCA_044368415.1 Burkholderiaceae bacterium
CCGCAAAACGCCTCAGGCAATTGGGTGAAGGTGGTGCAGCGCCTGCCGGTGCGCATCCGCCTTGAACCCCATGCGGGGGAACCGCCGCTCCGCGCCGGTGTGACCGCGACGGTTTCGATTGATACCGGGCGCGGGCGGAGTATTGCGGATGTGGTGACGGGGTTTTTGGATTTGTTTAGGGGGAAGGCGGAGGCGGCGGGGCGTTAGCGTGGCTTCACGCCGTATAGCGCCCATCTTCCAAATGGCGCGCTTGGCCGAGGGCGACCAGGGTTTGCAGCATGGCTTCCACATCGCCCGCGCGGCGGGGTGCGCCTTGGAAGCGGCGGGCGATGTCGCGCGGGGAAGCGGGCGGGCCGCGCAGCGCGGTGCGGAGTGCCACATATTGCGCGGGGGCTTCCTTGGGCCATTGCCTTGTGGTGTCTGCACCCGCGCCATCCACCGCCATTTCCGCTTGCACGGCGCGGCGCGTATCGCGTGGCGCCTGAAATTCCGGGCGGAGCCAGCGGATATGCCCGCGCGCTTCTTCGGCCACCCGTTCCGCATTCAGCGCGACCAGGCGGGCGATGATGTCGGCTTCCGGCAGATTGGCGGGCCAGCCATAGGCGCAAGCGACAGCTTCATCCAGCTTGTCGTGATATTCGCGCAGGATGGAAACCTGCCCGGCATCATGAATATCGCGTTCCGCATCGGTAAGCTTGCGTTTGGCGCGCAAGGCTTCCAGGCAATTATAGAGCGCGGTGAGGGTAAGCTGCGGATGCGCTGCCAACCTTGCCTTGCGATGCGCGTCCAAGGCTTCTGCGATTTTCGCAATGGAGGCGCGTTGCGCCGGGGAGGCATCGGGGAAGGGGAAGGGGTCGAAACATTCAGATTTCGCGTAAACGGGACGATCCTCAAGCCGGACTTCCTGCGCGAGCATCCAAGTGACGTGCAGGTGACTTTGCAGAACGCCGAGGTGGAAGGCGCAATCCGACGAGATAATCACAACCTTATCGTCAACGATTATATTGCTATCAAGAAAGCTGAATACGCGGTGCTTCGCTGTATCAACTGTTGCGATATAACGATTTAGACCAGAGAGCGTCGGTCGCAACTCCCGCCTTGGCTCGCCAAAAATCCACCAGTTATCACGATAGGATGCCCTTTTATTCTGAATTCGCTCTGGCTTCACATGCAAAAGCAAGTGTTGATATGCCTCCGGAAATCGATCCTTAACCTGCCCCTCACTTAGACCGAAAAAATCGAGGACGTATAGATTTCTACTCGTCTGCTGGATGTCACGTCCATTCCGATACGGTCGAATATGAGCGCTGATTCCCTCGATCTTTTCCAGACCAAGCGCGAGCGCGCGGTGGGGTTCAACCAGAAATCCCGAGCCGTGTAGCTTAACGCCATCCCAAGCTATTCTCTCATTCGCCCGCAGTGGCTTGGCCGATTTCATCCACGCCAAGCGTCAAATCCGCATTGATTCGCCCCTCTCCTTCGGCAAAGACCACACGCGGCACGCCATCACTGCCCGACGCTTCAGAAATCACCCGCGCCAAAATGCCTTGCCCCTGCCCGGCCTCGGCCACCGTCATGGCAATCCGCACCGCCGCCGTGCCGGCACCATCCGCCCAAGGATGATCAGGGATGGCATAGGCCAAATGCACGGGCGTTTCGCCGCCCAGCGCTTCCGCCACCACGCGGCGGCAAAAAACCTGCCGAAGACTGTTGGAAGTAATGAAGCCAAAGCGCCGCGTTACCGCCGCTGCCGCCTTGCCCTTCACCAGCTTGCCACCCGTCAGCGCCTGCGCGGCCTTCCACCAGAAATGCAAGGCAATATCAGCGGATTTCGGCACCTTGGGATAGGCTTTCCACAGCGCCTCCGCATAGCCTTCGCCCAATTCCGCGCGCAAATCCTTGCCCGCGATAAAGGGCGGATTGCCGATGATGAATTCGGCATCCGGCCAGATGCTCGGCTTCGGGTCCACCGGGCGCAGCACGGGGATTTGGTCAGCCTCATCCGGCACCATCTCTCCGGTTACGGGGTGCGGCTTGGTTTGCCCGCCCCAGCGCGTGATGGGCAGGCCCTTATCATCGCGTTCCGGTTCTTCGCGCGTATAGGTCAGCAACGCATCGCCTTCGCGGATATTCTTGAAGTCGCGCAAAATCGGCTCGGCCGGTGGCGCATTGCCGCGCGTGCGGAAATGCCATTGCAGATACCCAATCCAAAGCACCAATTCCGCCACCGGCACGGCGCGCGGGTTTTTCTCGATACCCAGGAATTGATGCGGGTCCACACTCGCCCCCGCCACATCCAGCCTATCGCCTTCGCCGGGTTCAATATCCGCCAGCAAGTCCAGCACTTCGCCTTCCAGGCGCTTCATCAATTCCAGAGTTACATACAGGAAATTGCCGGTGCCGCAGGCGGGGTCCAGCACGCGTGTTGCGCAAAGCTTGGCGTGAAAAGCGCGGATTGCGGCAGCGGCGGCGCTTTTGTTGCCCTTCAGGATAAAATCTTCCGCCGCTGCCTTCACCCCATCCCAATCCAGGCGCAGCGGTTCCATCACGGTGGGTAGCACCAGCCTTTCCACAAAGGCGCGCGGCGTGAAATGCGCGCCCAATTGCGCGCGCTGGTCGCGATCCAGGGCGTTTTCCAGCAAGGAACCGAAAATGGCCGGTTCCACATCGGCCCAATCGCGCTTGGATGCCGCAATCAGCAGATCCAGCATATCGGCATCCACTGGCAGAGGCTCGGCCGCGCCATGGGGGCCAGCGCCGAACAAGCCGCCATTGAAGCGCAGCACGATGTCGCGCAAAGCCGTAGAAAAGCCGCCCGTATTCATGTGGCGCCACATATCC
>JBIPLJ010000152.1:0-2836 GCA_044368415.1 Burkholderiaceae bacterium
CCAGTTGCGCGTGAAGTTGGGGATGGCCAGGCCCGCCAGGATTCCCACGATCGCCACCACCACCATCAGTTCTGGGAGTGAAAAGCCAGAGCGCCTGTGGGCCATGGCTTAGGGGCACCAGCCTTGGGCATGGGGCACCAAGGTGCTGGCTACGGATATGGGGGGAGCGGTGTTGGCCACATAGGTGACGTTTAGGCGGTTCCCCTCGGCTTGGAGGCTGGGGGTGACGGTGGTGGGAGGCACGGTGCCAGGCACGCTGAATGGCTGCAGGTCGCTGCTGTGCTGGCTGTTCACGTAGGCCCGTAGCCCGGCTCCCAATCCCTGGGTTTTGCAGAGGTTTTTGAGGACTGTTTTGTTCGCGGAGTCGTCGTAATCCAGTTCCTGGCTGAGGTGCTCGGCCTGGCAGCCGGCATCGGTGGCGCAGAGGTACTCAAACGCGTGCCGGCGCAGATCCTCCATGCGGGTGGCGATGGCGCTGTCCACCTGGCCCCGCAGCTTGGAGCGGCCCATGCCGGTGATGCTCGATCCCGTCAGCTGAAGGCTGGTGGCCACCACGGTCACCAGGATCACGGATGACACCATCACCTCCGGCAGAGTGATCCCAGCAGACTGGCGTCTGCGTGGGTTTCGCGCGGGTCGGTGACGAGTCATGGGGTTCTCCCCCTGATGCTCTCAGTTTGCTCCGCTCGTGGCCTGTTCTCCATCCCTCGGGTGAGGGGCAGCTCGGTTGCGGCGTGATGGGTGGGGGGCATGGCGTTCAACTGCCTGTGGAGCGCACGAAGCTGCTCCAGCGCGACACTCCCACTGCCACATAGTCACGGATGCCCAGGGCGTACTGAGGGCCGAAGCTGTTGAACAGCTGGGTTCCCATGTCGCCCGGTACAACCAATTGGGCCACCGTGGAGCTGGATCCGCCGGTGTTCAGGCAGCCTTCGCATTTCGCTCCACCCCAGGTTTTTGCCCAGATGGCGCCATAGATGTCACCCCCGGTGCACTCGCCGTTGGCGTCACAGGTGGCCGATTCCTTGGAGCCGCCGTTGATGCCCACGTTGCCGTCCGGGAAGAACGCCCAGAGCTTGGTGGTGGTGGCTCCGCCGGCCAGCAGAACACTCTGATCCGTGAATTGGTTGGTGGGGTCAATGGGGCGGCCGAAAAGGCCCAGTTCTGTGGCCGGGGCGCTGGCTGGGGTGTGTTTGATGGCGGCTTGGCCCGTGAAACTGGCGCCGGCCCCCTTCACGTAGATCCGAACGGGACTGTTGCTGGTATCCACGCTGAGGACCTTGTTGCCAGACAGGGCAATTGCATTCACCACGCAGTGGGTGATCGGTGGCGTCCCTGGCGACACCACACAGGCTCCATTCAGGAGCTGAGCTGGGTTTGTACTTCCACCCACGATGGTGGTGCTTGCGGTAATGGAAGGTGGATTGCTGTAGAGGTAACTGAGGTTGTCCGGTGGTGTGGGCACCGGTGGTAGATCAATCGGGCCGGCGAAGATTTGGCCATCAATTTCGGCCTGGGGGCCAGCCTTGATCAGGGCCTCCTTCTGGGCTTCGCTGAGACTGTCGTAGTTGCTGCCCGAATAACACTGGAGGCACAGCACATTGCCACTGAGTTTTCCCTTGATATCGTTATTGCCCATGTCAATGAACTGCCCCAGTAGGCCCGGGAAGCCACTGGTGCTCGTGGCTTCTCCGTAGGAACCGCTGCAGTCCTTGGGTTTGATGTCGAGGGTTTGTTCCACAATGGCGGTGGCTACTACCGCGCCATTTGCCGATTTCAGGCGTTCTCCACGCATGCGAACCATGGCCTTGCCGCCGTAGAAGGGGCTGCCCTGGAAGTTGTAGCTCTCGAGCTGGTAGCGGCCGAGGCCCGCATTGATCGTGTCGGTTTTGATCAGGCCAGCTGGATTGGGATTCGAGCTGGGGCAGATGGAGGATGTGAAGCTGGTGCTGTTCCAGTTCGAAAGATCTTTGATCAGTAGATAGGCATAGGTGGTATTCATGCTCTCAACCAATCGGGCCAGCCCCGCTTCGGCCACTTCGCGGGCCTGGCGGGACTGACTCTGGCGAATGGAGCCACTCAGGCCCATCCAGGAGCGGGCGGCCATGGCCATCAAGCCCGCTCCAATGATCAAGGAAACAATTAAAACGAGAGGGAGGATGAAGCCGTCTTTGTGTTCTGCTCTTTTGAGAACTCCGGGATGCCAGAGATGAAGCTGTCCTCCGCTCGTTCTCACGTTGCTAGACCCCTGTGATCACTGGTTTGCCGACTACTCCTGTGCTCAGGTCGCTGGTTTGTGTCACTGTGATTCCGGCCGCGTTGGTTCCGGTTGCTCCCGTGGCGGTGACGACGAATGCGGTTGCGCTTCCGGAGCAGCCGTAGGCGAATTTTGTGCCAGTTGGGAGGGTCCCTGAGTAATCTGAGCAGTCGGTGTCTACGGTTGTAATGGGGGTTTCGAGGTTATAAGTCGCGGCTTGTTTGGTAATCGCGCTTGTTTGTGATGTCGCTTCTGTTGCAACAGCCTTCTTGGTTTGTTTCATGAACTGTGGGATTGCCACAGCACTCAAAATCCCCACAATCACAATCACGATCATCAGCTCCACCAGGGTGAAGCCTTTCTGCAGGCCGTTCTGCTTGCGTTTGGCTGTGCTGGTGAGCTTGCGCAGCAGGGTCGCGCGCAGCTGCGGACGAAGGGAGGAGGTCGTCATGGAGATGCAGGGTGGAGCTGTGTTCACCGTATGCACTGCAGATCTGCTGCACCACAAGAGTTGGCTGGGGATTGGCTGAGAGTTGGCTGAGAGTGGCCCGCAGGGCCCTGTCTGCCTAGCTTTGTGGG
>JBIPLJ010000121.1:0-2821 GCA_044368415.1 Burkholderiaceae bacterium
GGAAGAACTCGTCGAGCACGTCGTTCTCGTTGGTGGCGACCACGAGCCGGCGGATCGGCAGGCCCATGCGCCGCGCGATGTGGCCGGCCAGCACGTTGCCGAAGTTGCCGCTCGGCACGGTGAACGACACCTCTCGCGCGCCGCCCTCGGCGGTGACCGCGAACCAGGCCTTGAAGTAGTAGACCACCTGCGCGACCACGCGCGCCCAGTTGATCGAGTTGACCGTGCCGATCGCGTGGCGGGCCTTGAAGCGCAGGTCGCCGGAGACCGCCTTGACCATGTCCTGGCAGTCGTCGAAGACGCCGTCGACCGCGATGTTGAAAATGTTCTCGTCGCGCAGCGAGAACATCTGCGCGGCCTGGAACGGGCTCATCCGGTCGGCGGGCGAGAGCATGAACACGCGGATGCCGCGGCGCCCGCGCATCGCGTACTCCGCAGCGCTGCCGGTGTCGCCGGAAGTCGCGCCCAGGATGTTCAGCGCCCGCCCCTCGCGCGCCAGCACGTACTCGAACAGGTGGCCGAGCAGCTGCATCGCCACGTCCTTGAACGCGAGCGTCGGCCCGTTCGACAGCTGCAGCAGGTGCAGGTCGGTCTCGAGCCCGCGCAGCGGCACAATGTCGGGCGAGCCGAAGGTCTCCGCAGTGTAGGTACGCCGCACCAGCTCGTGCAGGTCCGCATCGCCGATGTCGTCGCAGAACAGGCGCAGCAGCACGAAGGCGAGGTCGGCGTAGGGCAGCGCGCGCCACTTCTCGAGCGTCGCCTCATCGATCGCCGGATAGTGCTCGGGCACGACCAACCCGCCGTCGGGCGCGAGCCCGCCGAGCAGGATGTCGGTGAATCGCTGCGGCGGCATGCCGCCGCGCGTCGAGAGGTAACGCATGGGTCGGTGGGTCCGGTCTGGTCGCCGCGGGCGGGCCCGCGGCGGGGTGTGTGGGGGTACCGGCTCGGGCCGGTCAGTTCAGGTCTTCGAGACGGATCCGGGTGACCTTCGAGACCACCGTGGAGAGGGCCTCCATCCGGCGGATCGCATCGTCGCACCGGTGCTCGATGGTGACGTGCGTCAGCAGGATCAGGTCGGTCTGGCGCTCGCCCTCGGCCGGCTCGCGCTGCAGCACGGCGTCGATCGAAATCTGGGCGTCGGCGAGGATACGCGTGATGTCGGCGAGCACGCCCGGCTCGTCGGCGACGCGCAGCCGCAGGTAGTACGCGCTCTCGATCTCGGTGATCGGCAGGATCGGCAGGTCGGCCATCGCGTCCGGCTGGAACGCGAGATGGGGCACCCGGTTGCCCGGGTCGACGGTCAGCGTGCGCACCACGTCGACCAGATCGGCGACGACGGCGCTGGCCGTCGGCTCGGCGCCCGCACCCTTGCCGTAATACATGGTGTGGCCGACCGCGTCACCCTTGACCCAGACCGCGTTCATCGCGCCCTCGACGTTGGCGATCAGCCGCTTCGAGGGGATCAGCGTCGGATGCACGCGAAGCTCGATGCCATGCTCACGGCGCCGCGTGATGCCGAGCAGCTTGATCCGGTAGCCGAGCTGCTCGGCATACCGGATGTCCTCGGCCTGCAGCGAGGAGATGCCCTCGATGTGCGCGCGCTCGAACTGCACCGGGATGCCGAAGGCGATCGCGGACATGATCGTGACCTTGTGCGCGGCGTCGACACCTTCGATGTCGAAGGTGGGATCGGCCTCGGCATAACCCAGGCGTTGCGCCTCCGCGAGCACGGTGCCAAAGGGCAGGCCCTTGTCGCGCATCTCGGAGAGGATGAAGTTGGTCGTGCCGTTGATGATGCCGGCGATCCATTCGATGCGGTTGGCGGTCAGGCCTTCGCGCAGCGCCTTGATGATCGGGATGCCGCCGGCGACGGCCGCCTCGAAGGCGACGGTCACGCCCTGCTCTCGGGCCGCCGCGAACAGCTCGTTGCCGTGCACCGCGAGCAGTGCCTTGTTGGCGGTCACCACATGTTTGCCGTGCGCGATGGCCTCGAGCACCAGCTGGCGCGCGATGCCGCAGCCGCCGATCAGTTCGACGACCACCTCGATCGACGGATCGCGAACGATCGCGAGGGCGTCATCGGTGACCTGCACGTGCGGGCCGACCAACTCGCGGGCGCGGGCGACATCGCGACGGGAGACCGCAGCGATCTCGATGCCGCGGCCGGCGCGGCGCGTGATCTCCTGCTGGTTGCGGGTCAGCACCGCGAAGGTGCCGGCGCCGACGGTGCCGATGCCGAGCAGGCCGACACGGACAGGGGCGAGCTTCACGACAGCCATACACCCTCCCCGCTCATGCCGCCACCCGGGGCATCAGGCCGTCCTTGCGGAACATCTCCTTGATACCGCGGACAGCCTGCCGCGTGCGCTGCTCGTTCTCGATCAGCGCAAAACGCACATGGCTGTCACCGTAGTCGCCGAAGCCGATGCCGGGCGACACCGCGACCTTGGCCTCGGCGAGCAGCCGCTTGGCGAACTCCAGCGAGCCCGTCGCCTTGTAGGGCTCGGGGATCTCGGCCCAGATGTACATCGACGCGCGCGGCACCTCGACCATCCAGCCAGCCTCGTGCAGGCCCTTTGCGAGCACGTCGCGGCGCTTCTGGTACTGCATGCGGATCTCTTCGACGCAGTCCTGGGGGCCGTCGAGCGCGGCGATCGAGGCAACCTGGATCGGCGTGAAGGTGCCGTAATCGTGGTAGCTCTTGATCCGGGCAAGCGCGCTTACCAGCTCCTTGTTGCCGACCATGAAGCCGATCCGCCAGCCGGCCATGTTGTAGCTCTTGCTCATCGTGAAGAACTCGACCGCGACCTCGCGCGCGCCG
>JBIPLJ010000127.1:0-2819 GCA_044368415.1 Burkholderiaceae bacterium
CGTAACCAAGATCGCAAGAGAATGCGGATATCGTTTCATCTCAAACTTCACCACCGACTTCCAACGAGAGTTTGGGATTGCCCCTTCAGTCGTGCTGAGGGCATCACGGGGAGAAGGGAGATAGAGCTTAGGACAATCAAAGGCGAGAGAAGTGGAGCACTTGAACTGGGGATACATCCAACTTGGTCTGTTCGCCCTTGCTTTTGGGGGTCTTCAGGTCTGGTAAATCAGCAACGCTCTCAGCAAAGAGACTTTACCGAGTATTGTTGAGGATCTGAGAAATCAAGTCACTAAGCGACTGCCTCTCCTTTATCGAGCGTTCAACCAAGCGTGAAAAGGTTGGGAAGGAAAGCGTGACGACGATTTGCTGGGTCACATCAGGTTCGCCCGAGGAAGCAGAGTCAGGATCAAATGAAGTCTGGGACACGATTTCTCAACCCACCCATGCGATAAACACATTCTAAAAGGACAGAAAGCACAGAAGAGAAGAAGTGGGATGCAGATATGGGCGTCATGCGCTTCAAGAACGAGACCTCACACCACCCCTCCCGCCGTGCCACCCACCGAGCGCACCGCTTGGTCAGGTGCTCCCCTTGAGGGATCAGACACTGTTGGTTCGGGCAGGTCAGCACCGTGACGCAGTGCTTGCCGACCTCATAGCGGAAGTGCTGACAGGTGACGCAGACAGCACCTGAGCGGGAGGGGCGCAGAACATCCAGGTCCAGGTGGTCCCACTCCTCAGCAGGAGCATCGACACGGGAGACGACCACAGAGACAATGCGAGTACTCCCGTACGATCCATGGAGCGGGGAAGGGTCAAGGGTCGTTGGCAGTTGCTCACAGTCCGATCGCATCTCTGTCCAGTGCTCATAGGGTGTTGCAACCTTTACTCACGCCATGAACCGACTGCTCCTGATTGCCTTAGCAACGGCGTGTGTGCCATCCATCGCCTGTGCCCAGCACTCCACGCAAGGCGCAGTCCCTGCCACGTATGCCACCAAGGCAGAGGCAGAAAAAGCGGCAAGCAAGTTCAACTGCACGGGGGCGCACCAAATGGGTGACAAGTGGATGCCCTGTACCAAACACGGTGACTCAAAGACCCATGCCCACTGAGCAACCTCAGGGTTGCGGCGGCAAACCCAAGACAATTGCCATTGGGATTGCCCCCCTGGGAATCATTTCCATCGGCATCGTCCCAATGGGGGTTGTGAGCATCGGTGTTGTACCGATGGGAGTGCTGAGCATTGGTGCCGTGGGAATGGGCGTGATCAACGCCTGTGTGGTCGGGATGGGGATCCTGGTCGCAGGAGTCAATGTGATGGGTGTGTGGTGGGCAGGGGTAGACGGCATGGGTCCCAAGCGCCTGGGCGCATCAAGCGCCATCCAGCACCATCACCATTCGCCCCAAAGTCAGAACCTGTACGCCTATCCCAGCAAGCAGGCGGCGCTGCATAAGGCAGAAGAACTGGGATGCAATGGGGTCCATGCGATGGGGTCGCTTTGGATGCCCTGCGAACACCACCCCAAAGGTCCAGCAGGCAATCTCTGAAACGAACCTGGGAACCCATACTGGAAAGTGACGGTTCCATCGCCCTGGCGGTGGTCAAACGAGGAAAGTGCGGTGCGGGTTCGCCCAAGTCCGCCGCTGTCCCGCAACTGTGATGGGGTTCGCCCCTCAGTCAGAACACTCGCCGTCCCAACTCACCTTCGTGCTCGGCGAGGAGCGAGGCATCCCATGAAACGCTTCCTATCGCCCCTGGTTGCCCTGACCGCTGGATCCGTCGTGGTCCTGGGCACCCATCCCGTTCTTGCCCACAGCACTGCCGCTGGCGGCACTCTGGGAGGTCTAACCCACCCGCTGCTGGGTCTGGATCACCTGCTCATGCTGATGGCGGTTGGCACTGCCTCCTCCTTCATCTCGTCCCAACTGCTGTTGTGGGCGCTGGGCGGTGCGGTGATCGGTGCTGCCATCGGGTTCACAGGGTTCACCATCGTGTCCGCTGAGGTTCTGGCGGCACTAGCGATCTCTGCGGTTGGTGCGCTGACCTTGCTGGCAGGGCGATTCGCCAACACCTCCAATCCCAACGCACTCACCACCATCAGCGGTGTGGTCGTGGGGGGAGGCATTGCCATTCACGCCATGCTTCATGGTCTGGAGGCACCCACAGACAGCAGCACTCTGCTTTGGTGGAGTGGTGCCCTCCTCAGTTCCGTGCTAATCAGCGGCGGGTCCTATCTGCTGCTCAAGAAACTGCCTGTGACGGTGAGCAAGACAGCAGCAGTTGCCTTCCTTGCCGTTGGTGGGTTGCTGGCAATCGATCCCCTGGTTCTGTTGGCGGGTGGTGCTGGGGCATGACCCGACTGCATGACCCTGTGAAGCGAGAGAGTCCATTATGGCAGGCACTGTGCGTTGGGGGCATTTTTGCCATCAGCACAGTGCTCCCCGATAAGATTGAGCACCTGGCAATCCATCTGGTTGAGATCAACCGCTCTGGAGTTGATGGGTTGGCAGAGCACTCACTTCAACTGGTCGGGTGCTTTGTGCTGCTGTCGGTTCTGATCTGGTTGGCGGAGGGGAAGCAAGTCAAACGACACCCATTGCTCTCCTACCCTCCCCACACCAAACCGATGGCGCTGACGCACATCGTCGGTTTGGTGGCAGGTGCTGCTCTCCTGGTCGCACCGTGACGTGACCCCCTTTATTGGTCCAGGCCTTATGAGAGTTGGTGGGTGTGGTCATGCTGCAGCTCCCTGTTGGGCTGCCTCCAGGGGCGTACGCCCCTGGAGGGCCGAGTGCGGCCTGAGTGAGTTGTACTCCC
>JBIPLJ010000051.1:0-30331 GCA_044368415.1 Burkholderiaceae bacterium
ACCGTCGAAGCTGAGGGCGACCATGGTGTCTATCGGCCGGCTTCGCCGGCCGATGCCCGTCGGACGCCCGCGCGAGACGGTGCGGCCCAGTCGGTGCACAACGGCCTGAAGGGCAGCGACGCCGAGAGACGTGGGTGCGCTCGCCGGCGTTCGTGCGGAGAGGGTTCGGGTCCCGCCGAAGGGTGTGGTGGGGAGTGTTCGCACACCACCGTGGTCTCGCCCGTCGTCGCCCGGGGGCGGGCATCGCGGAGTGTGAGGCCACAGGGTCAGCGCAGCGATGCCCGCCCCCGGGTGGCGACGGGCCGCGCCGACCGTCGACAGGCCGACGGACCGACGCGCGCGGATCAGCGCCGGTGCAGGAAGTCCACTTGCCCCGGCCGCCCGTCGAGGTGCAGGGTCGACGTGGCGGGGCGCTGCTCCGCCACGACCCGGCCACGGCGCACCACCGCGAGCCGCGTGGCGCGCAGCCGGATCGCCTCGATCGGATCGCGAGCCTGCAGCAGCACCATGTCCGCACGGCAGCCGGGAGCCAGGCCGTAGCCCTCGAGACCGAGGATGCGCGCCGGCGTCTCGGTCACCGCGTCGAAGGCCGCGCGCATACCGGCCTGGCCGGTCATCTGCGCGACCTGCAGGCCCATCGAGGCGACCTCGAGCATGTCGCCCGAGCCCAGCGGGTACCACGGGTCCATCACGCAGTCGTGACCGAAGGCGACCGGCACGCCGGCGGCCATCAGCTCGGGCACGCGGGTCATGCCGCGACGCTTAGGATAGCTGTCGTGCCGGCCCTGCAGCGTGATGTTGATCAACGGGTTGGCGATCGCGGCGACCCCGGCCTCGGCGATCAGCGGGATCAGCTTGGACACGTAGTAGTTGTCCATCGAGTGCATCGAGGTCAGGTGCGAGCCGGTAACCCGGCCCTGCAGCCCGAGCCGGCGCGCGTGGTATGCGAGGGTCTCGATGTGGCGCGACAGCGGATCGTCGGACTCGTCGCAGTGCATGTCGACGCGCAGCCCGCGGGCCGCCGCGAGCTCGCACAGCAGGCGCACCGATTCACGGCCGTCCTCCATCGTCCGCTCGAAGTGCGGGATGCCGCCGACCACGTCGACGCCGCGATCGAGCGCGCGCTCGAGCAGCTCGAGCGCGGTGAGTGGACACGACGGGTCGTCGCGCCGCGGCTCGTAGCGCAGCACGCCGTCCTGCGGGAACGCCACCAGCTGCAAGTCGAGGTAGGGCGCGACGCGGCGCTTGACTTCGAGCAGCGCATCGACGGCGAGCAGCCGCGGATCGGAGGTGTCGACATGGCTGCGGATGGCAAGCAGGCCGCGGGCCACCGCCATGTCGCAGTACATAAGCGCGCGCTCGACGATCGCCTCCTGGGTCAGGTGCGGCTTCAACTCTCCCCACACCGCAATGCCCTCGAGCAGCGTGCCCGACTGGTTGAGCCGCGGCAGGCCGAGCGACAGCGTCGCATCCATGTGAAAGTGTGCGTCGACGAAGGGCGGGCTGAGCAGCATTCCGGCTGCGTCGATCTCTCGCCCGGCGGCAGCGCCCGCCAGCACCGCATGCGGCTCGAGCGCCTCGATCCACTCGCCGCGCACCGCGACGTCGATGCCGATGCGCCCGTCGGGCAGCGAGGCGTTGCGAACGATCAGGTCGAACATGTTCAGCGCTCCCCTTTGCGGTAGGGCTTCATCAAGGCCTGCGGATAGGCAGCCCGGCGCGCGACCAGCACCAGCGCCAGGATCGACAGCAGGTAGGGCACCATCAGCCAGAGCTGGTAGGGCACCTCGCTGCCGGCGCCCTGCTGCAGGCGCAACTGCATCGCATCGAAGCCGGCGAAGAGCAGCGCGCCGACCAGCGCCTTGCCCGGCCGCCATGAGGCGAACACCACCAGCGCCACACACACCCAGCCCCGGCCGTTGACCATGTTGAAGAAGAAGGCGTTGAAGGCGGCGAGCGTCAGGAACGAGCCCGCCACGCCCATCAGCGCCGAGCCCGCGACGATCGCGGCGATCCGCGTGCCCGCCACCGGAACGCCAGCGCTCTCGGCCGCGGCCGGGTTCTCGCCGACCATGCGCAGCGCGAGCCCCGCGGGCGTGCGGTACAGCAGCCAGCCGACTGCGGGCACCAGCGCGAAGGCCAGCAGCGCGAGCGGCGTCTGCGCGGCCAGGATCGGACCGATCAGCGGGATCGCGTCGAAGGGCGCGCCGATACCGGTGAAGGGCTCGACGGTCGGCGGCGTGCTGACCTTGGGGAAGCCGACCCGGTATGCGTAGTACGACAGGCTGGTGGCGAACAACGTGATGCCGAGCCCCGAGACATGCTGCGAGAGCGCGAGCACGACCGTCAGCACGCCATGCAGGCCGCCGAGCAGCGCGCCGACCAGCGCCGCAGCCAGCACCCCGCCCCAAAGACCCGCACCGTGGAAGGCGGCGAACCAGCCGGCGAAAGCCCCCGCGACCATGATCCCCTCGATGCCGAGGTTGAGCACGCCCGCGCGTTCGCACAGCAGCACGCCGAGCGTGCCCAGTACCAGAGGCGTCGCGATGCGCAGCACCGCGATCCAGAAGTTCGCCTGCAGCAGCGTGTCGACGAAGTCGCCCAGCATGCTCAGCGCCACCGGATACGGTACTGCGCGAGCAGGGTTGCCACCAGCATCGCGAGCAGCGACACCGACACGATCACGTCGGCGATGTAGCTCGGCACCGCGACCTCGCGGCTCATGCTGTCGGCGCCGACCAGCATGCCGGCCACGAACACCGCAGCGGCGATGACGGCAAGCGGATGCAGTGCCGCCAGCATCGCGATGACGATGCCGGCATAGCCGTAGCCCGGCGACATGTCGAGCGTCACGTAGCCGGTGCGCCCCGCCACCTCGGAGACGCCGGCCAGGCCCGCGAGCGCGCCCGACAGCAGCGCCGCCCGCAGCAGCACGCGGTCGATCGGCACGCCGACAAAACGCGCGGCCTCGGGGCTCGCACCGACCGCACGCCATTCGAATCCCCAGGTGGTGAAGCGCTGCACCGCCCACACGAGCACCGCCAGGCCGACCGCCCACAGCAGTCCGGCATGCACGCGCGACTTCTCGAGCAGCCGGGTGAACTCGAGCTCCGGATTCAACCCCACCGACTGCGGCCAGCCCATCGCGCCCGGATCCTTCATCGGACCGTCGAGCATCCAGGAGACGAACAACAGGACGACGAAGTTCATCAGCAGCGTCGTCACCACCTCGTCGACGCCGAAGCGGTTGCGCAGCAGCGCGGGGCCCGCGACCAGCGTGGCGCCCGCGGCCATGCCGGCGGCCACCATGCCGAGAAAGAGCAGCGGCAGCGGCGCGTCGAAGCCGCTGCCGTCGTGCAGCCCGCCGATGGCCACTGCGGCCAGCGCGCCGAGGTAGAGCTGCCCTTCGGCGCCGATATTCCAGAAGCGCGCGCGGAATGCGACCGCGGCGGCCAGGCCGGTGAGCATGAGCGGCGTGGCGCGGGTCAGGGTCTCGGTCAGCGCGAACCGCGATCCGAAGGCCCCGTCGAAGAGCAGCGCATACATGCGCCCCACCGGCGCGCCGGCCCAGGCGACCAGCAACGCGCTCACCGCGAGCGTGACCGCCACCGCGACGAGCGGCGCCACGAGCATCGCCGTGCGCGAGGCAGTCTCACGCCGCTCGAGCCGCATCGGCGCCCTCCTTCGCGTCGGCGCCCATCATCGCCAGCCCCAGCGTCGCAGTCGTCCAGTCGGCGACCGGCCGCGCCGCAGACAGCCGGCCCTGCGAGATCACCGCGATCCGGTCGGCGAGCGAGAGGATCTCCTCGAGCTCCTCGGAGATCAGCACGATGCCTGCGCCCGCGCAGGCGGCCTCGAGCAGCTTCGAATGGATCCAGGCGACCGCACCGACGTCGAGGCCCCAGGTGGGCTGGTCGGCGATGATGAGGCGCGGCGCGCGCGAGAGCACCCGCCCGAGAATCAGCTTCTGCATGCTGCCGCCCGAGAGCTGGCGGATTGGCTGCTCGAGCCCGCGACAGCGCACGCCATAGTCGGCGACGATGCGGGCGGCCGCCTCTCGTATCGGGCCGCGCTCCACCAGCCAGCCGCCGCGCGCGTAGGGCGGAGAGCGGTAGTGCTCGGCGACGGCATTCTCGGCGACGCTCGCCTCGGCGATGGCGCCGAGGTGGTGGCGGTCCTCGGGCACGCGCCCGACGCCTGCAGCAATGAAGGCCGCCGGGCTCGCGGCGAGCGGCGCACCCGCCACCCGAAGCTCGCCCGAGGATGGCGCGCGCAGCCCGCAGAGCAGCTCGGCGAGCGGCTGCTGACCGTTGCCGGCGACGCCGGCGATCGCGACGATCTCGCCCGGGCGCAGCTCGAGGGACACCCGGTGCAGCAGCGTACGCGCGCCCTCGACGGCATCGACCCCGCGCAGCGAGAGCACGGAAGGTGCCGCGGCAGTGTCGGGTCGGCGCACGCGCGCCGCGCGGACCGGCTGCGCGACCTCGCGCCCCACCATCAGTCGCGCGAGCGCCGAGGCGTCGGTGCCCGCGGCCGGCAGCACCGCCTCGAGCCGCCCCTGGCGCAGCACCGCGACGCGATGGCTGGCGGCCAGCACCTCGCCCAGCTTGTGCGAGATGAAGACGATCGACAGGCCGGCCGCGACAAAGGCGCGCAGCGTTGCGAACAGCCGCTCGCTCTCCTGGGGCGTGAGCACCGCGGTCGGCTCGTCGAGGATCAGGATCCGCGCGTCGCGGTAGAGCGCCTTGAGGATCTCGACGCGCTGCCGCTCGCCGATCGACAGGTCGCCGACCCGCGCGTCGGCATCGACCGTCAGCCCGAAGCGCGCGGCGAGGCCGACCAGCTTGGCGCGCGCCGCCGCGCGACGCGATACCGGCCACCACCACGGCTCGACGCCGATCAGCACGTTGTCGAGCACAGTCAGGTTGTCGGCCAGCGTGAAGTGCTGGTGGACCATGCCGATGCCGGCGGCGAGCGCCGCCGCGGGATCGCCCGGCGGCAGCGGCGCGCCGAAGGCCTCGACCGTGCCGGCATCGGCCACGTAATGGCCGAACAGGATCGACACCAGGGTGCTCTTGCCAGCGCCGTTCTCGCCGAGCAGCGCGAGGACCTCGCCGCGCGCGAGCTCCAGCGAGATGTCGTCGTTGGCGAGCAGCGAGCCGAAGCGCTTGGTGATGCCGGTCAGCCGCAGGACCGGCTCGGCGCGCCCGGTCACCGCGTCACTTGACGTTCGGCTTGGGCTGGTTGTCGTCGACCTTGACGGTGAACTTGCCATCATAGATCGCGCGCTCGCGGTCTCGGACCGTCTTCACCAGGTCGGCCGGGATCTTCGACTCGAAGGTGCCGAGCGGCGACAGCGCCGAACCCTTGTACTTCATCGTCGAGAACTGGCCGTAGTCCTCGGCCTTGAACTTGCCGCCCTTGACCGCCTCGAGCGCGCGCTCGATGGTGGGCTCCATGTTCCACAGCGCCGAAGCGACCACCGTCTCGGGGTACTTGTCCTGGGTGTCGATGACGTTGCCGATGGCGAGCTTGCCGCGCTCCTTGGCCGCGTCGGACACACCGAAACGCTCGGCGTACATGACGTCGGCGCCCTTGTCGATCATCGCGAAGGCCGCCTCCTTTGCCTTGGGCGGGTCGAACCACGAGTTGATGAAGGTGACCATGAACTCGACCTTCGGATTCACCTCCCTGGCGCCGGCCATGAACGCGTTCATCAGACGGTTGACCTCGGGGATCGGGAACCCCCCCACCATGCCGATCTTGCCGGTCTTGGACAGGCCGCCGGCGATCATGCCGGTCAGGTAGGCCGGCTCCTGGATGTAGTTGTCGAACACCGAGAAGTTCGGCGCCTGCGGCTTGCCCGAAGAGCCCATCAGGAAGGAGATCTTCGGATAGTCCTTGGCGACCTTGCGGGCCGCAGCCTCGACCGCGAAGGACTCGCCGACGATGAACTGCGCGCCCTTCTCGGCGAACTGGCGCATCACGCGCTCGTAGTCGGCGTTGGCCACGCTCTCGCTGAACTCGTAGTCGATCGCACCACGATCTTTTGCGGCGTTCAGCGCCTTGTGGATCCGGCTTACCCACTGCTGCTCGACCGGCACGGTGTAGACCGCGGCGACCTTGATCTTCGACTGCGAGCGGGCGGTCATCGGCACGCCGGCTGCGGACAGGACGCAGGCCGACACAGCGGCGGACAGGACGGCACGGCGGGCGCGCGGAGTGGTGTGCATCAGGGACCTCGGGCGGAGCGGGAACGCCGATTATAGAGACGGGGCAGTGCATGCGGCGAGCCTGCGCGTGGTCCCTGGCGCGGTCCCCGGCCCGCGCGCCGGCTCAGTCCACGACCGGTGTCTCGGAGCGCACCGCAACGGGTGGCGGGCGCACCAGATCGAGCGGCCGGGACAGCGAACGGCGCACCAGCTCGCGCCAGGTCGCCCCGATCCCGCGCGTATCGAGCCGGCGGGCGCGCAGCGCCAGCATCAGCGAGAGCGTGAAGCTGACCGCGAGGTTGGTGACCGCGATCAAGACGACGCCGATCGCCCCCAGCACGATCGGCTGCCAGGTGAGATGAGCCCAGAGCACCGTCCCCGCCATCCCGAGGTTGGCGGACGCAAACGCCACGTGCCGGATGTCGAGCGGCAGGCCCGACAGTGTGCCGAGCAGCGTGACGCCGCCGAGCATGCAGCCGAAGAGAAAGTTGCCTGCGAGCGCGCCGAAGTTGTGCTCGACCCAGGCACCGACGGCCTGAGCGCGCCGCTCGCCCACGACCGCGACCAGCAGCGGCATGCGCGCGACCCGTCGCGGCAGCCGGTGGAACACCGCGAGGTTGTCGCAGTATCCGGACACGATACCCGCGAGGAACAGGCACACGCCGGCGATCGCCGCGTAGAAGATAGTCAGGCCGAGGGGATCGAGCTGGTCGAGCAGCGCGGCGGACTTCTCGGGCGAGGCCGGCGACCAGCCGGTGGCCGCGAGCAGGCCCCAGGTGAGCAGCACCGCCAACGGCAGCGCGACGCCGACATTGCCCAGCACCGCAACGAACTGGCTGCGCACCACCTGAACCAGCAGCTCGGCGACCCGCGGCATCCAGGCCCGCTCGCCGCCTGCGCCCTGCCCGGCATCGACCTCGGCGACGATGCGGGCGGCGGTCATCGCCGGCTGCTTGGTCGCGACCGTGCCGTGCAGCAGTTGGATCAGCACGAAGCCCAGGCCGTAGTTCAGCGACACCAGCACGCCCTCCACAAGCGGCGGCGCGTGCATCGCGGTGATCAGCACCTTGGCGATCGCCATGAACGCAATGAGCACGCCGCCGACCGCGGCCGAGCGCAGCATCGCCCACCAGTGCGCGCGGTCGGCGGCAATGTAGTGCTCGCCGGTGCGCCCGGCGTGCTCAGTGATCTCGAGCGCGGCGAGCTCGGTGCTCTTGCGCCACACCGAGCGCAGGCTGGTCTCGTCGGCGCAGGCCCGGACCTGGTGGCGAAAGAAACGCATCCACGCGGTGTTGCGCTGCGCGCCGGGCTGGGTGAAGTCGAGCAGATCGAGCAACAGCTCGAGCCGGTCGACGATCTCGGACAGGCGCTGCAACTTGAAGGTCAGCGACACGGTGACGCCGGTGCGCCGGGTGTTGCGCCGGATGCGCCGGACCACGTCGCGGCACTGATGCAGCATCACGCGCACCGGCCGGTCGTCCTCGGCGGGCTGCGCGTCGCCGGCGACGAGGGCGGCGCTCCAGCCGTCGATGTAGGCACGCACAGCGGGCTGCTGTTCGAGGAACGGCGAGGCCGCGCGCTGTGCGTCGGGATCGATTCGCGAGATGGCCGGATCGACGCCGGCCGCGGCGATGCGCGCGGACAGCACCTTGAGCGCCTCGAGCATCTCGGCGGCGAGCCGCTGGCGCGCGGGCGCCGGCATCGTGCCCACATCCAGCAGCCGGGCCAGGCGCTGCCAGCGGTCGCCGGGGATCGACAGCGCCCAGGAGGCCGCCGCCGGGGCGCCGAACAGGCGCCGCGCCCAGTCCTTGAGCTGGTCGTCCTCATGGTCCTCGGGCAGCAGCCGGAGCATCGCACGGTGCCGCAGCTCGGCGCCGAAGCCGTCTGGTGGGGCGACGCCCAAGTCGGCGAAGAAGCCGACGTGCTGGGTGCCGGCGACGATTGCGGCAAAGCGGCCGGCGAGCGCGTTGCGTTCGGCGTCGTCACGCTCGACGCCGTCCAGCCAGGCGTCGAAGCGCGCCGCCGCACCGGCAGTCCAGGTCCGGTCGCGACCTCGCAGGCGGTGTACGAGCGCCACCAGCGCGGAGGGGTCGAGGGGAGCAGAGTCGGTCATCGAGCGGGCATTGGGAACGGCGCGCGGCGATCGATGCCGCACGTGCCGGCGCTCGAGCTTAACCCGGAAGCGGGGCCACCGCCGAAGCCCCTCGGCGCTCAGAAGAGTTCGAGCACCGCGTCGCTTTGCTTGGGCGCGAGATGCCCGGACGCCACCAGCGCCTCCCAGCCGAGCACCTGGTTGCGGCCGGTCTGCTTGGCGTGATAGAGCGCCGCATCCGCACGGCCGAAGGCGCCGGCGGTGTCGTCGAGCGGGCCGATCCGCGTGTAACCGATCGACACCGTCACGCGGCCGACACGGGAGAAGGTGCGCGACTCGATGCTGCCGCGCAGCCGTTCGAGGGGCGTACTCGCCGCCTCGGGCGCAGTGCGCGAGAGTACGACCACGAACTCCTCGCCGCCGAAGCGGTAGAGGCGATCGACCGGTCGGAACTGCGCGCGCATCATCTGCGCAAGCAGCAGCAGCACCTCGTCGCCGTAGAGGTGGCCGTATTCGTCGTTGATTCGCTTGAACCGGTCGACATCGACCACGGCGAGCCAGTGCGGCGCATCGGACGGGGCCGGCACGCGCGCGGGTGTCTCTTGGCCCCCCGTCTCGCGGGCGTCCGGCCCGACGACACCCGGCCCGCCCGCCGGGTCGTTCCGGAGCATGCGGTTGAAGTCCGCATCGAAGGTCCGCCGGTTGCGCAGCGAGGTCAGCGTGTCGTGCTCGCCGTAGTCGAGCAGCGCCAAGTGGTTGCGGTAGATCCGCAGCAGGTTCGCCACCGCCGCCTCGCGCTCGGGCGGCAGCGCCGCGTCCACACCATCGGCCTCGATCAGGCCGACCGGCTCGCGCTCCGAGAGCACCGGAAGGAGGTAGCCGCAGCGGGGCTCGGCGCGGCCGGACAGCCGCAGCGCGGCGCGTTCGGACAGGCAGCGCGCGCGCGAGCCGTCCACCTCGGGCAGCGATCTCGCATCGCAGTGGTCACTCAGCCGACAGGTCCCCGCCGCAGTCGCCCGCAGCACCGGCCAGAGCCGGGCCCCGCCCTCGCAGGCCACCAAGCGCAGGTAGGTCACGCTGCGCGCATCGAGCATCGCGCGCAGCAGCTGCGCCACAGACGCTTCGAGCGAATCGCGGTCGCGCTCGGCGGTGAGGTCGGCTACGGTCTCGATCAGCGTGGGTGTCGGCACGAAGCGTACAGGGAGAGAAATCGGTCACGGCTGAACCACGCGGCACGCCGGGACGCATGGACCTGCGACCCCACGGCACCGCGGCGCTTAATGGTGTTATCGGAGCGCGGCCCGCAGTACTTGAGCGACTTCAAGTCGGGCGCGCTCCGTAGGGGTCCGCAGAGCGGTCGCGGCGACCCGCGAATGGGGTCGTTCGGTACGCCGGCCGGATCAGTCGACGGTGAGCGGCGCCGGTTCGGCCTCGGTCGGGCGGACGTGGAGCCGCCGCCGGGCAGCGGCGATCGCACGGCGATCTGCCATGGCCCACCCGACCAGCAGCACGACTGGCCGATCGTCGACCTCCAGGCCGCCGGCGGCGAGCGCCCCGAGCGTCGTTCGCTCGACGGACTGCCCGGGCCAAGACGCAGCCCGCACGGCCACCGCCGGCGTGTCGGCTGGGAAACCCCGCGCGCACAGGGTCCGCGCGCAGCGTCCGGCCAGGCGGCCAGCCATGTACAGGACCACGGTCCCCGCGGGCGACAGGCCCTCGGCCCAGCCCGCGCCGGCGTCGCCGTCGTGTCCGGGCTCGCCGCGGCCGACCCTGGGCGTCACGATGTCCAGGCGTCGGGCGACGCCGCGCCGCGTCAGCGAGTGCCCGGCCGCGGCAGCGGCGGCGCCAGCCGCGGTGATGCCCGGCACGATCTCCCAGTCGATGCCGGCCGCCTCGAGCGCGTCGATCTCCTCGTCGAGCCGGCCGAACACCGTCGGATCGCCGCCCTTCAGGCGCACCACCACCGCATGGCGGCGCGCAGCGTCGACCAGGGCGCGGTCGATCCAGGCCTGCTCCGCCGAGGCGCCGTCGCAGCGCTTGCCGACCGCAATCAGGTCGGCCGCCGGCGCCCATTCGAGTACGGCATCAGTCAGCAGCGCGTCGTGCAGCACGACGTCGGCGCGCGCGAGCACGCGGATCGCGCGCACGGTCAGCAGGTCGGCGGCGCCGGGACCGGCGCCGACGAACCAGACCTTGCCCGTGGCGACGGGCTGCCCGGCCGGCAGGCTCACGCCGCGCTCGCCTCGGTCGGTGTGCCCCGGCGGCGGAACAGCGGCACCGACTCGTCGGTGGCGGTCTGGTAGCGCACGCTGAAGTCGCCGAAGGCGGCGAGCGAGGCTGGCACGTCCTGGTCGGCGCGCAGCGCGAAGCTGTCGAAGCCGCAGCGCGCCATCGCAAACAGCTGGTCGCGCAGCACGTCGCCGACCGCACGCAGCTCGCCACGCCAGCCGTGCCGCTCGCGAAGCAGCCGCGCGCTCGAATAGCCGCGGCCGTCGGTGAAGCTCGGGAACGACACCGCGAGCAGCGCGAAGCGGCCGAGGTCGCCCGTGATCGCGGCCGGATCGTCTGAGGGAGACAGCAGGATGCCGAGCCGCCCGGGCCGGGCCGACCAGAGCGCGGCGCGCTCGACCCATTCGACCAGCGGGATCAACGCGTCGGCGTCCGGTGGGATGGAACCGGCGTCGCCGTCGAACCCGTGCCAGGTGTCAGGCCGGAGCCCGTTCCGATCGATCAGCGTTGCCATAGACAGATGCCTTGAAGGGTTCGATGCCGAGGCGCTGCACGACGTCGATGAAGCGCTCGTCGACCGACTCGCGCCGCTCGACGTAGGTACGGACCAGCCGCGCGATGACTTCCGGGATCTCGCCGCGCGAGAACGACGGGCCGATGATCCGGCCGATGGCGGCCTTCGGGCCCTGCACGCCGCCGAGCGAGACCTGATACCACTCCTCACCGGCCTTGTCGACGCCGAGGATGCCGATGTGACCGACGTGATGGTGCCCGCAGGAGTTGATACAGCCCGAGATGTTCAGCTCGATCTCGCCGATGTCGAACAGGTCGTCGAGGTCGTCGAAGCGGGCCTGGATCGACTGCGCGACCGGGATCGACACCGCGTTGGCCAGCGAGCAGAAATCGCCGCCCGGACAGGCGATGATGTCGGTGAGCAGCCCGACGTTCGGCGCCGCGAGCTTCGCAGCCTTCAGCACCGCGTACAGCTCGGGCAGCGCAGCGCGCTCGACGTCGGGCAGCACCAGGTTCTGGTGATGGCTCACGCGGATCTCGCCGAAGCCGAAGCGGTCGGCGGCGTCGGCCACCACCCGCATCTGATCGCTGGTCGCATCGCCCGGGGCCACGCCGTGCGCCTTCAGCGACACGGTGACCGAGCGGTAGCCGGGGACCTTATGCGGCGTCGCGCTGCGAGCGACCCAGGCGGTGAAGCCGGGGGCGTCCGACAGCGCGCCGTCCAGCACCTCAGGATGCTCGGCGAGCATCCGATAGGCCGGCGGCGCGAAGGCCGCGCTCATCTGCGCGAGCACCGCGTCGTCGAGCGTGGACGGCCCGCCTCGCAGCGCCGCCCACTCGGTCTCGACCTGCTCGGTGAACGCGGCCGCGCCGAGCTCGCGCACGAGGATCTTGATCCGCGCCTTGTACTTGTTGTCGCGCCGCCCGAAGCGGTTGTAGACACGCAGGATCGCGTCCAGGTAGTTGAGCAGCTCGCGCTCCGGCAGGAACGCACGGATCAGCGGCGCCACCACCGGCGTGCGGCCGAGGCCGCCGCCCGCCCAGACCTCGAAGCCGAGCGCACCTGCCTCGTCGCGCACCACGCGCAGCCCGATGTCGTGAACCTGGACCGCGGCCCGGTCGGCACGGGCGGCCGACACCGCGATCTTGAACTTACGGGGCAGGAAGGCAAATTCCGGATGCAGCGTCGACCACTGGCGGATCAGCTCGCAGTAGGGGCGCGGGTCGACCAGCTCGTCGCGGGCGACGCCGGCGAAGTGGTCGGTCGTCGTGTTGCGTACGCAGTTGCCACTGGTCTGGATGGCGTGCATCTCGACCGAGGCCAGTTCGGCGAGGATGTCCGGCACCGCCTCGAGCGCCGGCCAGTTCAGTTGCAGGTTCTGGCGGGTGCTGAAATGTCCGTAGCCGCGGTCGTAGCGGTCGGCGATGTCGGCGAGCTTGTGCAGCTGGACGGACGACAGCGTGCCGTAGGGGATCGCGATGCGCAGCATCGGCGCGTGCTTCTGCACGTACAGGCCGTTTTGCAGCCGCAGCGGACGGAAGTCGTCCTCGGACAGCTCGCCGGCGAGGAATCGTCGGGTCTGGTCGCGGAACTGCGCGACCCGCTCGTCGACCAGTGCTTGATCGAAATCGTCGTAGCGGTACATGGTCCGGATCGGGGCCCCTGGGTCAGCCCCGCAGCCTAGGGGCTAGGGTGCGGGAGGCAAACGACCCGGATGTGCTGAGCAAATGCTGGCGGCGTCTAACGGCGTGCCGGCCCCTATCCGCCCCGCTCAGTATGTCTCGAAATGCAGCCGCCCCTCGGCCTTCATCCGCGCGTGCAGCCCCGGCCAATCGATGCCGTGGGTCGCGGATACGTCGCGCAGCGCCTCGAGCACACCCGCCTCCATGCCCTTCAGGCCGCAGACATAGACGTGAGTGGCCTCGTCTTTCAGCACCGCTGCCAGGTCGGCAGAGCGCTCGCGCATCGCGTCCTGCACGATCGAGTACTGGCGCGCAGGGCGGGCCCGGCCATTGGCGTCGGTGCCGGGCGGCAGGATGCCGAGCGACTGCCCCTCGAGCACCGGGAGCGGCGTCGAACCGAAGTCGAGCACGATATGGTGCGTGTCGCTGTCGGTGCCGAGCTCGGTCACGCGATCGTTGCCCGCGACCATCGCCGTCACCGGATTGCGGTGCGTATAGAGGTTGACGTACGGATGTGCGGCCGACCATGGCGGCACCTGCGAGCCGGGCAGGAGGTCGGCGCCGACCGGCGCCGCGGCCGGCGCGCCCTCGACACCCTCGGCCGCTTGGGCACCCGCGTCGGCCGCCTCGGGGACCGCCAGGCCGAGCGCCTTCTCCGATGGCAGCTCGTCCCAGGTCTCGCGCGCTTTCACGACGACGTCGACTCGGCCTTCTTCGGCTGGGTCGACGCCTGGCTCGATCCGGCGTTCCGCGCCTGGTCGATCGAACACCTGCTCGGCGCGATCCGACGCCCGGTGCTGGCGATCCAGGGCCATGGCGACGAGTACGGCACGATGGCGCAGATCGACGCGATCGAGCGCGCCGTGCCCGGTGCGCGTTCGCTGCGCCTCGAGGGCTGCGGGCATTCACCGCACCGGGATTGCCCCGACGCGGTCATCGAAGCGGCGCTGGCTTTCGTGCGCCGGCCCGTGCTCTAGACAATGCTGCGCGCCGCCGATCGCGCGTTTGCAATGCTGCGCGCCGCCGACCGCGCGTTTGTGCGGGTCAAGGGCGAGGGCCCGCTCGAGGGGCCGTCGGCGGCGCTGCGCGACGCCCCCGAGCGACTCGGCCGCTTGCGCACGGTCTGAGCCCACTCAGCGCAGCGGCTCCAGCAATCGGTCGCGCGTCGCCGCAAAGCAGCGCGGCGGCACCAGGCCCTGGTGGTAGCTGCCCAGCTCGTCGGACCGTGCGCCGGCCGGCGGCAGGCCGCTACGCAGCACCGGATCCTGCTCGACGTCGAGCACCGTCACCGTCGCACCGCGCGCGGCGAAGTCGGCCGCCGCGCGCGTGGTGTTCGAGAAGGGCACGACCGGGTCGCGCGCCCCGCCGCACAGCAGCACCGTTGCGGCCGGCCGCCAGCCGATCACCGAGTTCGCCTGCAGCACGGTGCCCAGCTGCGAGCCGCCCTGCAGCAGTTCGGCGGCGCTGGTGCCGAGCACGTCGCCCAGCCGCAGCAGCGCGCTGCGCGCGGTGCCCGAGCTGCCCACCGGCACAGTCAGCAGCGGCAGGAGCTGCACGCTCTCGGTGAAAGTGCCCGAGAGGTCGTACGGGCCGGACATCGCGCCGGTCGCCACCGGCGCATACACGCCCTCGGGCCGGTCGCGCTCGATCGCGCGCTCGATCGCCAGCGCCGCGTGCCCGCCCTGTGAGTAGCCGACGACGGCCAGCCGACCGGATTCAGCCACGCCGAGCCGCGACAGCAGCGTGCGGGCGGCGCGCAGCGCGTCGATGCCGGTGCGCGCCTCGGACTCGGCGTGCAGGTACGGGTGGTAAGGGAAGGTGGACCGTGCGTAGCCGAGGTAATCGGAGGCCACCACCACCCAGCCACGGGCGGCGAAGAAGGCGGCCACTGCCTGCGTCTCGCGGTCGTCGGGCGTCGTCATCGAGCGGTTGCGGTCGAGGTCGGTGCCGCGCGAGTACGACAGCAGCGAATACGGGCCCGGGCAGCCCGCGCCGCCCGGCACCATCACCGCGCCGGACGCGTTGGTCGGCTCACCCTTGGGGCCGGTCGTCGGATGGAAGATTGCGTGGAGGGTCACGTCGCAGCGCGCAGGCCCGAGCTGGGCGGTCCATCCCTGCGCAGCGGCAGCGGCTTCGAGCGTCGCCTTCGGCAGCGGCGCAACCACCGAGGTGTCGATCAGCCAGGCAGGCTGAGGCGGGGCGACCTGTGTCACACCGCCGACCGCGGTCGGCGGCGTGACGATCGCGACGGGCGGCGCCGCGGGGTCGTCGTCATGGCCGCAGCCGGCGACGAGGACCGCGAGGCAGGCGGCGACCCATGCGGGGGAAAACGGCGCACGGGCGCGGGTCGGGCGCGCGGCGGCGTCGGGCTGTGCGATGGAGCGGCAATTGTCTGTCATCACACGAGTGTGCCGTGGGCGAGCTGGCTTCGCTGTCCGGTCGGGTGGGAGTTCGGACCGCCACGGCGTGGGAGGCCGCGGGGCCGCCTACGCCACTTCAGCCCGAGTGCGAGGCGCGTTCGAGCCGGTCGCGCAGTGCGTCCCAATCGGCGCCCACGGGCGGCGCCTCGACGAGGATGCGTCGCAGCCCGAGTCGGTCGAGGCGGCGCAGCACCTCGTACAGCGCCGCCTCGCGGCCGGCGGCATCGGCCGCGGCCGGCTCCCAGTGGCCGACTGCGGTTGCAAGTGGCCAGGCCGACCAGATCGCGACCTGCGCAGGACCGAGCGCCACGGCGCGCGCCGCGATCGCGTCGGCCGCATGCAGCTCGACCGGGGTGGCCGGCTGGTAGTGCGCGGCCAGCGTGCCCGAGGTGCGCGGCGCGTCGGCGTCCCGATCGGCGACCGGCTCGCCCAGCACCGCCTCGATCGCGTCGCGGCCGATACGCCCGGGCCGCAGCAGCACCGCCCGCCCGCGGCTCAGGTCGACGATGGTCGACTCCACGCCGACTTCAGCCGCGCCGCCATCGAGCACCATGGGCGCGTCTGCGCCGAGATCGTCGATCACATGCTCGGCGCGGGTGGGGCTCACCCGCCCGAAGCGGTTCGCCGAGGGCGCGGCCACGCCGCTGCCGCCGAGCGCGACGAAACGCTCGAGCAGCGCACGCGCGACCGGATGCGAGGGGCAGCGCAGCCCGATGCTCGTCTGCCCGCCGCAGGCCCAGGCGGGCGCACCCTCGGCGCGTGGCAGCACCAGCGTCAGCGGCCCGGGCCAGAACGCCGCGACCAGCCGCCCAGCACGCACGTCCACGTCCGCCCAGCGCCGGGCCTGTGCAAGGTCCGACACATGGACGATCAGCGGATGCCCGGGCGGGCGGCCCTTGGTGAGGTAGATGCGCTCGACAGCGTCGCGCTGCGCGGCATCGGCGCCCAGCCCGTAGACGGTCTCGGTCGGCAGTGCCACGAGGCCACCGGCGAGCAGCACACGCGCGGCTCGGTCGATTGCCGCCTCGGTCGCCGGCTCGACGGCGCCGGCGCGCCCCACCGCCCTCACCGCACGATGCCCAGGTCCCGCTCGATCGCGGCCGCGACGGCGATGGCCTCGTGCGCGGTTTCGCCGATCACGGTGACATGGCCCATCTTGCGGCCGGGCCGCGCCTCGGCCTTGCCGTAGCGATGCAGCTTCGCCTGCGGACGGCCGAGCACCGCCGCCCAGTCGGGCTCGCTCGCCCGGTCCGTGCCGCGGAACCAGATGTCGCCGAGAAGGTTCACCATCACCGCGGCAGAGTGCTGGCGCACGCCACCCAGCGGCAGCCCGGCGAGCACGCGCGCCTGCTGCTCGAACTGACTGGTGACGCAGGCGTCGATCGTCCAATGCCCCGAGTTGTGCGGCCGCGGCGCGAGCTCGTTGACCACCAGCCGGCCGTCGGCGAGCACGAAGAACTCGACGCACAGCACGCCGACGTAGTCGAGCGCCGCGGCGATCGCGAGCGCCCCGTCGGTCGCGCGCGCGGCGAGCGCCGCGTCGACGCGCGCCGGCACCGTCGACAGCGCAAGGATGCCACCGCGATGTTCGTTCTCGGCGACCGGCCAGGCGCGCGCCTCGCCGTCGAAGCCGCGCGCCACCAGCACCGAGACCTCGAGCGCGAGCGCCAGCCGCTGCTCGAGCACGCAGGGCATGCCGCCCATCGCGCGAAACGCCTCAAGCGCGGCCGCGCGATCGGCGACCCGCACCTGGCCCTTACCGTCGTAGCCGAGCCGCGCCGCCTTCAGGATCGCGGGAAATAGCGATGGCTCGGCGTCGAGCAGATCGGCCTCGCCCAGCACCGCCCGGTACGGCGCGACCTCGATGCCGGCCCGCCCGACGAAGGCCTTCTCGGCGATGCGGTCCTGCGCGATGGCGACCGCCGAGGCCCGCGGCGCGACGGCGACGTCGCGGGCCAGCCGCTCGAGCGCCTGCGCCGGCACGTTCTCGAACTCGGTGCTGGCCGCCCGGCAGGTTCGTGCCAGTTCGTCGAGCGCGGCATCGTCGAGGTAGTCGGCGTGCAGGTGGCGGTCGGCGACGCTTCCGGCCGGGCTGTCGGCGCTCGGATCGAGCACACAGACCTTGTAGCCCAGGCTCTGCGCGGCGAAGCAGAACATGCGACCGAGCTGGCCGCCGCCGAGCAGGCCGAGCCAGGCGCCCGGGGGCAGCGGCGGCACGGGTCGGTGCATGTGCCTCAGCCCTGCGGCAGCGTCATCGCGCGCGCCGCCTCGGTCTGGCGGGCGCGGAACGCGAGGAGCTTCTCGGCGAGCGCCGCGTCGGTGGTCGCGAGCGCGGCGATCGCATGCAGCGCGGCATTGGCCGCGCCCGCCTCGCCGATCGCGAAGGTCGCCACCGGCACGCCGCGCGGCATCTGCACGATCGAGGCGAGCGAGTCCTCGCCGCGCAGGTACTTGGAGGGCACCGGCACGCCGTAAACCGGCACGATGGTCTTGGCCGCGAGCATGCCCGGCAGGTGCGCCGCGCCACCGGCGCCGGCCACGATCGCCCGCAGCCCCCGCGCGGCAGCGCCCCCGGCATACGCGAACAGGTCGTCAGGCATCCGGTGGGCTGACACCACGCGCGCTTCGTGCGGCACGCCGAACTCCCGCAGCACCGCGACCGCGTGCTGCATCACATCCCAGTCACTGCTGCTGCCCATCACCACCCCGACGATCGGGGACGCCTCGGCCATCGATTGCTCCGCTCAAACCGTAATTTTAGCCGGTCGCCTGCCGACTCCCTGTCAGGAATCGGCCTGCGGTACCGACGACGCACTCATCGGTCACGACTTGACCGATTCGTTCCCACCCACCGGAGTTCCCATGAAGCCCTTCACCTCGATCAAGTTCGCCGCGGCCGCCCTCACGCTGGTCGCCGGCCAAGCCGCCTACGCCGCGCAGGACATCGTCGACACCGCCGTCGGCGCTGGCCAGTTCACCACCCTCGTCGCCGCAGTCAAGGCCGCCGGCCTGGTCGACACTCTGAAGGGCCCGGGCCCGTTCACGGTGTTCGCGCCCACCGACGCCGCGTTCGCCAAGCTGCCCGCGGGCACGGTCGACGGCCTGCTGAAGGATCCGGCCAAGCTGCGCGCGATCCTCACCTATCACGTCGTCGCGGGCAAGGTGATGGCGAAGGACGTGAAGACCGGCGAGGCGAAGACCGTCAACGGTCAGACCGTCGCGCTCAAGGCCGAGGGCGGAAAAGTGATGGTCAACGGCGCGAACGTCGTGATGGCCGACGTGGCCGCGACCAACGGCGTGATCCACGCGATCGACTCGGTGATCCTGCCGAAGTGATGGCGCGCCGCGCGACAGCCTGGGCCGCGCGACGACCTAGTCCAGCGTGAGTCCCGTGAGGCGTTCGAGCGCCTCGCGGTACTTCGCCGCAGTCGCCGCGACAACCTCGGGCGGCAGCGGCGGCGGTGGCGGCGTCTTGGCCCAGCCCGAGAGGGTCTCGAGGTAGTCGCGCACATACTGCTTGTCGAAGCTCGGCGGCGAAGTGCCGACGCGGTAGGAGTCGGCCGGCCAGAAGCGCGAGGAGTCGGCGGTCAGCACCTCGTCCATCAGGTGCAGCCTGCCCGCGTCGTCGAGTCCGAACTCGAACTTGGTGTCGGCGATGATGATGCCGCGTGTGGCCGCATACTCGGATGCGCGACGATAGAGCTCGAGCGAGATCGCGCGGATCCGCTCGGCGAGCGGCGCCCCGATGGTCGTGACCATGTCGGCGAAGGAGATGTTCTCGTCGTGCTGGCCCATCTCGGCCTTGGCCGCGGGCGTGAAGATCGGCTGCGGCAGCCTCTCGGCCATCCGCAGGCCCGCCGGCAGCGCGATGCCGCAGACCGCACCGCTCGCCTGGTAGTCCTTCCAGCCGGAGCCGATCAGGTAGCCGCGCACCACCGCCTCGACCGGGATGGGCTTCAAGCGCTTGACCACCATCGAGCGGCCGGCGACCTGCGCGGCCTCGGCGGGCGAGACCACCGACTCGGGGTCGATGCCGGTCAGGTGGTTCGGCACCACGTCGGCGAGCCGGTCGAACCAGAACAACGCCATGCGGTTCAGCACCCGCCCCTTGTCGGGGATGGGCTCGGCCATTACAACGTCGAAGGCCGAGAGCCGGTCGCTGGTGACGATCAGCAGCCTGCCCTCGCCGACGGCGTAGTTGTCGCGGACCTTGCCGCGCGACAGCAGCGGCAGCGAGCGCAACGCGCTTTGGTGGAGGGCTCGGGCCATGGGTCGATCCGTAGAGGCGTGAAGGGTGACGGGTGAAGGCGGCATTGTGCCCGAGCCGACCATCGGGTTTACGATCGAGGGATGGACACCTTTCCCCTGCCTGCCGGCGACCTCGCGTCCTCCGGCCTGCGTTGCGACCGGCTCGAGCGGCTGGCTGGCCTCATCGATTCGCAGATCGCTGAGGGACGGTATCCCGGCGCGCAGATCGCGATCGCCCGCCACGGCAGCCTGCTGCTCGAGCGCTCCGTCGGCGACGCGCGCCTGGAGCCCACGCGTGTGCCGGCGCGACCCGACACGCTGTGGCTGCTGTACTCGAACACCAAGGTGCTGATGGCGACCGCATTGTGGCGGCTCGCCGAGGACGCGGCGTTCTCGTTCGACGACCGCGTGTCCGACCACCTCCCCGAATTCGCGAAGCACGGCAAGCGCGACGTGACGATCCTGCAGGTCATCACCCACCAGGGCGGGTTCCCGAACGCGCAGATCTCGCGCGAGGGCTGGCTCGAGCGCGAGGCGCGGCTGCGCTCGGTCTGCGAGTTCACGCTCGAATGGACGCCGGGCACGCGCATCGAATACCACGCGCTGTCGGCGCACTGGGTGCTCGCCGCGCTGATCGAGCGGCTCACCGGTCGCGACTTCCGCGAGCAGGTGCGGGCCTCGGTGATCGAGCCGCTCGGGCTCGGCCACGACCTGTACATGGGCCTGCCGCCCTCGGAGGACACGCGCGTCTCCGACATGCACGAGCCGGGCGCCGACGGCGGCCAACACCTGCGCGCCGACAGCAACAACGAGACCTGGCGGCGCGCCTGCGCGCCCGGCGGCGGCGCCTACGGCACGGCGCGCGGCATGGCGGCGCTCTACCAGATGATGCTCGCCGGTGGCACGCTGGCCGGTGTGCGCCTGCTGTCGCCCCGAACCCTTGCCTTCGCGATCCGAAACCACACCGGCGACCGGCTCGACCATTACATGGGCATGCCGATGCACCGCGGCCTCGGCCCCCACCTGCGCGGCACCACGACCACGATCCGCGGGCTCGGCTCGCATGCCTCGCCCGGCACCTTCGGGCACGGCGGCGTCGGCTCCTCGTACTGCTGGGCGGACCCGGAGTCGGGTGTGTCCTTCGCCTACCTCACCAACAGCCGCGCGCCCGATCCGTGGCATTCGGTGCGGCTCGATCGGGTCAGCAACCTGGTGCACTCGGCGATCGTCTGAGCGCGCGGCGCGTTCTCCCAGCGCGCCGCGTCGTCACTCAACGGTACGGCGCGAACCAGCCGAGCCCGGCGGTGGTGCCAGCGCGCGGCCGGTACTCGCAGCCGATCCAGCCATCCCAGCCGAGTTCGTCGAGCAGATTGAACAGGTACGGATGGTTCACCTCGCCCAGATCTGGCTCGTGGCGAAGCGGCACACCGGCAATCTGGAGGTGGCCGACACATCCGGTCGGCAGGTACTGGCGGATCTTCATCACGAGGTCGCCCTCGACGATCTGGCAGTGGTACAGGTCCATCTGAACTTTCAGGTTCGGCGCCCCGACCTCGGCGATGACGGCGTGCGCATCGGCTTGTGTGTTGAGGAAGAAGCCCGGGATGTCGCGTGTGTTGATCGGCTCGATCAGCAGGTCCAGGCCCGCATCCGCACAGCGGCGCGCCGCCTCGCGCAGGTTCTGCACGTAGAGCGCGCGGCGCTCGGCGCGGTCCACGCGGACCGGCAGCAGCCCAGCCATCGCGTGCAGCCGCGGGCACTTCAGCGCACGCGCGTAGCCGATCGCGCGGTCCACGCCCTCGAGGAACTCGCGCTCGCGCCCGGGCAGCGAGGCGAGGCCGCGCTCGCCAGCCTCGAAGTCGCCGGGCCAGGTGTTGAACAACGCCTGCTGCAGGCCGTGGCGCTCGAGTTCGGCGGCGATGGCAGCCGCCTCGAACGCGTAGGGGAACAGGAACTCGACGCCCTTGAAGCCGTCCTTCGCGGCCGCGCCGAAGCGCTCGAGGAACGGCACCTCGGTGTACATCATCGACAGGTTGGCAGCGAAGCGCGGCATGCAATCTTCTCCTCGGGCCAAGAGGGTACCGCAGGCGATGATCGTCGCCCATCGACGACCGACCATCGACGCCCAAGACGGCGCGGAGAGACACCATCCCAAGTGCCGGTCGTGGCGCTCGTCCGGGTATCGCCCCTAAGCGTCGGACGGGCCCGGGCCTCAGTCAGGCGGGGTCGGCCGGCCGGCTCGAGCCGAGCGTGGACAGCATCGATTCGCACAGGCGCAGGTGCTCCTCGCCCAAGCTGCCGTGGCGGGCCGCGCCGGTCAGGCTATCGAGCACGAGGCTGGTCAGCTCCGCGCGGCTGCGCACCTGCACGAGATCGCGGCGCAGGTGCTCGATGACCTTGTCCTTGGCATCGATCTCGCGGACCAGCGGGTCCCAGTGCGTGATGCGGTACTGGCTCATCAGCGAATCGACGATGTCATGGCGGTCGGCGAGGGTCTCGACGTTGAAGTCGTGCGCGCTGAAGTCACGGAGCCCGTCGATCTGGCGCAGCCCGTCGTCGGTGATGCGCTCGAACCCCATGCTCCAGTCGGCGTACTGGCGGCGCTCGATCGTCTTGCGCGAGAGCCGCCGCATCCCGACGTGGCGCGGATCCGCCTCGATTGTGCCGAGGAGGCGATCCACGACCGCCTCCTCACCTTCGATGACCTGCAGGAACGTGCCGTTCCCGTAGAGCAGCATCCCGGTCAGGCTCCGGGACACATTGTTCGTCCGGCACTGCATCAGCAACGCGAGCAGCTGGTCGGCGGACATCGGCACGCTGGCCTGGCTGATATAGGACATCTGGATCATGGGTCTCTCCGACGGGCCGTGTGCAGCGGCCTCGACGCACGGACCTGCCGCGCGGATGCGGCGTCCAGGCGGGAGCACGATGGCACTCCCAACCGCGGACGCGAGCTGATGAGTATAGGCGCGGAGCGACCTGCGGTCGGTCCAATCCTCAGCAGGTCGCCATCGCCCCCGTACGGACGCCAGGCCGGCCGCCCGGCCCCATCAGCACGCCGCCGCCCGCCGACGGCATCACACGGTCGATGACATCGAAGCAGCCGGCCGGACCGCAGGTCGGCAGCGCGATCGGCGGCCTGCCGCGCTCGCCGGCCTGCGGGACCGCGACAGCGGGGGCGGCGGCATCGACACGAAGGGTGGCGCGTCGGGCTGGATGCGCGGCGTCGCCCGCGCGACGGGCGCGCCGAGCAGGCCCAGCCCGAACGTGACGGCGAGTGCGACGCGCGCCCTCCAGGCCTGCAGCATCCGCTGCGGCATTTCAGTCGCCGAGGCGCGCAGGCAGCGTCGTGAACCCGCGAAAGCGGATCCGCCGGTCGCGGGTGGGCGCTGCGCCCGGCTCGAGCCGCGGGAAGCGCGCGAGCAGCCGCCCGATCGCGATCCGCCCCTCCATGCGCGCGACGTTCATCCCCGCGCAGGCGTGCTCGCCGTGACCGAAGGCGAGCTGCCGGTTGGGCTTGCGTCCGACGTCGAAGCGATCGGCGTACGGAAACTGCGCCGGATCGCGGTTGGCGGCGCCGATGCACAGCGTCACGAAGGTGCCCTCGCCGAACATGTGTCCGCCGATGTCCGACGCCGCGGTCAGCATCCGGTTGTTGAGCTGCAGCGGGCTCTCCCAGCGCAGCATCTCTTCGATCGCGGCCGGCAACAGCGACGGGTCCTCGCGCAGCCGCCGCTGCTCGTCCGGGAAGCGCATCAACGCATGCAGCCCGTTTCCCAGCAGGTTGGTGGTGGTCTCGTGGCCCGCGTTGAGCAGGAAGATGCAGTTGTGCAGCAGCTCGCTCTCGGTGAGCCGCTCGCCCCCCACCTCGCCTTGGAGCAGCCGGGTCAGCACGTCCTCGTCGGCGTCGAGCGGATGCGCGCGCCGGTGGGCGACCAGGTCCTTGAGACAGGCCAGGAAGTCGGTCACCGCACGGTTGCCGGCGTCGAGCATCGCCTGCGTCGGCCGCGGCTCGAGCGCAGCGAGGATCGCCAACGACCAGCCGCGCAGCGGCGCGCGGTCCTCGCGAGGGAACGACAGCAGGTTGCCGATCACCTCGATCGGAAGGGCGGCCGCGAAGTCCTCGATCAGGTCGACCTGCGCACCGCCCGCGGCACGCTCAGCCACGGCCTCGAGCAGTCGATCGACCAGCGCCAACACACCCGGCTCCATCCGCGCGATCGCGCGTTGGTTCACCGCGCCGAGCATCAGCCGCCGCACCCGCGTGTGGGAGGGCGGATCGTTGAACACGAGGCTGCCGGTATGGTGCTCGAAGAGCGGCGTGTCGCCGTACTTCGGGCCGAACTCGCGCTTCTTGTCGGAGCTGACCGACGCGCTGCGGTACATTGCCGCGACGTCTTCGTAGCGGGTCAGGAACACAGCGCCCGAGTCGAGCACGCGCACCGGGTCGTGCTCGCGCAGCGCGCGGTAGGTTGGGTACGGGTCGTCGTAGAACGACTCGGGCAGCGAGGACAGCTGGAACCTGCGGGCCAACTCGGCAGCGGTCGGGGTCTGCATGAACCCATCGTAGCGCAGGCACGGGCGATGCCCGCGCCCGACGCGTCAGATCACGGCCTGCGCCAGCTCGCCGTTGCGGTACCTCTCGACCATCACCGACAGGGCCGTCGCCTTGATCTTCGAGCCCTGCCCCGCGCAGCCGAACTCGGTATAGCGCTGCACGCAGATCTTCTTGGCCGCCTCGCGCGCGGGCTTGAGGTACTCACGCGGATCGAACTTCTCCGGATGCTCGGCGAAGAACTTGCGGATCGCAGCGGTCATCGCCAGCCGGATGTCGGTGTCGATGTTGATCTTGCGCACGCCGTGCTTGATGGCTTCCTGGATCTCTTCGACCGGCACGCCATAGGTCTCCTTCATGGCACCGCCGTACTTGCGGATCTCCTCGAGCAGGTCCTGCGGCACCGACGAGGAGCCGTGCATCACGAGATGGGTGTTCGGCAGGCGCGCGTGGATCTCCTTGATGCGAGAGATCGCGAGGATGTCGCCGGTGGGCTTGCGCGAGAACTTGTAGGCACCGTGGCTGGTGCCGATGGCGATCGCGAGCGCGTCGACCTGGGTGCGCTTGACGAAGTCGGCCGCCTGCTCCGGATCGGTCAGCAGCTGCTCGCGCGTCATCGTCGCATCGGTGCCATGCCCGTCCTCCTTGTCCCCCCTCATCGTCTCGAGCGAGCCCAGGCAGCCGAGCTCGCCCTCGACCGTCACGCCGACCGAATGCGCCATGTCGACGACTCGGCGGGTGGTATCGACGTTGTAGTCATAGCTGGCGATCGACTTGCCGTCCTCCTCGAGGGAGCCGTCCATCATCACAGAGGTGAAGCCGAGGTCGATCGCGCCCTTGCAGACCGTCGGCGACTGGCCGTGGTCCTGGTGCATGACGACCGGCACCGACGGGTACGACTCCACGGCGGCCTGGATGAGGTGCCGCAGGAAGTGCTCGCCCGCGTATTTCCGGGCACCCGCCGAGGCTTGCATGATCACCGGCGCGTCGATCTCGGCGGCGGCCGACATGATGGCCTGGACCTGCTCGAGGTTGTTGACGTTGAAGGCCGGGATGCCGTGGCCGTTCTCGGCAGCATGGTCGAGAAGCTGGCGCATCGATACGAGGGGCATGGAGGAACTCCTATGTGAAATTTCGCACAGCCCCGCGCGTCGACGCATTCCGGCAGCGGGGCTCTGCGAAAGTCCCGAAAACGCCGATTATGCCGCGCCCCCCCCAGGCAGCACCGGGAAAATCGCACTGCCGGGCCGTCGGCGGGTGCCCCGCTACGCGTGGTCGCCGACCCTGACGATTTTGAGCGTGTTGGTCCCGCCCGACTTGCCGATCGGGGTGCCGATGGTCATCAGCACCAGGTCGCCGCGCTCGACGATCCCGAGGTCGACCAGCTTCTGCTCGACCTCGAGCAACAGACTCTCGCGGTCCGAACCGGTGTAGGTCATCGGCACCGGGTGCACCTCGCGGTACAGTGACATCCGGCGTCGGCTGCCCTCCTCGGGCGTGAGCGCGTAGATCGGCACGCCCGAATCGAGCCGCGACATCCACAGCGCGGTCGAGCCCGACTGCGTGAGCGACGCGATTGCCTTGACCTTCATGTGCGCGGCGGTGAACAGCGCGGCCATCGCGATCGCCTGGTCGATGCGACCGAAGGTGCGGTTCAGGAACTCCTTGTCGAGCGCAAACGAGCCCGAGCGATCGGCCTCGTCGCAGACCCGCGCCATCGCGGCCACCGTCTCGACCGGGTACTTGCCGGCGGCGGTCTCGGCAGACAGCATCACTGCGTCGGTGCCGTCGAGCACCGCATTGGCCACGTCGGACACCTCGGCACGAGTGGGCACCGGCGACTCGATCATCGACTCCATCATCTGCGTCGCGGTGATCGTGAACCGGTTCAGCTCCTTGGCCATGCGGATCATGCGCTTCTGCAGCGCCGGCACCGCCGCATCGCCGACCTCGACCGCGAGATCGCCACGGGCGACCATGATGCCGTCGGAGGCCTTCAGGATCTCCTCGAGGTTGCCGATCGCCTCGAAGCGCTCGATCTTGGCGATCATCAGCGCCCGCCCGCCAGCCGCCCGGCAGAGTTCGCGCGCCATGTACATGTCGGAGGCGTTTTTCGGGAACGACACCGCCACGAAGTCGGCGGCAAAGCCGACCGCGGTCTTGATGTCGTCCATGTCCTTGGCGGTCAGCGCGGGCGCCGAGAGGCCGCCGCCCTGCCGGTTGATGCCCTTGCGGTTCGACAGCACGCCGCCCAGCGTGACCGTGCACTCGATCGTGCGCTCGGTCACGCGGTCGGCGCGCATGATCATCCGGCCGTCATTGAGCAGCAGCGTGTCGCCGGCCTTCACGTCATTGACCAGGTCCTTGTAGTCCAGCCCGACCCGCGTCTCGTCGCCGACCTCGCAGTCGATGTCGAAGGTGAACCGGTCGCCCTCGATCAGCGTGACCTTGCCGTCGGCGAACTTGCCGATCCGGATCTTCGGCCCCTGCAGGTCGGCCAGCACGCCGATGTCACGGCCCAGGCGCTTGCCGATCTCGCGGACCCGGCCCACCACCCCGATGTGCTCTTCGGCGGTGCCGTGCGAGAAGTTGACCCGGACGACGTTGACCCCGGACAGGATGAGCCGCTCGAGCGTGGCCGAGTCAGTGGAGGCGGGGCCGAGCGTGGCCACGATCTTGGTGGCGCGCGGAATGGTCATCTAGGGCGTGTCCGGAAGAGGTCGCAGGGGCTTGCATTGTGCTACGAAACCCGCCCCTCCGACCATGACTTGACCTGGGTCAAGTCACCCTCGGGCGCGTCCACCCGACCGGCGGCGGCGCTGGCTATGATCGACCGGTCCCACTTCGGCACGCTCGCCACGCCCGCCCGGATGTCGCCTCACGACGCCTACCGCCACCTCGACGATCCGGACGAGTTGGCGGAGCTCGCCCGCGAGCTGCCTGCACTCGCCGATGGCTCGCGCCGCCTCGAGGCGGTCCTCACGATCGACGGCGTGCACTGCGCGGCCTGTGTGGTGTCGATCGAGCAGGCGCTGCGCGGCGCGGTCGACGAGGTCTCGGTCAACGCGGCGACGCGGCGGGCCCGTCTGGTCTTCCGACCAGACGTGCAGCCGCTGTCAGGCCTTTTTGCGAGGATCGCCGCGCTCGGGCTTGCGCCGCGCCCGGTGGCCCGCTCGGCGATGGCCGACGTGCAGGCGGCCGGGCGCCGCAAGGCGCTGTGGCGGATGCTGGTCGCGGTGCTCTGCATGATGCAGGTGATGATGTACGCGGTGCCGCGCTATGTCGCCGGCCCCGAGGACATGCCCGCCGACGTGCAGCGCCTGCTGATGTGGGCGGAGTTCATGCTGACGCTGCCCGCGCTGCTGTTCGCCGCCGGCCCCTTCCTGCACAACGCCTGGCGCGACCTGCGGGCGCGCCGCATCGGCATGGACGTGCCGGTCTCGCTCGGCATCGTGGTGACCTTCGTCGCGAGCAGCGCCGCCGCGCTCGACGGCGGCGAGGTCTACTTCGACTCGCTCACCATGTTCGTCGCGTTCCTGCTGATCGGACGCTGGCTCGAGGCGGCCGCGCGCGAACGGGCGCTGGCGGGCGTGGCCGACCTGCTCGCGCGCCTGCCCGAGACCGTCGAGCGGCTGCTCGGAGACAAGCGCTTCGAGACCGTGACGCTGCGCCGGCTGCGCCCGGGCGACCGGGTCCGCGTCGCGGTCGGCCAGGCGGTGCCGGCCGACGGTGTTGTCGAGACCGGCCGCTCGCATGCCGATGAGTCGCTGCTCACCGGCGAGAGCACGCCGATCCCCAAGCGTCCGGGCGATGCGCTCGCCGCCGGCAGCCTGAACCTGAGCGGCCCGCTGACCGTGCGCCTGACACGGGCCGCGCGCGACTCGCGGCTGCAGGAGATCGCAGACCTGGTGGAGGCGGCCTCGGCCCGCAAGCCGCGGATCGCGCAGATCGCCGACCGCTGGGCCGGGCCGTTCTTGGTCGCAGTGCTGGTGCTGGCCGCGCTGGCCTGGGCGGTCTGGCATGTCATCGACCCGTCGCGTGCGATCTGGGTCGCGGCCTCGGTGCTCGTGGTCACTTGCCCCTGCGCGCTGTCGCTCGCCACGCCCACCGCCCTGCTCGCCGCCGCCGGCACCCTGGCGCGCCGCGGCCTGCTGGCCCGCTCGCCGCAGGCGATCGAGGCACTCGCCTCGATCGACGCCTTCATCTTCGACAAGACCGGCACGCTCACCCACGACCGGCTGTCGCTCGAGCGCCTGGACCTGCTCGCGGGCGCGGCGGTGCTGTCGCTTGATGCAACCGGCGTGCTCGCGGTGACGGCCGCGCTCGAGGCGGGCTCCCTGCACCCGGCGGCGACGGCGCTGTGCCGCGCGGCCCCCTCCGGCGCGCTCTACGCGGTGCGCGACATGGTCGAGCATGGCGGCGCGGGCCTGACCGGACAGGTGCTGCTCGACGGCCGCTGGGTGGACGCACGCATCGGCAGCGCGGCCTTCGCAGGCGTCGGCGACGAGGCGGGTCCGGGTCCCGGATCGATGGCGGAGGGTGCAGAGCCGGGCGGCATCCGCCTCGCGCTCGACGGCCGGCCGGTCGCGCGCTTCGAGCTCGCCGAGACGGTGCGCGCCGATGCGGCGACCGCGCTCGCGGCCCTGCGTGCGGACGGCGCGAGCGTCGAGATCCTGTCCGGCGACGAGACCGCGCGCGTCGCGCGGCTCGCCGAGCGCCTCGAACTCGATGCCTGGCGCGCGGAGGCCTCGCCGCAGCAGAAGCTCGTGACACTCGCCGCGCGCCAGGCCGAGGGGCGGCGCGTCGCGATGGTCGGCGACGGCATCAACGACGCGCCGGTCCTGGCGCGCGCCGACCTGTCGGTGTCGTTCACCACCGCGGCCCCGCTGGCGCAACACCAGGCCGAGTTGCTGCTGCTCGGCGGGCGCCTCGCGACGCTCGTCGACGCTCGGCGACTGGCGCGCCGCACGATGCGCATCGTGACCGAAAACCTCGTGTTCGCTGCGCTCTACAACGCAGTTTGCATCCCGCTGGCGCTCGCAGGCCTGCTGCCGCCCTGGCTAGCGGGCCTCGGCATGGCCGCGAGTTCGCTCGTCGTCGTGCTCAATGCGCTGCGCCTCGCGGACCGCGCCTCGGCGAAGGGTTCGCCAACCGCGAGCCCGGTCCCCGCGGATCCGTCGGCGCTCGCCTGACCCCGCCGGCTGCGGACGTCTACTACGAGCGCGGCCATGGACATCCTCTACATGCTGGTGCCCCTATCGGTGGTGCTCGTCCTCGCCATCGTCGGCGTGCTCGCATGGTCGGTGCGAAGCGGCCAGTTCGACGACGTCGAGCAAGAGGGCGAGCGCATCCTCGAAGACGACGACTCTCCGGGAAATCGCCCGCCGCACTGAGCCCTTGACCTGGATCAAGGCGGGCGGGCTGGTGCGCAGCAAAATTGACACAGAGAACCCAAGGGGAGAGAGGAACGTGAGCACATCGGTATCGGCGACCTACAACGACACGGTCGTCAGACAGTTCGCCGTGATGACGGTGATCTGGGGCATCGTCGGCATGCTGGTCGGCGTGGTGATCGCCGCCCAGCTGGCCTTCCCGGCGCTGAACTTCGACCTGCCGTGGCTCTCGTACGGCCGGCTGCGACCGCTGCACACGAATGCGGTGATCTTCGCATTCGGCGGCTGCGCGCTCTTCGCCACCAGCTACTACGCGGTGCAGCGCACCTGCCAGACGCGCTTGTTCGGCGGGCCGCTCGTCGCCTTCACGTTCTGGGGCTGGCAGCTGGTCATCCTGGCTGCGGCGGTCTCGCTGCCGCTGGGCTACACCACCTCCAAGGAATACGCCGAGCTCGAGTGGCCGATCGACATCCTGATCACGCTCGTCTGGGTCTCGTACGCGATCGTGTTCTTCGGGACGCTCGCCACGCGCAAGGTCCGGCACATCTACGTAGCCAACTGGTTTTTTGGTGCGTTCATCCTCACCGTGGCGCTGCTGCATGTCGTGAACAGCGCGGCGATCCCCGCCGGCCCGATGAAGTCGTACTCCGCATTCGCCGGCGTTCAGGACGCGATGGTCCAGTGGTGGTATGGCCATAACGCGGTCGGCTTCTTCCTGACCGCGGGCTTCCTGGGGATGATGTACTACTACGTGCCCAAGCAGATCGGCCGCCCGGTGTACTCGTACCGGCTGTCGATCGTGCACTTCTGGGCGCTGATCTTCACCTACATGTGGGCGGGTCCGCACCACCTGCACTACACCGCGCTGCCCGACTGGGCGCAGTCGATCGGCATGGTGTTCTCGCTGATCCTGCTGGCGCCGTCATGGGGCGGGATGATCAACGGGATCATGACGCTCTCGGGTGCCTGGCATAAGTTGCGCGACG
>JBIPLJ010000011.1:0-87694 GCA_044368415.1 Burkholderiaceae bacterium
GGCTGCTGCTGCGGGCGCTGCGGCGTTTTTGTGCCCAGCCCATTGCATGGCTGCTCGCAGTCATGGGGCTGACACTCGCTCCCCTGGGTTGAGGTCGGCCGCTTCACGGGTTGTTCAGGACGGACTCGCTATTTCCTCGCGCTCGCCCGCACCGGCAGCTTGTCCGGGGCATCGCGCCAGCTCAGCGTCGAGCACTCGACCGTTGCGCGCCGCGTCGGTCAGTTGGAGGCGGCCCTGTCGATTCGCCTCTTCGACCGCCTTGCGCGGGGGTGGACGCTGACGGTGGAAGGCCATGACCTTTTTGGAAGGGCCGAGGCGGTCGAGCGGGAGGTCATGGCCTTGCGGCGGGTGTCGGCAGACATGGATGCGCTGGCTGGCACGGTTCGCATCTCCGCGCCCCCACTGATCCTTGCCCATCTTCTGCTGCCGGGGCTGCGCGGGTTGCGGACGGAGCATCCCGGCTTGATGCTGGATCTGATCGGAGCGTAAGCTCCCCCTTGAAGTGGACAGGATGAAACCGGAGACTTCCTCAACTGCCGGGAGAGGCGATGAGGAAATCGAAGTTCAGCGAGAGCCAGATCATGGGGATCTTGGCCGAAGGCGAGGCTGGTCTGGCGGTCGGCGAGGTCTGCCGCAAGCACGGCATCAGCAGCGCCACGTACTACCAGTGGAAGAGCAAGTACGCCGGGATGTCTGTGCCCGAGCTCAAGCGCGTCAAGGAGCTCGAGGCCGAGAACGCGCGTCTGAAGCGGCTGTACGCAGACCTGGCGCTGGAGAACGCGGCGATCAAGGACGTCCTGTCGCGAAAGTTCTGACGCCGGCCGCCAAGCGTGCCGTCATCGAGGTGCTCGTCTGTGAGCACCGGATCTCGAGGACGCGCGCTTGCAGGATCGCGAATCTGTCGCGGTCGGCGTACTACAAGGGCACGGTGGACCGGGCGCTGCACGATGCGCCGGTCGTCGGCGTGCTCAACGAAATCATCGCGAAACGCACGCGCTGGGGCTTCTGGAAGTGCTTCCGGCGGCTTCGCGCCGACGGCCACGGCTGGAACCATAAGCGCGTTCATCGGATCTATTGCCTTATGAGACTGAATCTCAAGCGCAGGACGCGACGTCGGACGTTCACACGGGAGCGTCAGCCGCTCGTGGCGCCGCTCGGGTTGAACAAGATCTGGTCGGTCGACTTCATGCACGACACGACGTACGACGGCAGGACCTTCCGAACATTCAATGTCATCGACGAAGGCAACCGCGAGGGGCTGCGAATCGAGTGCGGCAAATCAATTCCGTCGGCGCGTGTCGTTCGAGTCATGGAGCAGCTCGTCGAGGTCTACGGTCGGCCCGATGCCATCCGCCTGGACAACGGACCGGAGTTCACCGCGGAGAAGTTCGTCGACTGGGCCGAGACCAACCGGGTGAAGCTGCTCTACATCCAGCCCGGCAAGCCGAACCAGAACGCGTTCATCGAGCGGTTCAACAGAAGCTTCCGGGAGGAGGTGCTCGACGCGAACCTGTTCAACGCGCTCGCGGACGTCCAGACGATCGCTGACGACTGGCTGGCCGACTACAACGAGTACCGACCGCATGAGTCGCTCGGCAACGTCCCGCCGGTGCAGTTCATGCCCAGAGTTTTCAAACCGAAAGTCTCTACGTTCGACTTGTCAGCTTGACAGGGGAGCTTACGGAACGATATGGCGACGATGCTACATGCGGCACTCGACGGGTTTGGTATCGCGCTGCTGCCTGAGTTTCTGGCGTGTGCTCATCCGCAACTGGGGAAACTGACCCCCGAGACCGCACCACCTGTCCGTCCGATGTTCCTTGTCATGCATCCGGACGTGCGCCGGTCTCGCCGTGTCAGGCTCGTAGCGGATCGCTTGGCGCAGGCAATGAAATCATCGGCGTATAAGGCCAATAATTAAAGGACTCAGCTCCTCAAACGACATCAGATAGCTCCGCTCGCAGAACCTTGGCGATCTCAGGAAATAGATTGCCTAGGGGTTCCACCCCCGCGCGGCGCAAGGGATCGCTGACGCTCGTCCGGGCCGCCGTCCCCGGCCTTCCTCCACGTCGTTCCTCCGCTCTGCGCAGGCCGGATGATCCCCCTCCGGGCCACGCTGATCACGCCTTCGCCGCAGACTGACACGCATTCGCCATCCGGGGCGCGCGCCATGGGCCGGCGCGCCAGCGCTGCATCTGGGGGGTGGCGGCTGCGCGCCGTGTCCGACATCGGGCCCGAGCCTGGGATCGAGGCCAGGATGACAACCCGCAGCCACCCGCAGCCTGGCCGCGTTCACACCCGGGTGCGTCCGAATGGGCGCCCTCGCGCCGCGCAGCTCCCTGCCCATGGCGCTTGCTGGCCCTCCCGGGCCTTGTTAGGGCGTTCGAAATGCCTATCCGCATGCACCGCTCACGTGTCGAACAGCCAGCGCTCGACGAGGCGCGCAACAACGCCGGCGCCGTCGCCGAGCATCGGGCAATGACCAGCGTGCGGCACGACATGCGCGACCGCATCCCAGGCGACCGCGGTGCGGCGCAGCGCGGCCGGCGTCACCAGCGGGTCGTCGCGGCCGGAGATCGCCAACACCGGCACCCCGGCGTCGCGCGGCACCTCGTACGGCCGCAGCCAGTCGAGGCAGGCCGAGAACGATTCGTCGCGCAGCGCGGCGGCGACGCGCGCCACCAGCGCATCGGACGCCCGGGCCCCAAGGAGCAGCTCACGCACACGGGTCGGATCGGGCTGGCCGGACTCGCCCAGCAGCAGCAGCAGCGGGCGGCGCGCGAGCAGCACGCGGGCGAGCGCCGCGGGGTGTCGGGCCGCGAGGTCGCGGGCGGCCACCTCCAACCCGTCGGGTGGGGTCGGCGAGATCAGCACCGCGCCGTCATGTGCGCCGCGCGCGATCAGGCCCTCGACCACACGCGCGCCCATCGAGTGGCCGATGAGGATCTTCGGGCCCTCGAGATGCACGAGCATCGCGTGCAGCCGGTCGACGTAGCGCGACAACGGCAGGTGCGCCACGCGGCGCGACCACTGCCCGGCGGGCCAGGCCTCGTGCAAATCGGGGGCGAAGCAGCGCAGCCCGAGCGACTCGAGGCGCGGGCGCAGGCCGTCTTGCCCGTCGGCCCAGACCCAGGGCCCGAGGCAAGGCCCGTGGACGAGGACGACGGTGGCCCGCGTCATGGACGTGCGCCGTTCAGGGCCGGATGCCGCTCAGGGCCGGGCAGGCGGCGCCGCGCCCGCTCGGCGGTGCACCGGCACGCCCCCGGCCCAGGTCTCGAGCACGCCGCGGTCGTCGGCGAGCGTAGCAAGCGCGAAAAAGGTGTCGAGCGGATCGTCGCGCAGCGCCGTGCGGCGCGCCAGCAGCGGCGTGCCCGCCGGATCGAGGACCGCGAGGTCGGCGTCGCGGCCGGGCTGCAGGCTGCCGATGCGGTCGTCGAGGTACATCGAGCGCGCGCCGCCCAGCGTCGCGAGGTACAGCGCGTAAGCCGGGGGCAGCGAGATGCCGAGCAGCTGCTGCACCTTGTACGCCTCGCCGAGCGTGCGCAGCATCGAGTAGCCGGTTCCGCCGCCGACGTCGGTGCCGAGCCCGAGCCGATGGCCGGCCGCGATTGCCTGGCGCAGGTCGTACAGGCCGCTGCCGATGAACAGATTTGAGGTCGGGCAAAACGAGGCGGCCGTGCCTGAGGCGTTGAGCCGCGCGCGGTCCGCGTCGTCGAGCCAGATGCAGTGCGCGTAGACGGCACGCTCGCGCAGCAGGCCGTAGTGATCGTAGACGTCCAGGTAACTGCGCCGTTCGGGGAACAGCCGCGCCACCCAGGCAACCTCGTCGCGGTTTTCGGCGACGTGGCTCTGCAGGTGCACAGTCGGATGCTCGGCGGCGAGCCGACCGGCGGCCTCGAGCTGGGCCTCGGTCGAGGTGACTGCAAAGCGCACGGTGATCGCGTAGCGCGAGCGGCCGCGGCCGTGCCAGCGCTCGATCAACGCGCGGCTCTCGTCGATGCCGCCCGGCGCGGTGTCGCGCAGCCCGTCGGGCGCGTTACGGTCCATCAGGCACTTGCCGGCGACCATCAGCAGACCGCGCGCCTCGGACGCCTCGAAGAAGGCGTCGACCGAGCCCGGGTGCACGGTGCAGAAGACGCTCGCGGTGGTGGTGCCGTTCTCAAGCAGCCGGTCGAGGCAGAAAGACGCCGCCGCCCGCGCATGCGCCGCGTCGGCGAAGCGCTGCTCCTCGGGGAAGGTGTAGCGCTCCAGCCAGTCGAGCAGCTGGGTGCCGTAGCTGGCGATCACGTCGACCTGCGGGAAATGCACATGGGTGTCGACGAACCCGGGCACGACCAGCATGCCGCGCCGGTCGTGCACGAGAACGTCGGGACCGAGCTGCGGCAGCAGCGCAGCTGCAGGCGCCAGACGCTCGATGCGCCCGTCGCGGATCAGCAGCACGCCGTCGCGCAGGTGCTCGACCGCGCTCGTATCGGCCCCGTCGAGGCCGGGGTCGCGCAGGCAGTGCAGGAAGTCTGCTCGGATCGCGACGACGGCCATGGCGCTCAGCTCCTGGGGACCTTGCCGACGACGCCCTCGACCAGCCAGTCGATGCGGTTGAGGTCCTCGTCGCCCATGGTGCCCTGCTGCAGGCGGACCCGGCCCTCGTTGTCGCGGATCGGGCCGGTGAACGGCTGCAGCCTGCCGGTGACGAGGTCGGCCTCGCTGGCGCGCAGCAGTGTCGCGGTATCGCCGGCCAGGTCCGGGGCGAGCGGTGCAACACGCACCATGCCGTCCTCCAGGCCGCCCCAGGTGGTCCAGCTGCGCCAGGTGCCGTCGAGCACGGCCTGGGTGCGTTGCACGCAGCAGCGGCCCCAGTGGTGGGTCACCGAGGCGAGGTGGGCTTTCGGTGCGGCGCGGCTCATGTCGGAATGGTAGCCGACGACCCGCAGCCCGCGGGCCTCGGCCGCCTGCGGCACGGCCGACGAATCGGTATGGTGGGTCAGCACGTCAGCGCCCTGCCCTGCCAGCGTGAAGGCGGCATCGCGTTCCAAGCCCGGATCGAACCAGCTGCTGGTCCAGACGATCCGCAGTTGCGCACTCGGATTCACCGCGCGCGCACCGAGCATGAACGCGTTGATGCCCTGCAGGACCTCGGGGATCGGGAAGGCGGCGACATAGCCGAGGACATTCAAGCGCGTCGCGCGTCCGGCGACGATCCCGCCGAGGTAGCGGCCCTCGTAGAAGCGCGCGTTGTGGGTCGCCACGTTGGTCGCAGTCTTGTAGCCGGACGCATGCTCGAAGGCGACGGCGGGGAAGTCGCGGGCGACGCGCAGTGTCGGCTCCGTATAGCCGAACGAGGTCGTGAAGATCAGGCGGTGGTCCTGCGCCGCAAGGTCGCGGATCACACGCTCGGCGTCGACGCCCTCGGAGACCTTCTCGACGAAGCGGGTGGCGATGCGCGCACCGAACGCCTGCTCGAGTTCGAGCCGGCCGAGGTCGTGCTGGTGCGTCCAGCCGGCGGAGGACAGCGGCTCACGTAGACGAAGCCGATCTTCAGGGGCGCCTTCGCGGGGCCGCTCGCCTGGGCAGCGACCGGACGGGGCACTGCGGCGCCGAGCGCCGCTGCAAGGGGAACGCCAAGGGGCGAGCGCGGCTCGGCGAGCGCGGCCGCTGCGAGCGAATGTAGTGCTGCCCGCCGGGGCGGGGCGGCGGGCCCTGCGACGGCGAGGTTTTCGACGGACCGGTCGTCGTTCACGTGGTTGGTCCTCGAACACGGCTGCAGGCAGACCAACTGCAGCAACCGGTGGGCCGCGGCGGCGGGCCGGGCCGGGCCGGGCCGGGCCGGGCCGGGCCGGGATTCTACGTGGCGCGACCGCGCGCGGCCCCTAAGCAAGTGGCGCGGCCGCGCTCGGGCCCCAAAACGCGACGGGCGCGACTCGCGTCGCGCCCGTCCACGCCCAACGACCCGGCCCCGCCGGGGGTCGCGGCTTACTTCAGCGCCTGCAGCGCGGCGATGCGCTGCTCCATCGGCGGGTGGGAGGAGAACAGCGCCATGATGCTGCTCGGGCGGCCGCTGATGCCCATCGTCTGGACGGTCTTGGGCATCTCGCCCGGATCGAGGCCGCCCAGGCGCGCAAGCGCGCCCATCATCGGCTCCTTGCGGCCCATCAGCTGGGCGGCGCCCGCATCGGCCCGGAACTCGCGCTGCCGCGAGAACCAGGCGACTACGATCGCGGCCAACACGCCGAGCAGCAGGTCCATGACCACGGTCGTCACGTAATAGCCGATGCCAGGGCCGTCATTCTGGTTGCGCAGAACGACCTTATCGACGAAGTAGCCGACGACCCGCGAGATGAACACGACAAAGGTGTTCATCACGCCCTGGATCAGGGTCATCGTGACCATGTCGCCGTTGGCGACGTGCGCGACCTCGTGGCCGATCACCGCCTCGACCTCCTGGCGCTGCATCGACTGCAGCAGCCCGGTGGAGACCGCGACCAGCGCAGAGTTCTTGAACGCGCCGGTTGCGAAGGCATTGGGCTCGCCCTCGTAAATCGCCACCTCGGGCATCTTGATGCCGGCCTTGTCGGCGAAGCGGGCGACGGTCTGCACGATCCACATGTGGGTGGGGTCCTGCGAGTCGTTGATGACCACCGCGCCGACCGAGCGCTTGGCCATCGGCTTGCTGATCAGCAGCGAAATGAACGCGCCGCCGAAGCCCATGACCAAAGAGAAGCCGAGCAGCTGGCCGAGGTTCAGGCCATTGGCGCTCAGGAATCGGTTCAGGCCGAGCAGGTTCACGGCGAGGCCGAGCACCAGCATCACGGCGAGGTTGGTGAGGATAAAGAGGGCGATGCGCTTCATGATGGTCGATGACTCCCGGCTGCGGATGAAGGCGTAGGTCGTGCATGCTAGCGCAGCCTTGCATCCCGGCGCACATGCCCCCACCCCGCCCCGGAGTTCGGCGCCCGGGGGCCGGGGGCCGGCTCAGCAGGTGCCGAAGGACACGCCGATCCGACCGAGGTAGCGCCGGTAGGCGGCCGAAGCCTTGTCGGCCGCACAGTGCAGCTCGGCCCTAGGATCGAGTGGCAGGCGCTTCGGACGCTGCGATTCGAGCACCGGCAGGTCCTCGCCGAAGATCATGTCCTGGAAGCCGCGCATCGCGGCGTCGGGCGAAGCGAAGTCGGTCATCGCCATCCGGATCCAGACGCGACAGGATTCCGGGCCGGTCGGGCACACAAAGAGGGCGATCGACTCGCGGAACCCGTCGATCGCGACGGCCCCGGCCTCGGGCGCCTTGGTCAGCACGCAGGTGTAGGGGCCGACGATCTCGTAGGTGTAATCGACCATCGCACCGCCCGTGGCATGGATGCTCGAGAGCGGCTGCCACGCGCGGCACCCGGTCGCCAGCAGGCCGGTGGGCGTGTCCTCGACCCGGTAGTCCGGAATCTCTGGATGGTCTCGGTCGCCGAGGCTGCCCTCGTGCACGAACCCGAAATGCGACAGGTCGAGGAAGTTCTCGACGACCCGCGGCGCGCTCGTCGCAACCTCGTACGGCCCGCAGTTGACCTTGCGCAGCCGCACATCCTCCTCGGCTGCGAAGGCCGGCGGCCCGAGCGCGCCCGGTTCGAGCCGGACCCAAACGAGGCCGCAGCGCTCGAGCACCTCGTGCGCATGCGCCCGGTGGGTCGCCGGCGGCGCGAAGTCCGGCAGCGCCGGGACGCGGGCCACACGGGCGTCGGCGTCGAACGACCAGCCGTGGTACGGGCATTCGAGCCGCGCACCGCCCGGCGCCTCGGTCGCCGGGACGACGCGGCCGCGAGCGAGGCTCGCCCCGCGGTGCGGGCAGCGATCAGACCACGCGTGGGCAGCCCCCCGCGCGTCACGCCACAGCACGAGCGCATGCCCGAGCAGCGTCGCAGCGAGCGGGGTGTCGCGCAGCTCCTCGACCTGCGCGACCGGATGCCAGTGCGTGGCCTCGATCATCGCGCCCTATTTGCCGCTGGGGATCTTGCCTTCGACACCCTTCACGAAGAAGTTGATGCCGCCCTTCCACGCATCGTCGCCGACCACGTCCTTCGCAAGCTGCTCCTTGCCGCTGCTGTCGACGATCGGCCCCTTGAAGACCGAGAACGAGCCGTCCTTCAGGCCCGCCTTGATCTTCTCGACTTCGGCCTTGACCTCGGCGGGCACGAACTCGGCGACCTTCGCGAAGTCGTTGATACCCTCCTTGGTACCCCACTTCGTGACCTCGGTCTTCCAGGTCTTGTTCAGGACGTCGTTGACCGTCTTCTCGTAGTACGGCGCCCACAGCACCACACACGAGGCGAGGTGGGCCTTCGGCGCGAAGGCGCTCATGTCGCTGTCCCAGCCGAATGCGTACTTGCCGTTCTTCTCGGCGGTCTGCAGCACGGCGGTCGAGTCGGTGTTCTGCAGCAGCACGTCGGCACGCGCGTTGATCAGAGATTGCGCGGCCTCGCTCTCCTTCGGCGGATCGAACCAGGTGTTCACCCAGACCACCTTGGTGGTGACCTTCGGGTTCACGCTCTGCGCGCCCAGCGTGTATGCGTTGATGTTGCGCAGCACTTCCGGGATCGGGAACGAGCCGACGAAGCCGAGCACATTGGTCTTGGTCATACGGCCGGCGACGACGCCCGCCATGTACGCGTCCTCGTAGAACCGGGCCTCGTACACGCGGAAGTTCTCGGCCGTCTTGTAGCCAGTGGCATGCTCGAATTTCACTTCGGGGAAGTCCTTGGCGACCTTCTCCATCGCATCCATGTAGCCGAAGCTGGTCGCGAAGATCACCGTGTTGCCCTGGGCCACCAAGTCGCGGATCACACGCTCGGCGTCCGGGCCTTCCGGCACTTTCTCGACGAAGGTGGTCTTGATCTTGTCGCCGAACTTCTCCTCGATCGCCTTGCGGCCGAGGTCGTGGGCGAATGTCCACCCGGCATCGCCGACCGGACCGACGTAGACGAAGCCGATCTTCAGCGGCTCAGGGGCGGGCGCGGGCGCTGCGACCGGCGCCGGCGCCGGTGCCGCGGCGGGCGCGGGCGCTTCCTTCTTGCCGCAGCCCGCGAGGGCGGCCGCGGCGATCACCGCCGACAAGGCGGCGTGTTTCATCAGTGAACGACGTGCGAGGTGCTTCATCCTGGCTCCTGGTGGATTCTCGTCGGATGGGGACTTGGGGTGACGAGGAACAGAAAACGGAACGACGAAGGAGACCGTCCGGGGCTCAGTGCCCAGGATGGAAGGGCTTGCCCAGCGACGCGGGCATGTTGACCCGGATCCAGGTCGGATTCCGGGAGATCAGCATGAGCACCACGATCGTCGCAAGGTAGGGCAGCATCGACATGAACTGGCTGGGGAACTGCACGCCCTGCCCCTGCAGGTGGAGTTGGAGCATCGTGACGCCGCCGAACAGGTAAGCACCGAGCAAGACGCGTGCCGGGCGCCAGGTCGCGAAGGTGGTGAGCGCCAGCGCGATCCAGCCGCGACCGGCCACCATGCCCTCGACCCAGAGCGGCGCATAGACCACCGACAGGTACGCGCCGGACACGCCGCACAGCGCGCCGCCGGTCATGACCGCCGCAAGCCGCAGCGGGCGCACCGGATAGCCGAGCGCATGCGCCGACTCGGGCGACTCGCCGACCGCGCGCAGCACCAGCCCGGTGCGGGTGCGGTAGAGCACCCACGCGGTGAACGCGGTCACGAGGATCGTCAGGTAGACCATCGGATGCTGGCGGAACAGCGCCACACCGAGCAGCGGCAGCTCGGCCAGCCAGGGCAGCTCGAACGAGGTCCGCTCGGACAGCTTCTTGCCCACGTAGCCGATGCCGACGAAGGCGGAGAAGCCCGCGCCGAACAGCGACAGCGCCAGGCCCGTGGCGTACTGGTTGGTGTTCATCCAGATCACCAGCACGCCGAACACCGCACCCGACAGCGCACCGGCCACGGCGCCCGCGGCGAAGGCTAGCGTGTCGCTGCCGGTGTGGAACGCGACCGCGAAGCCGGCGACCGCGGCGATCAGCATCATGCCCTCGGCGCCGAGGTTCAGCACGCCCGCCCGCTCGTTGATCAGCAGCCCCAGGCCGGCGATGGCCAGGGGCGTGCCGGCAGACAGCGTGGCCGCGATCAGGAGCGCGATCTCGTTCAAGCCGTCGCCCCTCGGGCGCGCGTCGGGCCGCACCACCTGAACCGGTAGGTGATCAGCGTGTCGCAGGCGAGCAGCGAGAACAGCAGCACCCCCTGGAAGACGCCGGTGAGCGCCGACGGCAGGCCGATCCGCGACTGCGACAGCTCGCCGCCGATGAGGAACATCGACAGCAGCACGCTGCCGAGCACGCAGCCCACCGGATGCAGCCGCCCGACGAAGGCGACGATGATCGCGGTGAAGCCGTAGCCGGTCGACAGGTGCGGCGTGAGCTGTCCGGCGGGCCCCACCGCCTCGAAGGCGCCGGCCACCCCGGCCAGGCCACCCGACACCAGCAGCGCCGTCCACAGCGCGCGCCGCGACGAGAACCCGGCATAGCGCGCCGCAGCCGGGGCGAGCCCGCCGACCTGCAGCTGGTAGCCGCGAAAGGTGCGGAACATGAACACCCACATGACGGCCGCCGCGAGCAGCGCGACGGCGAGGCCCCAGTGCGCCCGCAGTCCGGTGACGATGCGAGGCAGCGTGGTGCCGGACGCGAAGCTCATGGTCTGCGGGAAGTTGAACCCCTTAGGATCCTTCCAGGGCCCGAACACGAGGTACGACAGCAGCAGGTTGGCGACGTAGACCAGCATCAGGCTGACCAGGATCTCGCTGGCGTTGAACCGGTCGCGCAGCATCGCGACGATGCCCGCCCAGACCATGCCGCCCAGGGCGCCTGCGACGATCACCAGCGGGAAGAAGGCCCAGCGCTCGATCGCAATCTGGTTGGCGGTGAAGAGCAGCGCGAGCCCGCCGCCGGTGATCGCGCCGAGCAGGAACTGCCCCTCGGCGCCGATGTTCCAGACGTTGGAGCGGAAGCACACCGCGAGGCCGAGCGCGCACAGGATCAGCGGCGTGGACTTGAGCGCCACCTCGCTGACGCCGCGCGCCCCGTTGAGCGGCTCGTAGAGAAACATCCGCAGCCCCTGCACCGGGTCGCGGCCGAGCGCGGCGAAGAGCGCCGCCGCGACCACCACGGTGATTGCGAGCGCGATCAGCGGCGAGAGCCAGGCAAGCGCCCGCGAGGGCTCGGGGCGGGCCTCGAGCGCGATCACGCGGCAGGCGCCTCGGCGGGCGCGGGCGCCACCGCGCCCGGCCACAGCCCGCTCATCCATTCGCCGATCTGCCCGACGCTCGCGTCGGCGCGTGCGATCGACGGCGACATCCGCCCGCGGGCGATCACCATCAGCTGGTCTGACAGCTCGAAGAGCTCGTCGAGCTCCTCGGACACCACCAGCACCGCGCAGCCCGCGTCGCGCAACGACAGCAGCGCTGCGCGGATCTGGGCGGCGGCGCCGACGTCCACGCCCCAGGTGGGCTGCGCGACGATCAGCACCTTCGGGTTTGCATCGATCTCGCGGCCCATGATGAACTTCTGCAGGTTGCCGCCGGACAGGCTGCGGGCCAGCGACTGCGGACCGCCCGCCTTCACGCTGAAGCGCCCGATGATCGAGCCGGCCTGCGCGGCGAGCGGCGCACGCGCGATCCAGCCCCCCGCGCGCAGCGACTCGCGCCGGGTGAGCAGCAGGTTGGCCGCGAGCGACAGCGTCGGTACGGCGCCGCGCCCGAGCCGCTCTTCGGGTACGAAGTGCAGGCCGAGGTCGCGGCGGCGGCCCGGCGTGGCGCGGCCGACCTGTTTGCCAAGCAGCTCGATCACCGCGGCGGGGGCGCGCGGATCCTCGCCCGACAGCGCCGCGAGCAGTTCCTGCTGGCCGTTGCCCGAGACGCCTGCGATGCCCAGCACCTCGCCCGCGCGCAGCTGGAGCGAGATCTCGGCGAGGTCCACGCCGAAAGGCGAGAGCCTGGGCAGCGACAGCCCGCGCACCGCGAGCGCCACCGCGCCGAGGCGCGACGGCCGATGCTGCAGCGGCGGCGGCTCGGCGCCGATCATCAGCCGCGACAGTGAAGCGTTGGTCTCCTGGCGCGGGTCGACCACGCCGGTGACCTTGCCCCCGCGCATCACGGTGCAGGCGCTGCACAGCGCGCGGATCTCGTCGAGCTTGTGGCTGATGTACAGGATCGAGCAGCCCGTGCCCGCGAGCTGGCGCAGGGTCACGAAGAGCCGCTCGACCGCCTGCGGCGTCAGCACCGAGGTCGGCTCGTCGAGGATCAGCAGCCGCGGGTCGGTGAGCAGCGCTCGCACGATCTCCACGCGCTGGCGCTCGCCGACCGACAGCGTGTCCACCGGGCGCTCGGGGTCGAGCTCGAGCCCATACTCGCCGGCCTTCGCGCGGATCCGCGCGGCGACCTGGGCGAGCGACAGCGAACGGTCCAGGCCGAGCCACACGTTCTCGGCGACAGTGACCGTCTCGAACAGGCTGAAGTGCTGGAACACCATGCTGACGCCGAGCCGGCGCGCCTCCTGGGGAGTACGCACGACGACCGGCGCGCCATCGAAGCGGATCTCGCCGGCATCGGGCCGCACCGCGCCATAGATGACCTTCATCAGCGTCGACTTACCCGCGCCGTTCTCGCCGAGCACCGCATGGATCTCGCCCGGCGCGACGCGCAGCGACACGCTGTCGTTGGCGACGACTGAGGGATAGCGCTTGGTGATGCCCGAGAGTGCGAGGCGGTCGGTCATCGACCGGCTCCGGCGACGGGGGCGGCCGGAGCGGCCGAGTCGCCCTGAGCGGCCGGAGCGACAGGCGCGCCCGCGGGCACGGCCGCACGCCGGCGCTCCCAGAGCTCGAAGCCGACCGCCACCGCGATCGCGCCCGGATGGCGGTCCAGGCCGTGGCGCCCACCGGTGCCGCGTGGCGTGGCGCCGATCGGGCACTGCAAACGCGCGAGCGCGTCTGTGCCGACACCGCGGCGCGCCAGGCGGGCACGGAAGCTCGCTGCCTTGGTCTCGGACCCGATCAGGCCGACCTGACTCAGGTCCTTGCGCGCCAGCAGCGCCAGGCATAGTGCGAAGTCCAGCCCGTGGCTGTGGGTCATCACCAGCACGTCGGCGCCGGACGGGATCCCGGTAACCTCGTGGGCCGGCGAGTCGGACTCGAGCACCGAGACGTTCGCAGGCAGCGCGGCGGGGAAGCGGTTCTCGCGCGGATCCACCCAGGTGACACACAGCGGCAGCGTCGCGAGCACGCGGACCACCGCCTCGCCGACGTGGCCTGCGCCGAACACCCAGACGTTCCAGGGCGCGCCGTCGACCCGCGAGATCCATCGCGGCGTCGAACCGGCCGCGCATCGCGGCTCGTCCGCCGGCCGCGCGTGTGAGGCGACGGTGTGCGGCGCGCCCTCGAGCCCGGGTCGGGTGTCGAGCCACACCGTGCCCGCCTCGCGGTCCAGGGGGCGCAGCGCCTCGACCCAGTCGCTCTCGCGCGCATCGATTCGGCGCAGGGACAGCTCGACCGCGCCCCCGCAGCACTGCCCGAGCGCCGCGCCCAGCACGAAGTCGGCCCCCGCCACGCGCTCGCCCGAGGCGAGCATGCGGTGCGCCTGCGCGACCGCCTCGAGCTCGAGGTGGCCGCCGCCGATCGTGCCTTCCTCGAGCCGGGCATGGACCAGCATCGAGGCGCCCGGCTCGCGCGGCGCCGAGCCCCGCACGGCCTCGACGCGGACCCAGATCGCGGGCGCATTGGCGCGGGCGATCTCGAGCAGGCGGGATGCGGGAATGGACATGGCCGGGGTCAGCGCAGGCAACCAATCATCGTACACGCGCCTGCCGCACGGCCCGCAGGACCGCCTCGGGCGTGGCCGGCGCGACGAGCTCGACCCGCTCGCCCGGACGCGCCAGACCCGCAATCGCATCGCGCAGCGCGTGGTACACCGCGAGCCCGAGCATCAGCGGCGGTTCGCCCACCGCCTTGCTGCGATGGATCGTGGGCGAGCGGTTCGGCGAGCCGGCCAGCAGCTCGACATGCAGGCGCTCGGGCACGTCGCCCGCGGTGGGAATCTTGTAGGTCGACGGGGCGTGGGTCGCGAGCCGCCCGCGCGCGTCCCACACCAGCTCCTCGCTGGTCAGCCAGCCCGCGCCCTGCACGAAGCCGCCCTCGATCTGGCCAATGTCGATCGCGGGGTTCAGCGAGGTGCCGACGTCATGGACGATGTCGACCGCGAGCGTGCGGTGCTCGCCGGTCAGCGTGTCGACGGCGACCTCGGCGACGGCCGCGCCATAGGCGAAGTAGAAGAACGGCTGGCCGCGGAACGCGGCGCCGTCCCAGTGGATCTCGGGCGTGCGGTAGTAGCCTTGCGCGGACAGCGAGACGCGCGCCATGTAGGCGCGCCGCGCAAGTTCGGGCAGCGTGATTGTGCGCGCCGTGCCGGCGACGTCCGCGTGGGCCGAGCCGGCGTGCCAGCGCACCACATCCGGCGTCGTGCCCCACTCACCGGCGATGAAGACAGCGAGCCGCTCCTTGAGTGCCAAGCAGGCGTTGCGTGCGGCCATGCCGTTCAGGTCCGAGCCCGAGGACGCGGCGGTCGCCGAGGTGTTCGGCACGCGAGCGGTGTCGGTCGCCGAGACGCGCACACGCTCGACGGCGATGTCGAACTCGCGGGCCACCACCTGCGCGACCTTGGTGAACAGGCCCTGGCCCATCTCGGTGCCGCCATGGTTCACCAGCAGACTGCCGTCGGCATACAGGTGGAGCAGCGCCCCCGCCTGGTTCAGGTGGACCGCGTTGAACGAGATGCCGAACTTCACCGGCACCAGCGCCAGGCCCCGGCGCACGATGCCGCCGCCAGCGTTGGCCGCATCGAGCGCGGCGCGGCGCGCGGCGTAGCCGGACAGCGTCTCGAGCCGCGCGAGCAACTCGGGCAGCACGTTGTCGGTGATCGTCTGGCCGTAGTGGGTCTCGCAGCGCTCGGTCGTGCCGTACAGGTTCGCGTGGCGGATCTCGAGGGCGTCGCGGCCGAGCGCGCGGGCGATGGCGTCGATCACCTCCTCGATGACAAACATGCCCTGCGGGCCGCCGAAGCCGCGGAACGCGGTGTTCGAGACCTTGTGCGTGCGGCAGCGCAGGCTTCGGATCCGCAGGTTCGGCAGCCAGTAGGCGTTGTCGACGTGGCAAACCGCGCGGTCGTTCACCGGCCCTGACAGGTCGGCCGAGTAGCCGCAGTCGGAGGCAAGCGTCAGGTCGAGCGCGAGGATGTGTCCGTCGGCATCGAAGCCGACCGACCAATCCGCCTCGAACGGATGGCGTTTGCCGGTGATCGTCATGTCGTCGTCGCGATCGAGGCGGATCTTCACGGCGCGCCCGGTGCGACGCGCGGCGATCGCAACCATCGCCGACAACAATGCGGGCTGGCTCTCCTTGCCGCCGAAGCCGCCGCCCATCCGGCGGCACTCGACGCGCACCCACGCGCCCGGCACACCGAGCGCCTCGGACACGATGTGCTGGACCTCGGTGGGATGCTGCGTCGATGCATGAACGACGACGCCACCGTCGTCCTGCGGCACGGCGAGCGAGATCTGACCCTCGAGGTAGAAATGGTCCTGGCCGCCGACCACCGAGCGTCCCGTGAGGCGGTGGGGTGCGGCGACGAGTGCGGCGGGCGCGTCGCCGCGGGCGACCTCCACCGGCGGCAGCACCCACGAGCGCGCCGCGATCGCCTCGGCGACGGTGAGGATCGCGGGCAGCGGCACGGCTTCGATCCGGGCGCGCCGCGCCGCCACACGCGCGGCGCGGTGGGAAGTGGCGAGCACGAGGAACAGCGGCTGCGCGTCGTACATCGTCTCGCCGTCGGCGAGCAGCGGGTCGTCATGGACGATGCCGCCGTAGTTGTTGGCCGCTGGCAGGTCGGCCGCGAGCAGCACGTCGACCACGCCCGGGCTCGCGCGGACCGCGGACAGGTCGATCGCGTCGATGCGCGCGTGCGCGAGACCGGCGACGCCGAACGCACCGTGCAGGGTGCCCGCGGGCTCGGGGATGTCGTCGGTGTAGCGGGCCGCTCCGCTCACATGCAGCGCCGCGCTCTCATGTGCGACCGACGGCGCGAAGCCGGGCTTCGGCTCGTTCATGACCGGTGCACCCGGACGAGCGCCTCGAGCGCGGGGTCATCAACCCCGACCGGGCCGCCGCCGTACCAGGCATGCCAGGCCCGCTCGAGCAAGCCCGCGGCCGCGGCCAGCCGATACGCGCGGCTCGCGCGCATGTCGTCGAGCGGTGAGAAGTCGGCGGCGAGCGCACCACCGGCTCGAGCGAAGGTCTCGAGGACGGGCGCGGCACCCTCGAGCACCGCCTCGGCCGTCGGCGCGCGTCGCACGACGCCGGCCATGCCGCCCAGCGCAATCCGCACCCCGACGAGCGCGCCCTGTACGACCTCGCACGACAGGGCCAGGCTGACCGCCGAGATGTCCTGCTCGAAGCGCTTGGACAGCTTGGAGGCGATCACGCGCTGGCCGGGTCGGCGGCGCGGAATCCGCACGCGCTCGATCCATTCGCCGGGCTCGCGGTCCTGGATGCGGTAGTCGCGGTAGAGCGCCTCCAGCGCCAGCTCGCGTATCACCGGGCCAGCGTCGCCGGCGCGCCGCAGCACGACGCGCGCGCCGAGCGCGATCAGCACCGGGGCGGCGTCGCCGATCGGCGAGCCGTTGGCGAGGTTGCCGACCAGGGTGCCGGAGGCGCGGATGGCAGGCGAGGCGAAACGCGACCAGTAGCGGTCGAGTTCGGGATGGTCGGCGCGAAGCAACGCGAAGGCGTCGGCGAGCGAGACGGCCGCGCCGATCTCGAAGCCCGACGCCGTCGCCTCGTGCACCTGCAACGCGCCGACCGCACCGAGCCGGATCCAGCGGCGCGGCTCGCGCAGCTGCTTGGTCACCCACAGGCCGATGTCGGTGCCGCCGGCCAGCAGCCAGGCGTCAGGGGTCTCGGCGAGCAGGGCATCCACCGCCTCGGGCGTCTGCGGCGACACCCACTCGACCCCACCCGCCGCGAACGCGAGCGGTGCAGCCTCGGGCGCGGGCAGCACCTTCACCCAGGCCGGCAAGCCCGCAGCCGGGCCGCCCGGCCCACCCGGGTGCAGCGTATCGGACGCCTCGCGCAGCGCGGCGACGATCGGCCGATAGCCGGTGCACCGGCAGAGGTTGCCCGCCAGCGCCTCGCAGGCCTGCGCGTGATCGGCGACCGGGCCCACGGCCAGCCGCGCCGCCATCGCGATCACGAAGCCGGGCGTGCAGAACCCGCACTGCGAGCCGTGGCAGGCGATCATCGCCCGCTGTACCGGATGGGTTCCGCCCAGACCCTCGACCGTCAATACGCCCAGCCCGTCGACGCTGGCCAGCGGCCGGATGCAGGCGTTACACGGCTCGGTGCGCAGCGTGCCCTGCGCATCTCGATGGGCTAGCACGACGGTGCAGGCGCCGCAGTCGCCCTCGGCGCAGCCTTCCTTGGTGCCGGTGGCGCGCGCACGGGTGCGCAGCCAGTCGAGCAGCATCATCGAGGGCGGCGCGTCGTCGACGGCAACCGGCGTGCCGTCGACGACGAACCGGATCGGGCGCTGGGCAGGGATCATCGGGTGACGCGGCTCGGCTGGCTGGGCGGCGAAGAAGTCGGGACAGGCGGCATGCGCTCGCCCGCCCCCACTCTAGCAAGGCCCGTACCGGACGGCCACGGCGCCCCTCGGCGGGGCATCCGGGGCGGGTGCGCCAACTGTCGGGAAAGCCGCCGCTTCTCGCTGCACCGGGTGGCGGCACCCGCGCCTATGCTCGGCGCAACCCGTCCAGACCCGGCGGCGCACTGCGCACCGGGCCTACTGATGCCCCGCGCCACCGAGTCCGAGCGTCCCCTCGAATTGCCGCCGACCCGCACGCCCGCGTCGGACGAGCGGCTGCGCGATGTCGCCCGCGAGCTCCCGGCCTTCCTGATCGAGCTGCGGCATGCCGTCGGGGGCGAGACCCGGTTCGGCTACATCGGCGAGGGGATTAGCGCGGTGCTCCCGATCGAGGCCGACGAGGCGATGGCCGATCCGGCGCGCCTGCTGTCGATGATCCACCCCGAGGACCTCGACCGGCTGCGCGCGGCGATGGCCCGCGCCGCACCCGAGCGGGCCCCGCTGCACGACGAGTTCCGGGTCTGCCCGGGACCGGACCGCGTGGTGTGGCTGGCGCTCCATGCCCGCTGCACGGCGCAGGCCGACGGCGCGCAGCTCTGGCACGGTTGGCTCGCCGACGTCACAGAGCGCCGCCTCGCCCAGGCCGCGCTCGCCGACGGCGAACTGCGCCATCGCAAGCTGTTCGACGCGAACCCCATCCCGATGTGGGTGCACGACCGCTTGAGCCTGCGCTTCCTCACGGTCAACGACGCGGCGGTCGCACGGTACGGCTGGTCGCGCGCGGAATTCCTGTCGATGACACTGGTCGACATGCGCCATCCCGGCCCGGACGGCAGCGAAGCGGGCGGTGCGCCGCCGCAGGACGGCGGCGTGCGCCCCGCGACCGCGCACCACCGGCTGCGCGACGGCAGTCTCATCGAGGTGGAGCTGAGCTCGCAACCCCTCACCTGGGGCGGGCGCCCCGCGCGTATGGTCATGGCGCTCGACATGACCGCCCGGCGGCGTGCCGAGGCCGAGATCCAGCGCCTCGCGTACTACGACACGCTGACCCACCTGCCGAACCGGCGCCTGCTGACCGACCGCCTGCGCCAGGCGGTGGCCGCGGTGGCGCGCAGCGGGCGACACGGTGCGGTGCTGTGCATCGACCTCGACGACTTCAAGCGCGTCAACGACACCCGCGGTCATCCGACCGGCGACGAGGTGCTGCTGCAGGCGGCGGCACGCATCCGCGCCTGCGTGCGCACCGAGGACACCGTCGCCCGGCTCGGCGGCGACGAGTTCGTCGTCGTTCTCGAACGGCTCGACGCCGATGCACGGCACGCCGCGGCCCAGGCCGACGAGGCCGCGCAGCGCCTGATGAGCACGCTCGCCGCGCCGTTCGACATCACGGACATGCGCTTCCACAGCTCGGCCTCGATCGGGGTCGCGATGTTCGGCAGCGGCGAGATCAGCGGCGAGGACGTACTGATGCACGCCGACTCGGCGATGTACCGCGCCAAGGCGGCCGGCCGAGGCACCGTGCGCTTCTACGACCCGGCGATGCAGGTCGCCATGCAGACCCGCGCAGCACTCGAGACCGACCTGCGCCGTGCGCTGTCCGAGGGCCAGCTGCGGCTCGCCTACCAGGCGCAGGTCGAGGCCAGCGGCCGCATCGTCGGTGCCGAGGTGCTGCTGCGCTGGCAGCATCCGGTGCGCGGCCCGATCCCTCCAATGGACTTCATCCCGATGGCCGAGGAGACCGGCCTGATCGTGCCGATCGGCCAGTGGGTGCTCGAGACCGCCTGCATGCAGCTCGCCGGCTGGGCGCGCGCGCCGCAGACACGCGCGCTGCGGCTGTCGGTGAACGTGAGTGCGCGCCAATTCCGCCAACCCGACTTCGTCCAGCGCGTCGAGCGCACGCTCTCGGATTCAGGCGCCGATCCTGCACGGCTGCGCCTCGAGCTGACCGAGAGCCTGCTGCTCGACAACATCAACGACGGCATCACCAAAATGCAGTCGCTGCAGGCGATCGGGGTGGGGTTCTCGCTCGACGACTTCGGCACCGGTTACTCGTCGCTGTCGTACCTCAAGCGGCTGCCGCTCGAGGAGCTCAAGATCGACCGCTCCTTCATCCGCGACATCGCCACCGACCCGAGCGACGCGGTGATCGTGCAAACGATCATCGGCATGGCCCGCAATCTCGGGCTGACGGTGATCGCGGAGGGCGTCGAGACCGCCGAGCAGCTGGCCTTCCTCGACAGGCACGGCTGCGGCGCCTACCAGGGCTGGTACTTCGGCCGCCCGGTGTCCCTCCCCGACTTCGAAGCCTCGCTGCTCCAGGCCGCGCCCCGGTACGAGGCCGTGCGGGCCGCGGCCGTCCGGACCGGGCCGCTCCCCGAGGCCTGAAGCGCCAAGGCACGAGCCCGCAGTCCCGATCCTCGGAACCGCGCGCCGACGCAGGCGCGGCGCTGTGATAGCGTCGTTCTCCCCTTGATCCCGCCCGGAGTCGTCGCGATGGCCGACGAGTCGCTCTGCCGGCTCGATGCGCTCGAGCTGTCCCGCGTGCTGCACCGTCGCGAGGCCTCGTGCCGCGACCTGATGGCCGCGAGCCTGGCCCGGATCGGCCGACTCAATCCGAGCTTCAACGCGATCGTGTCGCTGCGCGACGAGGCCGAGCTGCTCGACGAGGCCGGCCGCTGTGACCTCGAGCTCGCGCGCGGCGAGTCGCGCGGCTGGATGCACGGCTTCCCGCAGGCGATCAAGGACCTCGCGCCGACCCGCGGCCTTCGCACCACCTTCGGCTCGCCACTCTTTCGCGACTTCGTGCCCGAGGCCGACGGGCTGGTGGTGGAACGGATCCGGCGCGCCGGCGGCATCGTGATCGGCAAGACCAACGTGCCCGAATGGGGGCTGGGCTCGCAGAGCTACAACCCGGTGTTCGGCGTCACCCGTAATGCCTACGACCCGTCGCGCACCTGCGGCGGCTCGAGTGGCGGCGCGGCGGTCGCGCTCGCGCTGCGGCTGCTGCCGGTGGCGGACGGCAGCGACATGGGCGGCTCGCTGCGCAATCCGGCGGCCTGGGGCAATGTGTTCGGGCTGCGGCCCTCGCGCGGGCGCGTGCCGATGTGGCCGGCCGAGGATGCCTTCTTCGCGCAGCTCGGCACTGAGGGGCCGATGGCGCGCACCGTGCCCGACCTGGCGGCGCTGCTGCGCACGCTGTCCGGCCCCGATGCGCGCGCGCCACTCGCCCTCGACGCCGATCCGACGGTCTTCGGCGAGCCGCTCGAGGCCGAGGTCACCGGCACCCGCGTCGGCTGGCTGGGGGACTTCGGCGGCCATCTCGCGACCGAGCCCGGCGTGCTCGCGCTGTGCGAATCGGCCCTGCGGGACCTGGCCGGCGTCGGCTGCGCCGTCGAGCCGCTCGCGCTCGGCTTCGATCCGGAGCGGCTGTGGCGCACGTTCATGACGCTGCGCGCGATGAGCTTCGCGGGCCGCTTCGAGGCGCTGCGCGCCGCCCCTGCGAAATGGGCGCTGCTCAAGCCCGAGGCACAGTGGGAGGTCGAGCAGGGATTGGGCGTCCGCGCTGTCGACGTACATCGCGCCTCGGTCGCTCGCACCGTCTGGTTCCATCATGTGAGCGGAGTGCTCGAGCGCTTCGACGTGCTCGCGCTGCCGGTCACGCAGGTCTTCCCGTTCGACGCCGGCACACACTGGCCCGCCGAGATTGCCGGCCGGCGCATGGACAGCTACCACCGCTGGATGGAAGTCGTCGCCGGCCCGACCTTGGCTGGTTTGCCCGCGATCAGCGTGCCGGCGGGCTTCGATGCCCGGGGCCTGCCGATGGGCCTGCAGCTGGTCGGCCGCCCGAACGGCGAGCTCGCGCTGCTGCGAATCGCCCGCGCCTACGAGCTCGCCACGCAGTGGGTGCAGCGACGCCCTCCTCCGGGCAAGATCGCCGAGTTCCTCGAGCGCTAAGGCGCCGAGGGCGGGTGGTTCGCGATCCAGTGCCGGGCGATGTCGACGCGGCGGCATACCCAGACTCGCTCGTGCCGCTGGACGTGATCCAGGAAGTGCTGCAGCGCGCGAAAACGCCCCGGCCGCCCGAGCAGCCGGCAGTGCATGCCGACCGACATCATCTTCGGCGACTCGGCGCCCTCCTCGTACAGCACGTCGAAGGTGTCGGTCAGGTAGCGCAGGAACTGCTCGCCGGTGTTGAAGCCCTGCGGCGTGGCGAATCGCATGTCATTCGAGTCGAGCGTGTAGGGCACGACCAAGTGATCGACCTGGGTGCCGTCGGTCTTCGCGACGCGTGTCCAGAACGGCAGGTCATCGCCGTAGTAGTCCGAGTCGTAGAGGAAGCCGCCGTGGTCGGCGACCAGGCGCCGGGTATTCGGGCTGTCCCGGCCGGTGTACCAGCCCAGTGCACGCTGGCCGGTCAGGCGCTCGATGATCGCCATGCCGCGGCGCAGGTGCTCGCGCTCGGTCGCCTCGTCCATCGACTGGTAGTGGATCCAGCGCCAGCCGTGGCAGGCGATTTCGTGGCCGAGCTCGACGAAGGCTCGAGTCAACTCGGGATGGCGCTCGAGCGCCATCGACACACCGAAGACAGTCAGCGCCAGACCGCGCCGCTCGAACTCTCGCAGGATCCGCCAGACGCCGGCTCGAGAGCCGTACTCGTAGATCGACTCCATCGACAAGTGCCGGTCCGGGTAAGCAGCGGCGCCGACGATCTCGGACAGGAACTGCTCGGAGCCGGCATCGCCGTGGAGCACGCTGTTCTCGCCGCCTTCCTCATAGTTGAGGACGAACTGGACGGCGACGCGCGCGTCGCCAGGCCAGCGGGCATGGGGCGGGGTGCGGCCGTAGCCGACGAGGTCGCGGGGGTAGTCGGTCATCGCGCACGGCAGGAGGGGTCGGGCGTTCGGGAGATCCGCACATCGAAAGCGCGGGCCGGCGGTCGAGTGTAGCGTACGGCCGCAGGCAGGCGGCACGCCCGGCGACCGCGCGGCGGCGGCCAGCAGCACGGATCCGGACTTGAAGAGGTCTCTCTACGCGGGTACGAGCAACGTGCCTGCAGGCCCTGATCGCCTCCTCGAGCCAGTCACGCGCGACGGCATGGTGCGGGTGATCGCTGCGCGAAGCAGCGATCAGCACGTTGACATCAGGCGTCATCGTCAAGGGCCTCGAGCAGCGCCGTGTTGCTCCAGGCTGAGGGTCGTCTTCATGACGGCGACCGGCCATGCCTCGTCAGCCCACTGCGAGCGCAAGCACTGACGCGCGCTGCCTGAGCGTCAGGTCGTGGACGTCGACAGTCGCGAGCCGTCCCTCGTCGACGACGACCCGCCCGCCGACCACAGTGAAGCGCGCGCGCACCGGCGAGGCGAACAGCAGGCCGGCGACCGCGTCATGCACGCCGGCATGCTCGAGACCGCCGGCGTCGAAGACCGCCAGGTCGGCCGCCAGGCCGGGCGCGAGTGCGCCGATGTCGTCTCGGCCCAGCACCGCCGCGCCGCCCAACGTCGCCATCTCCAGCGCGTCGCGCGCCCGCAGCGCCGCGGGGCCGTGCCCCACGCGCGCCAGCAGCATCGCCTGGCGGGCCTCGCCCAGCAGGTGGGCACCGTCGTTCGAGGCCGAGCCGTCGACGCCGAGCCCGACCCGCAAGCCCGCGCGGATCCAGGCCGGCGTCGGCGCGATGCCGGAGCCCAGGCGCATGTTTGAGCACGGGCAGTGGGCGATGCCCGTGCGGGTCGCGCCGAAACGCGCGATGCCGGGCGCATCGAGCTTGACGCAGTGTGCATGCCAGACGTCATCGCCCAGCCAGCCGACCGACTCGGCGTACTCCGCCGGCGTCATGCCGAATGTCTCGCGACTGTAGGCAACGTCGTCATCGTTCTCGGCGAGATGCGTGTGCAGCCGCACGCCGAGCCGGCGCGCCATCGTGGCGGCCTCGCGCATCAGCCGCGGGCTCACCGAGAACGGCGAGCAGGGCGCGAGGGCCACGCGCGTCATCGCGCCGTGCGACGGGTCGTGCCAGCGGCGCACGACGCGCTCGCTGTCCTCGAGGATGGCATCCTCGTCCTCGACGACCGAGTCCGGTGGCAGGCCGCCTGCGCTTTCGCCGACGCTCATCGCGCCGCGGCAGGCGTGGAAGCGCAGGCCGGTGCGGCGGGCGACCTCGATGGTGTCGTCGAGGCGCGCACCGTTCGGAAAGATGTACTGGTGGTCGCTGGAGGTGGTGCAGCCCGAGACCAGGAGCTCGGCCATCGCCACCTCGGCGGCGGTCGCGAACATCTCCGGCGTGTAGCGGGCCCAGATCGGGTAGAGCGTGCGCAGCCAGCCGAAGAGGTCCGCATCCTGCGCAGCGGGCACCGCGCGGGTCAGCGACTGATACATGTGGTGATGGGTGTTCACCAGCCCGGGTGTCACCACGCAACCCGAGGCGTCGATGCGCCGCAGCCGCGCACCGACGCGGCCCGAGGCGCGGGCCGCGGCGAGCGCGGCTTCGACCTCGGCGCGCGCGCCGACGGCTTCGATGCGGCCGTCGACGGCGAGCACTGAGCCCGCGCGCAGCTCGCGGCGGGAGGCGTCCATCGTGACGACGACGTCGGCACGTTCGACGAGAAGGGCGGCGCGGGGGGCGATCGTATCCATCGCGGCATTATCCGCGCGCGGTGGGGGTGCGGGCGCTGGCCGAGCGGCTCGGCACGCAGGTGCTGATCGACTACAAAGTCGGCGCGGCCTGCACCGTCCGCCAGCCTGTCGCGTCTCGCCGTTCGACCCGCCCCCCCCGAGGCGTCGGTCCGCGGCAGCCCGATCCCCTCGCCTGCGGACCCGATCCGCAGCAGCTCGATCCAGCCGTTGCAGACCAGGTCGCGCACCACCGCGTGCTGGCTAATCACCGCGTCGATCGCGGCGCGCGGCGCCTCGATGAACACCGCCAGCCGCAGCGGCGTGTGCATCCAGCGGGTGCCGTCATGCCGATCCGCAGGTCGCCGCCGTTGCCCTCGAACACGCCGATGCGCCCGCCCACCACGTTGTGCAGCATCGTGTTGCCGCTGCCGTAGCGCGTCGGGTCGACGGTCGACGCGTGGTATTGCAGGTTGATCCAGTTCGTCACCACCATCGGCGCGGTCATGATCCAGCGCACGTCGATGCAGAGCACCGCCGGCGCCGCGGCGGGGGGGCGCGGTGCCCCGCGCGGACAGCGCCTCGCACAGCGGTCGACGCTCGGCGATCTCGAGGGCACGCTGCAGTAGCCAGTCGTCGCGCAGCAGCAGCTCACAGGCCGCGCGGATCGCATGCAGCGCCACGATCGCGGCGTCGTCGTCGCCGCCGGCTTCCGAAGAGCCCTCCCTCGGCAGCAGTCCGCCGGCGGGCATGGGCCCTGTTGAAGAACGCCACGCAGTGCTGCCGAGGTCGACGACATGGCGATGCTGCGGCTGCTCGCGCGCGACTCCGACAGCGTGGCGCTCCTGCCGACGATCGTCGTGCAGGACGCGTTGCGCGCGGGCCGGCTGGTCGAGTACGCGGTCGTCCCCGAGCTGAGCGAGACCTTCTGTGCGAACACGGTGAAGCGGCACTTCGAGCCGCCGCTGATCAAGGCGCTGCTGCGACGCCCGGAGACGGAGGTGCTCAGTGTGCCCGGCAACTGAGGAGGCGCGCATGGCATCATCCTTGCTCGACCTCGGCCCCGTCCCCGCGCCGACCGGGCCTTCCCCGGAACCCTGCACCGAACGATGGCAAAACTGTCCACCCATGTGCTCGACACCGCCCGCGGTCGGCCGGCGCCCGGCGTGCCGATCGAGCTGTCCGCCGCCGACGGCGAGCGCTGGACGCCGCTGGTGCGCACACTCACCAACGCCGACGGCCGCACCGACGCGCCGCTGCTGGCCGGCGACGCCGTCCGCCCGGGACGCTACCGCCTGAGCTTCGCCGTGGGCGACTACTTTCGCGCCGCCGGCGTCGAACTGCCCGAGCCGCCCTTCGTCGACGTGGTCGTCATCGACTTCGGCATCGCCGAGGCTGGCGGCAACTACCACGTGCCGCTGCTGGTCTCGCCCTGGGCCTGGTCGACCTACCGCGGCAGCTGAGCGCATGGAGCCCTATGTCCTCGAGTGGCTGAACCTCCTCGGCCGCTGGTTCCACCTGATCGCCGGCATCGCCTGGATCGGATCCTCGTTCTATTTCGTGTGGCTCGACGCACACCTGCACGCGCCGCGTGACCGCGAGGAAGGCACGCGCCTCGACCTGGTTGGCGAAGTCTGGTCGGTGCACGGCGGCGGCTTCTATCGCGCTCAGAAGTTCCGGGTCGCACCGCCCGAGCTGCCCGAGCCGCTGCATTGGTTCAAGTGGGAGGCCTACAGCACCTGGATGTCCGGCATGTTCATGTTGGTGCTGATCTACTGGCTGGGCGCGGGCGTCTACCTGGTCGATCCGGCAGTCGCCGCGCTCGCCCCGGGCACCGCGGTCGCGATCGCCGCGGCCTGTCTGGTCGGCGGCTGGCTGGTCTACGATGCGCTGTGCCGATCGCGCCTGGGCGAGAACGAGCCCGTGCTCGCTGCGATCCTGTTCGCGCTGTGCTCGGTCGCGGCGTGGGGACTGTGCCAGCTCTTCTCGGGCCGTGGCGCGTTCATCCACTTCGGCGCGATGCTCGGCACGATCATGGCCGCCAATGTGTTCTTCGTGATCATCCCGGGCCAGAAGGCGCTGGTGCGCGCCAAGCAGGACGGTCGCGCGCCCGACCCGATCCATGGCCTGCGCGGCAAGCAGCGCAGCGTGCACAACACCTACTTCACGCTGCCGGTGCTGTTCACGATGATCAGCAACCATTACGCAGTGCTGACCCAGCACCGCTTCGCGTGGCTGGCGCTGGTGGGCATGGCGCTGGCGGGCTCGACGATCCGGCTGTACCTGGTGCTGCGACACCGCGGGCAGCCTAAGCCGCTGTTGCTGGCGGTCGGCCTCGCCTCGCTCGCCGGCACCTTCGTGCTCGCGATGCCGCGCCCGGCATCGACGCAGGCCGGTGCCGCCGCGCCCGCGTTCTCGCAGGTGCGCACGGTCATCGAGCAGCGCTGCGTCGCCTGCCACGCGGCGCAGCCCACATATCCGGGCTTCGCATCGCCGCCCAAGAACGTGGTGCTCGACTCGGCCGACGCGATCGTGCGCCAGGCTCAGGCGATCCACCAGCAGACGGTGGTCACGAACGCGATGCCGATCGGCAACCTCACCCAGATCACCGAGGCCGAGCGGGCGGTGATCGACGGCTGGTATCGGGCGGGTGCCAAGCCCTAGGGGGTGCCGTGTGCCGGGAGAGCACCCCAAGAGCGGAACGACTCCGCACCGAAACGTGCGGGCGACAGCCCCCCCCCGCGGATAATCCGGCCTCATCGCACCGGAGACCGCCATGACCGATCCGCATCCTGCCACCCGCAGCCGCCGCGCCGTCCTGCGCGGCATCGCCGCGGTCGAGTTGGCATGACGATGACCCCGCAGATGCCGCTGCCGCTCGCGGGCCTCACCGTCGTCGAGCTCGGCCAGGTGCTGGCCGGCCCGTTCGCCGGCGCGATCTTCGTCGACCTCGGCGCCGAGGTGATCAAGATCGAGCGGCCCGAGGTCGGCGACGACGCGCGCCAGATGGGCCCGCCGTTCCGCGACGGCGACTCGCTCGCCTTCCAGGTGTTCAACCGCGGCAAACAATCGGTGGTCATCGACCTGAAGACGCCGCAGGGGCTGGCCGCGCTCGACGCCATCGTCGCGGGCGCCGACATCCTGGTGCACAACCTGCGCCCCGGCGTGCCCGAGTCGCTCGGCCTGGACGGTGCGACGCTGTGCGCCCGCCATCCGCGGCTGATCTACTGCGGCATGTCGGCGTTCGGCCACCTCGGCCCGCTTGCGCAGCGCCCCGGCTACGAGCCGTTGCTGCAGGCCTGGAGCGGGCTGTCGAGCATCAACGGCGAGCCCGACGGCCCACCGATCCGAAGCGGCGCGTCGATCTGCGACCAGGGCACCGGCATGTGGATCGTCATCGGCGCGCTGTCGCTGCTGCACCGGCGCACGCTGACCGGCCGCGGCGGCGTCGTGCAGGGCTCGCTCGCCGAGACCGCACTCGCCTGGATCGCGCAGAAAAGCGACGCGTTCGCCAACGAGGGCAAGCTCCCCGAGCGCCATGCCTCCGGTCACCCGAGCTTCGTGCCTTATGAGGCCTTCGACGGCTCGGACGGCCCGTTCCTGCTGTGCGTCGGCAACGACCGGCTGTTCGTGAAGTTCGCCCAGGTGCTCGGCCGCCCCGACTGGACGACGGACACGCGCTTCCAGAGCAACCGCGACCGCCTCGTCAACAAGGCCGAGCTGCTCGGGCAGATCCGCGCGCTGCTGCGCACACGGCCCCGAACCGACTGGATGGCCGCGCTCGAGGCCGCGGGCGTGCCCTGCGCGCCGATCCATTCGGTGCCCGAGGCGCTCGCCCAGCCGCAGGTGGCCGCGCTCGGCATCCTGCAGGCCGTGCCCGGCACCGACTTCGCACTGACCGGGCTGCCGCTGTCCTTCGACGGCGCGCGGCCGGCCATCCGCGGGCCCGCGCCGCCGCTCGGGGCGGATACCGCGCGTCACATCCCCGTCTGAGCCCGTCCCGGACCGGGCCCGACGGGGGCGGTTCGAATCCGGTGCGACGTCGCACCAGAAGGGCGCACGGCGGCGGTGTAATCCTCGCCGGCACAAGTCTTGCAGCCACGCTCGACTGTTCTGTACCTGCCGACGTGCCCCACTGGACCGCGGCCGTCCCACCCCAGGAGTCCCCGCCGATGCTCGCCCGCCTCGTTCCCGCCCGACTGACGCCCGTCCGCCTCGTCGCCGCCCTCGCATTCGGTGCCGGCCTCGTGGCCGCGGCGCCCGCCTCCGCCCAGGAGACCCGGGTGCGCTTCCAGCTCGACTGGCGCTTCGAGGGTCCCGCCGCGCTGTTCACGCTGCCGGCCAAGAAAGGCTACTTCAAGGACGAGAAGCTCGACGTCGTCATCGACGCTGGCAACGGCTCGGGCGGCACGATCACCCGTGTGGCCACCGGCACCTACGACATGGGTTTCGCCGACATGGCGGCGCTGATGGAGTTCTGGGGCAACAACCCGAGTGCGCCGGCCAAGCCGGTTGCGGTGATGATGGTCTACAACAACACGCCGGCCGCGGTGCTGGCGCTGAAGAAGTCGGGCATCAAGACGCCGGCCGATCTGGTCGGCAAGAAGCTCGGCGCGCCGGTGTTCGACGCGGGCCGCAAGGCCTTTCCGATCTTCGCCAAGGCCAACGGAATCGACCTCGCGAAAGTCAGCTGGACGGCGATGGACCCGCCGCTGCGCGAAACGATGCTTGTGCGCGGCGACATCGATGCGATCACCGGCTTCTACTTCACCTCTCTGCTGAACCTGAATGCACGCGGCGTGAAGGACGAGGACATCGTCGTGCTGCCTTACCCGCAGTTTGGCGTGAAGCTCTACGGCAACGTCGTCATCGTGGCCGAGGACTTCCTCAAGAAGAACCCCGAGGCGGTCAAGGCGTTCCTGCGCGCGTTCACCAAGGGCGTCAAGGACGTGATCGCCGACCCGGCCGCGGGTGTGGCAAGCGTCAAGGACCGCGATGCGCTGATCGACGTCGCGCTCGAGACGCGGCGCCTGAAGCTTGCGCTCGCCGGCAGCGTCGTGACCCCAGATGCGAAGGCCGAGGGCTTCGGCGACATCAACGGCCCGCGGATGGCGCTGATGGCCTCTCAGGTCAACGACGCGTTCGGCCTGAAGGAACGTATCCAGCCAGACCGCCTGTTCGTCACCGGTCTGCTGCCCGCCAAGGACCTGCGGAACATCTTCGCGAAATGACGCTACGGATGATGACGCCCGCCCCGTCGCGGCGATGCCCATGAGCGCCGCGCCCGCGTTCGTCGACTTCAGGGACGTCTGGCTCGCCTATTCCGACGAGCTCGCCGCGCTCAATGACTTCGCGATCGAGGACATCACGCTGTCGACGCGCGACGGCGAGTTCATCGCGATCGTCGGGCCCTCGGGCTGCGGCAAGTCGACCTTCATGAAGCTCGCGACCGGGCTCAAGAAGCCCACGCGCGGCAGCGTCGCGATCGCCGGGCAAACCGTGACCGGCCCGCTGAAGATCGTCGGTATGGCGTTTCAGGCGCCGACGCTGCTGCCCTGGCGCAGCACGCTCGACAACGTGCTGCTGCCGCTGGAGATCGTCGAGCCCTATCGCTCGAGCTTCAAGTCCCGCCGAGAGGAGTATGCGGCGCGCGCCCGCACGCTGCTGGCGACGGTCGGGCTGCAGGGCTACGAGGACAAGTTCCCCTGGCAGCTGTCGGGCGGCATGCAGCAGCGCGCGTCGATCTGCCGCGCGCTGATCCACGAGCCTCGGATGATCCTGCTCGACGAGCCCTTCGGCGCGCTCGACGCGTTCACCCGCGAGGAGCTGTGGAACGTGCTGCGCGACCTCTGGACCGTGCAGCGCTTCAACGTGATCCTGGTGACGCATGACCTGCGCGAGGCGGTCTACCTCGCCGATACCGTCTACGTGATGAGCAAGCGCCCGGGCCGAATCGTGGCGACCCGACAGATTGATCTGCCGCGCCCGCGCGACCTCGAGATCACCTACACCGAGCCCTTCACCGCGCTGGTGCTCGAGCTGCGCGAGCGGATCGGCTCGATCCGCAAGCGCTGAGGACCCGACGATGCCCGCCCCGAAGACCGCCGAGCGCTACGCGCCGCTGCTGCTGCTGACCGCGATCCTGATCGTCTGGGAGCTGCTGTGCCGCGGCCTGAACGTCAGCGACTACATCCTGCCCTCGCCGTCGTCGATCATGGTCGCGCTGGTCGAGTTCGCCGGCCCGATCATGACCCACGCGTGGCGCACGTTCTGGACGACGATGATCGGCTTCGCGATCTCGATCGTCGTGGGCGTGGCGCTCGGCTTCCTGATCGGCTCCTCGAGGTTCGCCTACTCGGCGATGTACCCGCTGATGACCGCGTTCAACGCCGTGCCCAAGGCAGCGCTTGTGCCGATCCTCGTGGTCTGGTTCGGCATCGGCGCGGGGCCGGCGATCCTCACCGCCTTCCTGATCTCGTTCTTTCCGATCATGGTCAACATCGCGACCGGGCTGGCCACGCTCGAGCCCGAGCTCGAGGACGTCCTGCGCGTACTTGGCGCCAAGCGCTTGGATGTGCTGATGAAGGTCGGCTTGCCGCGCTCCATGCCCTACTTCTTCGCGTCGCTGAAGGTCGCGATCACGCTCGCCTTCGTGGGCACCACGGTCTCGGAGATGAGCGCCTCGAACGAAGGGATCGGCCAGTTGCTGCTGACCGCGGGCTCCCAGTCGCGCATGCCGCTCGCCTTCGCGGGCCTCGTGGTCATCGGCGCGATGGCGATGGCGATGTACGAGCTGTTCTCGTACATCGAGCGCCACACCACCGCCTGGGCCCACCGCGGCCAGCATTCGTCGTGAACGGCACCCCGGACGCCGGCCCTGCAGAATTCACCGCACTGCGCGAGGCGATAGGCTTGGCGCGCGCGGCCCGCGCAGCGGGCCGCCATCCGTTCGGCGCGATGGTTGTCGCCGCCGACGGTCGCGTGCTTGCGCGCGCCGGCAACGAGTCGGCCACCGGCGAAGATCCAACGGCCCACGCCGAAACCCTCGCGATCCGGCAGGCCGCGGCCGCACATGGCGGCGCTGCGCTCGCCGGCGGCGCGCTGGTCACCAGCGCCGAGCCCTGTGCGATGTGCGCGGGCGCGGTGTACTGGGCGGGTCTGTCGAAGGTGGTCTACGGGCTGTCCGAGACGCGGCTGCGCACGCTGACCGGCGCGCATCCCGAGAACCCGACCCTCGATCTGCCCTGCCGGGAGGTGTTCGCCAGCGGCCAGCGCCGCGTCGAGGTCCTCGGGCCGCTGCTCGAGGACGAGGCCGCGGCGGTGCACGACGGGTTCTGGTCCGCGCGCTGAGCGCACCGGTACGTCGTCGAGCAACCGCGAAACGCGAACGGCCCGCTCTCGCGGGCCGTCCTGTCTACCCGGGCACCGGGCGCGCGCCGTGGCGCGCGTCGGCCGATCAGAAGTGGAATTCGGCGACCAGGACCGGCACCGAGTTCTTCGAGCCCGTCGAGCCCGACCGATTGCCGAACTTGTTCTTCCAGTACTCGTAGCCGACGCCCGCAAAGAACGTGCCCTTGTTCAGGCCCGCCAGCGTGCCGAGGTCCCACTGGATCGACGTTCGCAGAAGCGTCTCGGTCTCGGTCTCGACGCCGAAACCGTCCTTGCCCTTCGCGCCGGTGATCGCCATGAAGCCGGTGAACTTCGCCGGGGTGCCGAGGTCGAAGAACATGCCCCACAGCGCGCCGATCTGATAGGTCGTGTCGAACTGGACCTTCTTGCCGACGATGCCGTTGTTGTTGGTCTCGTTGTACGCCAGCAGGCTGAGGTCCAGGAAACCCATCGGTATCGTGAGGTTCACGGTCGGGCCGATCAGCAGCTTCAGGGGCTTCGGCGCGAAGGCCGTGTCCTTGGCGCCGGCGTCGAAGCCGAAGGTGAGCGAGAAGTCCCTGACCGGGCCCAGGTCGTACTTCATGCCCAGGGTCTTCGACGACGATACCGAGCCGCGGTACGCGACATAGAGTTCCTGCGCTTGGCTGGTGCTGTTGCGGTTCGCCGGATCGTTCTCGAGCGAGCGCAGGATGTCCAGGGAGAAGAAGTTCGTGCCGTACTTGTACCCGCTGAAGTGAGCCAGCGTGAAGATGTTCTTCGGCACATCGGCAGCGATGCCCGGCTCGGCGTAGCCGCTGCTGTACCGGTAGCCGATCCAGGTGTCGCTGAAGTCAGCGGCGAGGGTGCTGCCGGTCGCGGCGATCAGGCCGGCTGCGACCCAGGAGGCGAGTTTCATTCGGATTCTCCGGAATAAATGAAGGTCGAACAGGGACCGTCGGTTACGAGTCGTCCCGCGCCGCACTGGTGCGTCGGCCCGATCGCGATGCGGACGGCAAGTTAAGGCAAGATGTGTTCCAAGCTGGACCATTGCGAGCGGCCCCGCGGAAGCCCCTTAGAATCCGGAACCACTCGACGGACCGAATCACTCCATGGGACACCGCCTCACGCAGATCGCCACCCGAACCGGCGACGACGGCACCACCGGCCTCGGCGACGGCAGCCGCACGTCCAAGGACAGCCTGCGCGTCGAGGCGATGGGCGACGTCGATGAACTCAACTCCACGATCGGCGTGCTGCTGTGCGAACCACTGCCCGACGACGTCCGCGCAGCGCTCCTCGACATCCAGCACGATCTCTTCGACCTCGGCGGCGAACTCTGTATCCCCGGCTTCGAGAACATCTCCGAGGCGCAGGTCGCCCGGCTCGACACGCTGCTCGAGCAACACAACGCGACGCTGCCCCGGCTGCAGGAATTCATCCTTCCAGGCGGCTCGCGTGCGGCGGCCATCGCGCATGTCGCGCGCACCGTCTGCCGCCGGGCCGAGCGTGTGGTCGTGGCACTCGGGCACGCCGAAGCGGTGCGTCCGCTGTGCCGGCAGTACCTGAACCGGCTGTCTGACCTGCTGTTCGTCCTCGCGCGGGTGCTCAACCGGCATGCGGGCGGCAGTGACGTGCTGTGGGAGAAAGGTCGCGCCAAGGGCTGAGGCCCGAGGGGCGCGGCGCGCGTTTCTGGATCCTGAAGCGACGGCGCCGGACCTCAGGCCGTGCCGCCGAGCACCGTCGCAAGCTCGCCCGACAGCCCGGTCCAGCACACGCCCGCATCGCGAGAGGCCACCTGTGGATCGGTGCCGCGCAGCGCCGCGGCGGCCCAGCGCGCGCCCGCCTGCACGCTGTCGATCACCGCGACCGGCACACGCGGCGCGACCTGATTGGCGATGCCGCCGAGCGCCGCACCGCCGATCACCAGGGCCGCGGTGCCCGGCCCGATCGCGGCCTGAAGCGCACTGAGGATCTCGGCCGCCCCGCCGTCGGGCTGCTGCATGAGCACCACGCCGCTCTGCTCGACGACATGGATGCCTTCGAGACCGCGCTGCAGGCCGTTGGCCGCCGCAAAGCGCTCGAGCATCGGCCGCCACGCGGCGCCGCCGGTCACGATGCCGTGCGGACCACGCTCGGCAGCCTCGCGCAGCGCCGCCTCGGCCAGCCCCATCACCGGCACGCCGGCGGCCTCGCGCAGCGCGGCCACCCCGGGGTCGCCGAAGCAGCCGATGCAGATCGCGTCGCAGCGCCCGCCGCTGGCGACGAACGCGGCCCAGGCGTCGAGCACCGCATGCGCCGCGATCGCGTAGGCGGCCTCGGAGGCGATGTACGAGGCGCCCAAGCGCGCGGTCACCGTCACCAGCTCGACGTCCGGGCCCAGCAACGGGCGCATCACGCCGGCCATCAACTCGGTGACGGCGGTGGACGTGTTCGGATTGATCAGCAGCAGGGTGCTCACGTGTCGGTCCCGGGCGGCGGTGGCGGTGGGCGCGGGCCCATCGGCCGGCGCGCGGCGCAGCATAGCGCCCCGCCCGGGCCCACCGCGTGATCAGTAGGTCTTGTACGGCAGGAACTTGCCGCTCAGCACCACGTGCACGCGGTCGCCCTTCGGGTCCGGCTCGCGGGTGATGTCCATCGAGAAGTCGATCGCCGACATGATGCCGTCGCCGAACTCCTCGTGGATCAGCTCCTTGATGGTCATGCCGTAGACGCTGACGATCTCATACCAGCGGTAGATCAACGGGTCGGTCGGCACGGCGGTCGGCAGCGAGCCCTTGTAGGGCACGACCTGCAGCCAGGCGATGTCGTCCTCGGAGAGGCCGAAGATCTCGCCGATGGTCTCGGCCTGCTTCGCGGTGAAGGTCATCTGGCCGAGGCAGCCGGCGGTCACCCACTCCTTGCTCTCGCCGACGGCCTTGGCCACGTCGGCCCATTTGATGCCCTTGCGGACCTTCGTCTCGACGATCTTGCGGGTGACGTCGTTGCGATCCATGTCTGTGGTCTCCAGTGTCGGATGTGTGGGGGATGTCGGGGTTGACCGGTTCCTGCGGCCGACGGGTTCAGCGGACAGCGTGCAGCCTCGGGGCCGGCACGGTCGGCACCGGATCGGGTAGGTCGGGCTCCAGGCCCGGCGACACCTCGACCGGACCGCCGGAGGCGCCGGCCGCGGTGTCGACGCCGCCCTGCTGGATCAGCTTCGAGCGGTGCACGAGGAAGTCCACGAGGTGGTTTCGGATCTTGTAGAACTGCGGGTCGTGGTGGATGGTCAGGCGCGTGCGCTCGCGCGGCAGCGTGTTGCGCACCACCTCGGCGATCCGCGCGTTCGGCCCGTTGCTCATCAGGAGGATCCGGTCGGCAAGCAGGATGGCCTCGTCGACGTCATGTGTGATCATGAAGACCGTCTGCTGGGTCTCGGCGCAGATCTTCAGCAGCTCGTCCTGGATCACGCCGCGGGTGAGCGCATCGAGCGCGCCGAACGGCTCATCGAGCAGCAGCATCTTCGGCTCGATCGCGAACGCGCGCGCGATGCCGACGCGCTGCTTCATGCCGCCCGAGAGCTCAGCCGGTTTCTTGTGCTCGGCGCCCGACAGCCCGACCAGGTCGATGAAGCGGCGCGCATGCGTCTCGACCTTCGCGCGGTTCCACGAAGGCCAGCGCGAACGCACTGCAAACGAGACGTTGCCCATCACCGTCATCCAGGGCATCAGCGCATGGCCCTGGAATACCACGCCGCGCTCGAGCCCGGGGCCCGAGACCTCGCGCCCGTCCATGAACACAAAGCCGCCCGAGGGCTGCTCGAGTCCGGCGAGCACGTTCAGGATGGTGGTCTTGCCGCAGCCGGAGTGGCCGATGATGCAGACGAACTCGCCGCGGGCAATACCGAAGTCGACCTTGTCGAAGACGGTCAGCTCGCCCTTCGAGGAGGGGAAGCGCTTGGCGAGCCCCTCGACACGCAGGAAGGTGTCCTTCACGCTCATTCCTTCCAGGTGACGTAGTGCTGAAGGCCCGCGAACGCGAGGTCGAGCAGCATGCCGACGACGCCGATCGTGAGGATCGCGAAGATCACGTTGGTCAGCGACAGGTTGTTCCACTCGTTCCAGACGAAGTAGCCGATGCCGGTGCCGCCGACCAGCATCTCGGCCGCCACGATGACCAGCCACGCGATACCCATCGAGATGCGCATGCCGGTGAGGATCGTCGGCGCAGCCGCCGGCAGGATGACCTCGAAGGCGCGCCGGAACGGGCCGACTTCGAGCGTGCGCGCGACGTTGAGCCAGTCGCGCCTGACCGAGACTACGCCGAACGCGGTGTTGATCAGCATCGGCCAGATCGAGCAGATGAAGATCACGAAGATCCCCGAGGCCGAGGAATCCTTGATCGTGTAGAGCGCAATCGGCATCCAGGCGAGGGGCGAGATCGGCTTGAGCACCTGGATGAACGGATTGAGCGCCCGGTAGAGCAGCGGCGACATGCCGATCATGAAGCCGACCGGGATCGCGACCAGCGCGGCGAGCAGGTAGCCCGCGCCCACCCGCAGCAGCGAGTGCCCGAGCTGGATACCGATGCCCTTGTCGTTCGGACCGTTGTCGTAGAACGGCGCGGAGAGGTGCTTGACCGTGGTCTCGGCCATCTGCACGAGCGTCGGCAGGCCGTCGGTCTTGGCCGCCGAGCTCGAGGCACGGCCCATCAGCTTTGCATACTCGTCATCGGCAGTGCTCGCCGCCGCACCGCTCGGCGCGGTGGCCAGGTGCCAGGCGCCGAGCAGCACGGCGAGGATCAGCAGCGACAGCGCGGCCGCTCGCAGGGAGAGGGAACGTTCCGGGTTCATCGCGGGCTCAGCTGCGCTTGATCGCGAAGCTGTCGACATACTGCTGCGGCTGCGCCGGATCGAACTCGCGGCCCATCACCTTGAACTTCTTGTAGCCGGTGTCCGGCGCCTTCTGGTCGAGCTCCTTCATGCGCTGCCTCGCATCGGTGAGCAGGAACACCTGCTCGGCGATCTGCTTATAGGCGACGTCGCCCTTGACGTAGCCCCAGCGCTTCATCTGGGTCAGCATCCACACCGCCATCGAGTACCAGGGGATCGGGTCGAAGTCGGTGCGGTCCGGGACGTTCTTCACGCCGCCCAGCCCGTCCGCGAAGCGGCCGGTCAGCACCTGCTCGACGATGATCTCGGGCTGGTTCAGGTAGGCCGCGGGCGAGATCACCTTCGCGATCAGCGGCCGGTTCTTCGGGTCGCGCGCCATCGCGGCCGATTCGAGCACCGCGCGGTAGAGCGCAGCGAAGGTGTTCGGATTCTCCTTGATGAAGCCCTCGGAGGTGCCGAACGCGCAACACGGGTGACCGTCCCAGATGTCCTTGGACAGCACGTGGATGAAGCCAATCTCGTCGAAGACCGCGCGCTGATTGAACGGATCGGGCCCGAGGAAGCCGTCGATGTTGCCGGCCCGCAGGTTGGCGACCATCTCGGCCGGCGGCGTCACACGCAGTTGCACGTCGCGGTCCGGATCCAGACCGTTCTCGGCCAGGTAATAGCGCAGCAGGAAGTTGTGGATCGAGTACTCGAAGGGGATCGCGAACTTGAAGCCCTTCCAGTCCTTAGGATCGCGCTTGTCCTTGTGCTTGAGCGCCAGCGTGATCGCCTGGCCGTTGATGTTCTGGATGGTGGCGACGCGCATCGGCGCGGCGACCGAGCCCAGGCCCATCGAGATCGCGACCGGCATCGGTGACAGGAAGTGCGAGGCGTCGTACTCCTTGTTGATCATCCGGTCGCGGATCAGCGCCCAGCCCGCGGTCTTCTGCAGCGAGACGGTGAGGCCCTGGCGTTTGTAGAAGCCGAGCGGGTCGGCCATGATCAGCGGCGTGGCGCAGGTGATCGGGATGAAGCCGATCTTCAGGTCGGTCTTCTCGAGCTTGCCTTTGTCCTGGGCCATCGCCTGCAACGCGCCCAGCGGCAGCACCGAGGCGATCGCGGCGCGTGCGGTGTTGGCACCGACGGCGCGCAGGAAGCGGCGGCGCAGCGTGTCGTTCGGGAACAGCGCGCGCACCAGCGCGGTCTCCACGACGTCGTTGGACAGGCGCTCGGCGTCGATCACCGCGCGCGACTGCGCGCGCGCGGCCTCATCGTCGGCGGCATGCGGATCCGAGTCGCCGGGCGCGTGCAGGGCACCGCAGCGTCCGCAGGCGTGACCGAGGCGGCGATAGGCGTCGTAGGGGCGGTAGACGTTGGTCATGGAGGGGTTCCGTCGGAGGTCCGCCTCTCTTGCAAGGGGCGTGCCATCTCGGTCGTTACGGGTGTCAATCCACGACACGATGCGGTTGTGATCGCCCAATGTGAACCGATTGGTCACACAGCGCGCAGCGACGGACGGACGATTGCGATGACATGCGCCGGGCGGCCCGCGCATCGCCCCGCACGCGACGGAGGCATCGGCCCTGCGCCGGGGCAGCGCACGCACCGGGCCGGCCTGAACGTGTCGCGGCTGCACCGGCGCGGGTCGATTCACGGGCCGGCGCGGGCACGGCGCGCGCGCCGCGGGACGCGTGCGGTGCGCCGCGCACCGTGGCATGCCGCTTGCGCTTGAGCAGGTTCCCTCCCCCTCCGCTGGAGCTGCGCCATGTCCGACCCTGTGCTGATCTCGCCCGCCGACCTCGCGACGATGATGTCGTCCGAACGCGTCGTGCTCATCGACACGCGCGACCCCGAGGCCTACGCCTCGGGCCACCTGCCTGGTTCGGTGAACCTGCGCGAGATCTTCACCTTCCTCGCGACCTCGACCGCCGAGGGCCTGGGCGAACTCAAGCAGACCTTCGCCGACGCGTTCGGATCCGCCGGCCTCTCGGGCACCGAAACCGCGGTGCTGTACGAAGAGTCGATGAATAGCGGCTTCGGCCAGTCGTGCCGCGGCTACTTCCTGCTGTCGTGGCTGAAGTACCCGAAGATCCGCATCCTTCACGGCGGTCTCGCCGGCTGGAAGACCGCGGGCCTGCCGGTCGACACCGCGCCAGTCTCACCCGCGCCGGCGAGCTTCCCCCTGCCCGAGACCATGGCCTCGCTGATGGTCACCAAGGACGAGATGCTGGCCGCGCTCGACACCGACGTGGTGCTGCTCGACGTGCGCGACGTCGACGAGTGGATCGGCACCAGCTCCTCGCCCTACGGCCCGGACTTCGCGCCGCGCAAGGGCCGTATCCCCGGCGCCAAGTGGATCGAGTGGTACCGCTTCATGAAGCCCTCGAGCACCGGCGCGGTCTTCAAGAGCCCCTCGGAGATCCTCGCCGACTGCCGCAGCGCCGGCATCTCGCCGAAGGACACGGTGTACCTGTACTGCTTCAAGGGCGCGCGGGCGTCGAACACCTATGTCGCGCTGAAGGAAGCCGGCTTCTCGGACGTGCGGATGTACTTCGGCTCGTGGAACGAGTGGTCGCGCGAGCCGGGGCTGCCGATCGAGAGCGGGTTCCCGTCGAACTGAGCGGGCGATGCGGCCGGCACCCTGGAGTGCCGGCCGCGATTCAGGCCACCGGCCGGGGTTGCGGCATCGGCAGCCAGCCCGGCAGCGCCGCGATCCGCGCAAGCCAAGCGCCGACCGCGGGCCAGGGGTCCAGCGACAGCTTCGTGTCGGGCAGCGCCTCGACGTACGGATAGACGGCGATGTCGGCGATCGAGACCGCATCGCCCTCGAGCCACTCGCGCGTCGCGAGCCGCGCTTCGAGTACCGCCATCGCCTCGAACGTGCGCCGCGTGGTCGCCTCGACGTCGATCGAGAGACCCAGCCGATGGTGCCGGCGCAGCATGTTCGGGCCGTGGTGGATCTCGTTCATCGAGAAGGCGATCCACTGCATGCACTCGCCGAACGCCCAGGTGTCCTGCGGCCACCAGCGCGTGCCACCGTACTCGCGCGCCAGGTAGAGGAGGATCGCGTGGCTGTCGCGCAGCACGCGGCCGTCCTCCACCAGCACCGGCACCAGGCCCGCGGAGTTCAGCGCGAGGAAGGACGGATCGCGCTGCGCGCCGGTGCGGATGTCGACCAGGCGCTCCTCGAACGGCAGCCCGAGCATCGACAGGAAGACGCGCACCCGCTGGCAGTTGCCCGAGGGCGGGAACGCGTGGAGCACACGCTTGACGGTCACCTCAAGTCACCTCGGGCCGGTTCATCCCGCTTCGTGCCACTTCAGGCGGGCCGCGCGTCTGCGGGCACCGGTCGGATCGTCAGCGGCAGGCTCGGCGTCTTGACGACCCATACCGGGTCGCGCGCAACGTAGGGCTCGGGCCGGCCGACGATGGCACCCGCGATGGTCCGCGCCTGGCGGCCGATCGGCTCGACGGTGCAGCCGAGTCGGCCGTCGACCTCGGCGCAGTCGCCGAGCGCGAAGACGCGGCCGTCGGCGCAGGACAGCGTGTGTGCGTCGACGACGACGCCGCGCGCGACCGGAAGTCCGGCGCGGCGCGCGAGCCGCAGCTCGGGCTCGATGCCCGCCGCGACCAGGGCGAGGTCGAAGCGTCCGGCGTGCGAAGCGCCGCGCGCGTCCCACACCAGGCCGATCTGCGCGTCGTCGGCGAGCGCGCCCTGCGGCACCATCGCCTCGCGCACCGAGGCCCCGCCCGAGAAGCGTACGCCGCGCGCGACCAGTGCATCGCGCAGCCGCGTGCCGGTGTCCGCATCGAGCCGCTCGGCGAGCGGCAGCGCGCGCGCCTCGATCAGCGTCACCTCGGCGCCCGCGCCGGCGAAATCGTCGGCCAGCTCGCAGCCGACCAGGCCCGCGCCGACGATTGCCAGCCGCGGCGCGCGCCCCTCGGCGGCCGCCCGCACGCGGGACGTCTCGAACGCCTCGCGCAGGCGGGCGTACGCGGAGAGGTCGTTCACCGCGAGCAGCCGCGCCGCGCCCGCGCCGGGGAACACCGGGCGGCGCGCACGCGCGCCGGTGGCCAGCACGACGTGCGAGGCGCGCAGCGTGCCGCGTGTAGTCACCAGTCGGCGGTACGCAACATCGAGCTCGAGCGCCCAGGCCCGGGCGAGCAGGCGCACGCCGAGCTCGGCGGCGAGCTCGGGCCCGCGCTGCTCGACGAGCGCGTCCGCATCGAGTCCGCGCGCGAGCGCAACCGACAGCCAGGGCTTCGGATACGCGGTGCCATCACAGGCGGTGACGACCGTTATCGCACCGCTCCAGCCGCCCTCGCGCAGCGCGCGCGCCACCGCCCAGCCGGCGGTGCCCGAACCGACGATCACCACGCCGTCGCCCGCGGGCCGGGCAGTCCGCGGCGCTGCCGCCGGCGCACGGGCGGCGCCCGCCGCGGGCCGCGGCGCGATCGGTCGGAAGTCGGCCTTGGTCACGCCGCAGACCGGGCAGCGCCAGTCCTCGGGGACGTCCTCGAAGCGGGTGCCCGGGGCGAGGCCGCTGTCGGGGTCGCCGCGGGCCTCGTCGTAGACGAGCCCGCAGGCCTCACACAGCCAGCGCCCGAGCGCACGCGCCGCCTCGCTCATCGCACACCCGCGCGCATCAGGCGGTCGAGTTCCTTACGCAGGTGCTTGATGGCCGGCGTGACGATCGCAACGAAGTAGCCTTCGCGCAGCCGGCGCTGCGCGGGCGAGGCGAGCGAGTAGCCGCCGGCGCCGGTGTGCAGCATCGCGGACTGCGTGGCGCGCAGCGTGAGCTCGGAGGCCATGAGCCGTGCGGTCAGCACCTCGGCGAAACGCGCGTCCGCGGGATCGAGCACCGCGTCGGCGAGCACCGCGACACGCTCGTGCAGCGCACCGAGCTCGTCCTCGATCTGGTCGGGCCCGTCCTCGAGGAACGCGTTGACGTGGGCGAGCCGCAGGTTCGACTCGCGCATCAGCTCGACGCAGCCCTCGACGATGCCGGAACCGATGCCGACTTGCATCAGCACGAAACCGTTGCGGATGCGCTTCAACCACGGGCCGATCGGGTCGGCCAGCACATGGTCGTCCGGCACGAAGACCTCGTCGAAGGCCAGCCCGTAGGTGCCGGTGCCGTCCATCGCGAGGAAGGGCGGCACCTCGGCCATCGTCACGCCGGGCCAGTCGCAGCGCACCAGCGCCATCACTTCGACGCCGGCTCCGGTGCGGGGCTCGCCGTCCGGCCCCAGGGGCATGAACGCGGTGCCGAACACATGGTCGGGACCGAGGTTCGACACCCAGGGCAGCTGGCCGCAGACGCGCCAGCCGCCAGGCACCCGCGTGCCCTGCAGCGCGAGCCGCTCGATCGACGCGAAATACTTCATCGGGTTGGACATGCCGGTGCCGCCGAGCACCTCGCCGCTCGCCAGCCGCGGCAACAGTTCGCGCCGCAGCGAGTCGGAGGCGCCCTGCTCAACGTACCAGGCACAGGCATCCTGGCACCAGCCCATGAACGCGCTCGAGCCGCAGCTGCGGCCGATCGTGGCAAGCGCGTCGATCGCGCCCGCCACGTCGCGGCGCCCGTCGGGGCGCTGCGTGGCGAGGTGGTGACGGAACGCGCCCTGCGCGCCGAGGGCACGCAGCGCGTCGCCGGGATACAGGCCGCGGTCGATGCGGCCGACGAGTGGGTCGAGCTCGCACGCGACCGCGGCGGCCAGCGCGGCCGGGTCGATGCAGGCGAGCTCGGTGTCGATGGCACCCATGGCGTGTCCTTCCCGGTCCTCAGACCAGCACGACGTCGGTCGGGATCGGGTTGCGGAAGCAGTTGGCCATCGGCGAGGCGTAGTCGGCCTCGCGGACGATCTCGGCGAGCAGCTCGCGCGGCGCGTCGGCCTCGAGGATCACCCTGGCGCGCACGGCCTGGAAACCCATCTGGTGCGACGCCTTCTGCGCGCCGCCCGCGCCCCAGGCGGCCGGGTTGCCGATGTCGCCCTCGAGCAGCACTTCCATCTTCGAGATGTTCACGCCCTTATGTGTGGCGACGGCGTGGATGCCGACGCACAGGCAGCCGCCGAGCGCCGACAGCAGGATCTCGGACGGCGCGGGCGCGGTGTCCTGGCCGAACAGGTGGGGCGGCTCGTCGACCACCACCGGGGTGTGCGCGCCGACGTAGGTCAGCGAGCGGAACTGGCCGTCGTAGACCGTGCGGCTCTTGACCGTGCCGCGCGAGTCGGGGTTGTTGCGGCCCCGCTCGGCGAAGGCCGCGAGGCCGGTCGCGTCGATCGGTTTGACCCAGGTGGTCTCGACCACCGTTTGCGGCACTGCAGCCATGGCGAACGTCCTAATGTGGGATTGGATAGGCAGACCGTTGCAATCGCCGTGCCACCTGCGTGCCGGGCACCTGCCCCGCGCGCGAGATCCGCGCCGCGTCCGCCTTGCGCGTCTGCCGGCCGTCCGCGGGAGCGCGCGGACAGGGGGCCGCGCTCAACCCTAGGCCGCACAAAGTGGACAGCGTGCGAACGGAATGTCGACAGACGCGCGCGAGCTCAGGCGCCTGCTTGCGCGAGCTTCTCCAGTCGGTAGGTGAACTGCCGGCGGGTCATGCCGAGCATCTGCGCGGCCCGCGAGCGGTTGCCGCCCGCCCGGATCAGGGCGTCGCGCACCCGCTCGGCGTCGCCAGCCACGACCGGCGCGTAGGGCCGCACCAGCTCCGCGCCGACGGGCGCGGCCGCCGCCGAGGGCAGCGACGCCGCCGAGGGCACGATCCGCGACTCCGCCTCGGGCGCCGGGTCGGCCGATACGTCGGGCTCGGCCAGCAGTTGCGCGGCGACGCTCGCAGCGTCGATCAGCGCACCGTGGGTCATCAGCACTAGACGCATCGCGACGCTCTGGAGCTGGCGCACGTTGCCAGGCCAGGGATGGGCCTGCATCAGCTTCATCGCCGGCTCGGAGAACTGCACCGGATCGCGCGACCAGGCGAGACAGGCCTCGTGTGCGTAGTGGCGCACCAGCACCGGCACGTCCTGAGGGCGGTCACGCAGCGCCGGCAGCTGCAGCGGCAGCACCGAGAGCCGGTAATAGAGGTCGAGGCGGAAGGTGCCGCGGGCGACCGCCGCCGCGAGGTTGCGGTTGGTCGCGGCCACCACGCGTACGTCGAGCGGCAGCTCGCGCCGGCTGCCGACGCGCACCACCACCCGGTCCTGCAGCACCCGCAGCAACTTGGCCTGCATCGCCAGCGGCAGCTCGCCGACCTCGTCCAGGAACAGCGTCCCGCCGTCGGCCTGCTCGAAGCGCCCCGGCTGCGCGGTCACCGCACCGGTGAAGGCACCGCGCTCGTGGCCGAAGAATTCCGACTCGAACAACGACTCCGGCACCGCGGCGCAGTTGACCTTCACGAAGGGGCGCGCCGCGCGCGGGCTCGCCTGGTGGATGGCGCGTGCAAACAGCTCCTTGCCGGTTCCCGACTCACCGAGCAGCAGCACGGTGAGCTCGCCGGTGGCCAGCCGGCGCGCCTGCGCGATCGCGCCGCGCAGCACCTGCGAGTCGCCGAGGATTCCGAAGTTGGGCAGCTGATGGCCGAGCCGCTCGCGCAGGTCGCGGTTCTCGGTCTCGAGGCGCTCGGTGCGGCGGCGCAGCTCGTCGTTGACGCGGATCACTTGCCCGAGCAGCGTGCCGACGGTCTGCAGCAGCTCGAGGTCGTCATTGATGGCGCGTCTGCGGTGACGCAGCCGGTGCGCGGCCAGTACGCCGCAAACCCGGTCCCCTTCGCGCAGCGGCACCGCGATGAACGACACCGTCTCCTTCGGCAAGCGCGCGCGCTCGACCGAGCGGCCGAGGAAGTCGGGCTCGGCGTCGATGTCCTGCACCACCCGGGCGATGCCGGTACGCAGCACGCCGCCACAGACGCCCTCACCGCGCGCGAACACGCCGCGCGCCGCCTCGTCAGCCGTCAGCCCATACCAGTGGCGGATCCGCAGCGACTCGTCGGCGGCGTCCCAGAGCAACACGCGCCCGCGGTTCAGCCCGACCCATTCGGACAGCAGGCGCAGCGTCTGACGGATCACGAAGTGGGGCTCGACGCTGCGCCCGAGCAGGCGACCCACCTCGCGGATCAGCAGCACCTCCTGCTGATGCCAGTCGACGGGGGCGGCGTCGGGCGCCGGGACGGACTCGGTCATCGTGTCTCCTCGGGGGGTGATCCTCCCCAAGCAAAGTCGATGCCGGGTGAACAAAGTGTCCACAACGCCGCGTGACGAGGCGATGCACGCCACCGTATGGTGCGCGCCGGGCGCGAGCCGCCCGCCGGCACCGGCGAGGGTTGACCCGCAGGTCGAGCGCGCTCAGGCCTCGCGCGCGGCCTCGAGGTACGACACCAGCTTCGCGCTCGTCTGGCGAAGCCGGTCGGAGAGCAGCTGCACCAGCTTCAGCAAGACCTTGCTGCCGAGCCGCGGCTCGTCGTGCAGCACCATCAGCATCGCGTCGCGGGAGAGGACCGCGATCCGCGAAGGCTCGATCGTCACGCAGGACGCAAAGCGCGGCTCGCCGTCGAACATCGACATCTCGCCGAGCGCCTGGCCCGAGTGGGCAACCGCGATGCGCGACGGGAAGTTGTAGCGGTTGCGGCGTAGCACGTCGACCATGCCGCTCATCAGCAGCATCATGAAGTCGCCGGTCTCGCCCTCGGAGATGATGGTGACGCCGGCCGATGCCTCGTAGACATACATGAAGGCGCCGAGCTTGCGGGCTTCCTCGATGTCCAGGCCCGAGAAAAGAGGGGTCTTGGCCATCAGCGCGTAGATGTCGTCGGAGAACTCGCTCGCCCGACCGATCGGGCGCAGGCCGATGGTGCTCAAGCGCTCGTGCGGCGTCTGCCGGATCTCGGTCTCGGGGCGTGCAGGGTCCGCGGAGGACCTGAGCGTGGATGCCTCCATGGCGTCCTCCGTGTGGATTTGCATCGGTTATACCATGGCGGTCGGAGGACCGATCCGCCCTGAATGCAGCACTAAGTACCCTACGGCGGGCGATCCGACGAACGGACAGCAGCGCCCGACGGGTCCGCGGCAACCGGTGACGGAGTCGCTTGCGCGTTTGCCGCGCGAGACGTTCAGTTCGCCAGCGCGACCCGCCGTCCGGCGACACCCTCGGCGAGGGTGTCGAGCGCCGCTATCGTGTCCTCCCAGCCCAGGCATGCGTCGGTGATGCTCTGCCCGTAGACGAGCGGGCGCCCGACCTGCAGGTCCTGGCGGCCGGCGACCAGGTGGCTCTCGAGCATGACGCCGAATACCCGTGACTCGCCGTCGGCGAGCTGCTCGGCGAGGTCGCGCGCGACCACGAGCTGGTTCTCGTGCTTCTTCTGGCTGTTGCCATGGCTCGCGTCGACCATCAGCCGGCAGGCGAGTGCAGCGGAGCCGGCCTCGCGGCAGGCCGTGTCGATGCTGGCACGGTCGTAGTTCGGCGCCTTGCCGCCGCGTAGGATCAGGTGGCAGTCCTCGTTGCCATTGGTCGATACGATCGCCGAATGTCCGCCCTTGGTGACTGACAGGAAATGGTGCGGCTGCGAGGCGGCCTTGATCGCATCGAGCGCGATCCGCACGTTGCCGTCGGTGCCGTTCTTGAAGCCGACCGGACAGGACAGCCCCGACGCCAGCTCGCGATGCACCTGCGACTCGGTGGTGCGCGCGCCGATCGCGCCCCAGGAGATCAGGTCGGCAACGTACTGCGGCGTGATCATGTCGAGGAACTCGGTACCGGCGGGCAGGTTGAGCTCGTTGATCTCGACGAGCAGCTCGCGAGCCAAGCGCAGGCCGCGGTTGATGTCGAAGCTGTTGTCCAGGCCGGGGTCGTTGATCAGGCCCTTCCAGCCGACGGTGGTACGCGGCTTCTCGAAGTACACGCGCATCACGACTTCGAGCCGGTCCTTCAGGCGCTCGCGCTCGCCGGCCAGACGGCGGGCGTACTCGATCGCGGCCTTCGTGTCGTGGATCGAGCAGGGGCCGACGACCACCAGCAGGCGGTCGTCCATGCCGTGCAGGATCCGGTGGATCGACTGCCGGGTCTCGTAGACGAGCTCGGCCGGACGCTCGCGCAGCGGGAACTCGCGGATCAGGTGCGAGGGCGGCGAGAGCTCCTTCATCGCGCGGATTCGGACGTCGTCGGTGGCGTGCTGGGCGTTCATCGGTGGATCCTCGTTCCCGTTCCCTGTGTTGTTCGGTGCCGGCCCCAGAAACAAAAAAACCGCCAGACCTCTCGGGCTGGCGGTTCTGTTCGGGTGCTGTGTGCTGCTAGGCTTGCGCGCGTTCCCGACTCAGTCCGCCAGCGGGCGGAAAGCCGAAAGAAAAGAAGGCGTAGAGCCAGACTCGCTGCATGGTGCGCGCACTCTAGCCGGATCGGCCGGGCGCCGCAAGTCGCGGATCGATGGCATCCGGCCGGGCGTGCACGTTAATGCTGCAGGATCTTCGACAGGAAGTCCTGCGCCCGCGGCGAGCGAGCCTGCACATCGCCAAAGAACGCATCCGTCGGGCAGTCCTCGACGATCCGCCCTTGGTCCATGAACACGACCCGGTGACTCACCTTGCGGGCGAAGCCCATCTCGTGCGTCACGCACATCATCGTCATGCCGTCGCGTGCGAGCCGGACCATGACGTCGAGCACCTCGCCCACCATCTCGGGATCGAGCGCCGATGTCGGCTCGTCGAACAGCATCACGATCGGGTCCATGCTGAGCGCGCGAGCGATCGCCACGCGCTGTTGCTGGCCACCCGACAACTGACCCGGAAACTTGTCCCGATGTGCGGACAGGCCAACGCGATCGAGCATCTTCAGCCCGCGTTGCCGCGCATCATCCTTGCTGCGCCCGAGGACCTTGATCTGCGCGATCGAGAGGTTCTCGACGACGGACAGGTGCGGGAACAGCTCGAAGTGCTGGAACACCATCCCGACCCGACTGCGCAACTTCGGCAGGTTCGTCTTCGGATCACCGATGCTCGTGCCGTCGACGATGACGTCTCCCTGCTGAAACGGCTCCAGCGCATTGACGGTCTTGATCAGCGTCGACTTGCCCGACCCCGAGGGTCCGCAGACCACGACCACCTCGCCCTGGTCGACACGCGTCGTGCACTCCGACAGCACCTGAAAGCTGCCGTACCATTTGCTGACGTTCCGGATCTCGATCAAGCGTGTCTCCTCAGCGGATGATGGCGACTTTCGACTGCAGGCGCCTGACCAGCAGCGACAGCGAGAAACAAATGACGAAATAGACGACCGCGGCGACCAAGTAGGTCTCGATCGGGCGGTTGGCGTTTTTGCCAGCCACCTCGAATCCCTTCAGCAGGTCGTAGGCGCCGATCGCATAGACCAGCGAGGTGTCCTGGAACAGGATGATGGTCTGGGTCAGCAGAACCGGAATCATGTTTCGGAAGGCCTGCGGGAGTACGACGATCTGCATTGTCTGGCGATAGGTCATGCCCATCGCGTAGCCGGCCGAGGCCTGGCCTTTTGGCACGCTCTGGATGCCGGCACGCATGATCTCTGAGTAATAGGCAGCCTCGAACAGGGTGAAGGTCACCACCGCCGACAGTTCGGCCCCGAGAGGCCGTCCGAGCAACAACGGGATCAGCAGAAAGAACCACAGGATCACCATCACCAGCGGGATGCTGCGCATCGTGTTCACGTAGGCAGCCGCGGGAATCGCGAGCCACGGACGACCAGAGAGCCGCATCAGCGCAAGCAGTGTGCCGAGCACGATGCCACCGATCATCGCGATCAGGGTCAACTGCACCGAGAACATCAGGCCCTTCAGGACGAAGTTCGAGACGACCGCAGGGTCCAGGAAAGAGAAGTCGAGATTCATCGTGACCCCTCAGCGCGGCGCGGACATGCCGGGAATCCGGAGTCGCCGCTCGACGAAGGCGGCTATCCGGTTCACCGCGAATGCGGATACGAAGTACAGCGCGGTGACCGCGAGGTAGATCTCGATCCCGCGAGAGGTCTCTTCCTGCGCCTGCATCGCGAACATCGTCAGCTCCGGAATGCTGACCGCAAATGCGATCGACGAGTTCTTGATGATGTTCATCGCCTCGCTGGTCAATGGCGGCAGCACGATCCGGAAGGCCATCGGCAACAGCACGTAGCGGTAGCATTGAGCCTGAGACAGCCCCAGGGCGAGCCCGGCATTGCGCTGCCCACGAGGCAGGCTTTCGATGCCGGCGCGGACCTGCTCGGAGATTCGGGCGCTGGTGAAGAACGCGAGCGCGAGCACAACCAGCGCAAATCCTGACGCATGCTTCAACGGCGACACGACCACCGGCACCACGTGGTACCAGACGAACACCTGAACCAGGAGCGGAACGTTTCGGAACAGCTCGGTCCAGACCTCGCCGCACAGCCTCAGGGTGCGCGACGGCGTGGTCCGCGCAACACCGACGAACACACCGACGACCATGGCGAGCACCAGTGCGCAGCCTGCCACCGAGAGCGTCCAGCCCCACGCCGACAGCAGCCAGTCGCCATAGGTCTCCTTGCCGGTATACGTACGGAGGAACACCCCCCAGTCCCAGGTCTGATTCACCCCGCCTCCCGAAGTCTTGTTGGTCTCGTCGCAGGTGGGCGCATCAGGGTTCGATGCGTGCCTCGTGGGGGCGGGTGAGCGTCTCCGGAACGAGCATCGCGCGGACCTCGGTCGCAGCGATGATTCCGAGTGCCTCGGCGGCATCGGCGATGGTCGAGCCGGTCTCCAAAGCATGCTTGGCGATCCGGGCAGCGTTCTCGTAGCCGATCAGCGGGTTCAAGGCCGTCGCCACCGTCACCGATTCCTGCACCCGACGCTCGAGGACGGGGTGGTTCGCGCTGATCCCCTGGACACAGTGGGATGAGAGGGTCGCGCAGGCCCGCGTCAGGTGCTCGATGCTCTTGTAGAGCGACCAGCCGATGATCGGCTCGAAGGCATTGAGCTGCAGTTGGCCGGCCTCGCTCGCCATGGTGATGGTGATGTCGTTGCCGATCACCTCGAAGGCAACCTGGTTGACGACCTCAGGGATGACGGGGTTCACCTTGCCGGGCATGATTGACGAACCCGCCTGCCGCGGGGGCAGCAGGATGTCGCCGAACCCAGCCTGCGGGCCTGACGACAGCAGCCGCAGGTCGTTGCAGACCTTGCTGAGCTTGCACGCTACCCGCTTGAGCACCCCCGACAGCTGGACGAACGCGCCGGTGTCCTGGGTCGCCTCCACCAGGTTGGGAGACCCGACCAGCTGGATGCCGGTCAGCTCGGCGAGCCGACGCACGACGGCATCCGCATAACCCGCAGGGGCGTTGATTCCAGTGCCGATTGCGGTTGCACCGAGATTCACCTCGGCGATCAGCCAGCGGGCTTCCTTCAGCCTGGCTTCGTCCTCGCCGATCATGACGGCGAACGCCAAGAACTCCTGCCCGAGCGTCATCGGGACCGCATCCTGCAACTGGGTGCGGCCGATCTTGAGGACCCTCGCGAACTCGGCAGCTTTCGCCTCGAAAGCGGCCCGAAGGGTGGCCATCGCAGCCAACAGCCCGCCGAGTCCTTCGTATGCAGCGATCCGCAACGCCGTCGGATACACGTCATTGGTGCTCTGCGACGCGTTGACGTGGTCGTTCGGATGAAGCACGTCGTAGCAGCCGCGAGGCCGGCCGAGGTGCTCGAGCCCTCGGTTGGCGATCACCTCGTTTGCGTTCATGTTGGTACTGGTGCCGGCGCCCCCCTGGATGACGTCGACGACGAACTGATCGTGCAGGCGCCCTTCGATGATGTCCCGGCACGCAGCGCAGATGGCATCCGCACGCTTCGCATCGAGAACGCCCAAGTCGCGGTTGGTCATGGCGCAGGACAGCTTGACCCAGGCGAGTGCGGTCACCAGACCGGACCAGGCGCCGATCGGGTGGCCGCTGATCGGGAAGTTCTGAAGGGCTCGCGCCGTATGGATGCCCCAATACGCGGACGACGGGATCTCGAGCGAGCCCAGGAAGTCGTGTTCGGTTCGGATGGATGTCATGAAAAAAGGCTCCGAGGAAGCGCAAACGGGGCGCGGGGTGCAGGGGGCCGGGTCGCCCGAACGGCGGGTTCGACTCGGTCGGAGACTCAGGCGGGTACGGCTGGGGCGCGCGATCGCGACCACTGGCCGGCGCGCCGTGCCAGCACCGCGGTCGCGTCGACGACCGGAACTTCGACGTCGCCTGCGCCGAGCACGAGCGGAATCTCGGTGCAGCCGAGGACGATGCCCTGCGCGCCGCGCGCGACCAGCGCACGGGCGGCTTCGCACAGCAACGCTCTGCCGCGCGGCAGATCGCCCGCCTTCACCGCCTCGACCCCAGGCATCACCCGCCCGAGCATCTCGCCTGCCGTCGGCAGCACCCATTGCAGGTCGCCGAACCTCCCGGACTGCGCGGCGCGGTTCAGATACAGACCCGAGGCCAGCGTTGCATCGGTCGACAGCAGCCCGACTCGAGACGGCGAGCCGATCGTCGCGACGACCTCGTCGAGCGCGACATCCACGATATGCAGCATCGGCACCCCGAGCGCCGCCTGCAGGTCGTCAAACCACAGGTGGGCGGTGTTGCACGGCATCACCAGCAGCTCGGCGCCCGCCGACAGCAGGCGCCGCCCGCTTTCGACCATCGCGGGCAGCGGCGATTCGCCTTCACCCCGGTACGCGGCGGTCCGGGAGGGCACCTGCGGAATCGAGCTGACGACGACCGGGACATGATCCTGATCGATCTTCGCCGGCGTCGCGTCGACCAGTTTCCTCAGGAAATCGACGGTGGCAAGCGGCCCCATGCCACCGAGGACCCCGACGACGCCACGCCCAGGCACTTCGACATACGAGTCAGTGCCCGGCATGACGGCTCGAAGCGGAGCGGACATCGTCAGATCGCCGGCTTGTCCGACAGCGCCTTCAGGTTGTCCTCGAGTTCCTTGCTCATCGGCGCGCCGAGGGTGACACCCCTGGGCGGAATCGGCGACTCGAACCACTTCTTGTAGAGCGCAACGAATTCGCCCGTACGGACCAGCTCGGCCAACGTGTCATCGACGAGCTTCTTGAATGCCGGGTCATCCCTGCGGAGCATGATCGCGTACGGCTCGACCTGGATCGCTTCGCCGACAACCGCCCATTCGGAAGGAGTCTGAGCATTCGCGCGCAGGCCGTACAGCAGGATGTCATCCATGCCGAAGGCATCGGCGCGCCCCTGCTGGACCAGCAACATGGACTCGGCATGGTCCTTTGCACCGATCAGCTCGAAGCCCAGCCCGCGGTCGGCGTTGAGCGAACGCAGCACCTGGAAGTTGGTCGTGCCGGTCGTCGAGACCACCCGCTTGCCCTTCAGGTCAGCGATGGACTTGACCGGCGAGCCGCTTTTCACGAGCAGCCGTGTACCCGTGTAGAAGTAGTTCGTCGCGAACGCGACCTGCTTGCCGCGCTCGCTGTTGTTGGTCGTCGATCCACACTCGATATCGATCGTGCCGTTCTGCAGCAGCGGAATGCGATTCTGGGAGGTCACCGACTGCGTGGCGACCTTCAGGTCGGTCCGGCCGGTGGCCTGCCGCACCCGATCGACGATCCGCGCGCAGACCTCCCACCCGAAGCCGGTGGGCTTGCCGTCGCCGCTGAGGAACGAGAACGGAATCGAGGATTCACGGTAGGCCACGGTGATGCTGCCGCTCGCCTTCACCTTGTCCAGGGTCGTTGGCTGCTGGGCCAGGACGGGCGCGGACGGGATGAGCGCGAACAGCGCAGTGAACAATGACGCGATCATGCGATGGAACATGGGTGGGGTCTCCGTTGTGCTTGGGGTCGACGTGACACTCAGACAGGCGCGCATGGTAGCCACGAGTTGCCCGGCTTGCTTATCGAAAACGAATCGTTAATTATAATCAAAACTTATGCCTATGACCGGGCAAGCAGGTGTCCATGCGCCTCAAACACGTCGAAGTCTTCCATGCGGTGATGCTGACCGGCAGCGTCAGCGGGGCCGCCCGGATCCTGCACGTCACGCAACCTGCGGTGACGCAGACACTTCGCCACGCGGAACTCCAGCTGGGCTATCCGCTGTTCACCCGCCAACGCAACAGGATCGTACCGACACCCGAGGCCCTGGCGCTTTATCCCGAAGTGCAGCAACTGATGGTCATGCTGGAATCGGTGCGGCGGGCCGCCGCAGCGCTCAAGAGCTCCGCGGACACCCCGCTGCGCGTCCTGATCGTCCCGTCGCTGGCCGTCAAGGCGCTACCTGATGCACTGCGTGCGTTCCGTGCCCGGCATCCGACGATGCCCGTGACCATCCGGACACTGCATTCGGCGGAGATCGTGCGCTCCATGGCGCTGCGCGAAGCCGATGTCGGCATCGTCTACGGCAGTCCGCCCAACTCGGTGCTTCATGAGGAGCACATCGCGACCGGCCGGCTGGTGTGCGTCTCGGCGCCGAGTCGGCCCGGTACAGAGACGGGGCCGATCGAATTCGAGGAGGTCCTATCACGGCCGTTCATCCGCATCGACGAGCGCGATCCGCTCGGTGCGGTGCTGGCAGACCAGTGGAACCGGCTCGGCAAGGTTCCGGTGGCGGGCATCACCGTCCAGACGCACCACATCGCGATGGTGCTGGCAGAAGAAGGCTTCGGCAACGCGATCATCGATTCGTTCACAGCGAACTCGACGCGCAATCCGAAGCTCACGATCCGCCCACTCCTGCCGGAGGTGCCGGTCACGGTGCGCGCTCTGCTGCCCGGCGGCGTGCGCTCGCCCAAGCCGGTGGCCGATTTCACCGCAGCGTTTGCGAAAGTCGCGAACGCGCTGCGCTGAGCGCCGGCCGCGAGCCCACCGGGCACGGTTCGGCGCGGGTTCGGGCGAGCGCTCGGTCGCCTTCGATCACCGCCCGCCGGGAAGTCGCCGAGACTGCGAAACGCGTCGAGACCGGTGGGCAGCGGTGCGGAGGTGTTGGTCTCGGTGGTGAGGGTAGCGTTGAAGACCTTCACGCGACGGCCAGCGGTGCGGACCGCAGGCGCGCGGGCGACAGCATCGCCGCGTCTATGCCGTGCGCGGCCAGGTGGGCGGGGATCGGCACGCCGCGGGCGAGCGTGGCGCAGGCCTCGCCCATCGCCGCGCAGGTCTGGACGCCGTAGCCCCCCCCCTGGGCGGCCGACCAGACGAAGGCCGGATCATCGGGCGCGGAGACGCCGAACAAGTCGCCGTCGGCGACGAAGGAGCGCAGCCCCGCCCAGGTGCGGATCGGGCGGCGGAGCCAGAGAAGACCCAAGCACACAGCGTGCAGGCAGACCGGAGCGCTCGCATTCATGCGCGACGCGCGTCGCGACCCACCCGATGCCCGGGCGCCAGAGGCGCCCGTTGCTCAGGCGGTGCCGCCGACCGTCAGGCCTTCGAGCCTGAGTGTAGGCTGGCCCACGCCGACCGGTACCGACTGCCCGTCCTTGCCGCAGACGCCCACGCCGGTGTCGAGCTGCATGTCGTTGCCGATCATGGTCACGCGGGTCAGCGCGTCCGGTCCATTGCCGATGATCGTCGCGCCCTTGACCGGATACTGGATCTTGCCGTTCTCCACCCAGTAGGCCTCGCTTGCCGAGAACACGAACTTGCCGTTGGTGATGTCGACCTGGCCGCCGCCGAAGTTCACCGCGTACAGCCCGCGCTCGAGCGACTCGACGATCTCCTTCGGGTCGCGGTCGCCGCCAACCATGAAGGTGTTGGTCATCCGCGGCATTGGCAGGTGCGCGAACGACTCGCGGCGGCCGTTACCGGTGACCGGCACCTTCATCAGCCGCGCGTTCAGAGAGTCCTGGATGTAGTTCTTGAGGATGCCGTCCTCGATCAGGACGTTGCGCTGCGTCGGGTTGCCCTCGTCGTCGACGTTGAGCGAGCCGCGTCGATCGGGGAGAGTGCCGTCGTCGACGACGGTCACGCCGGGGGCGGCGACGCGCTCGCCGAGGCGGCCGGCGAAGGCCGAGGAGCCCTTGCGGTTGAAGTCGCCTTCGAGGCCGTGGCCGATGGCCTCGTGAAGCAGCACGCCGGGCCAGCCCGGCCCGAGCACGACGCTCATCATGCCGGCGGGCGCGGGGCGCGCCTCGAGGTTGACCAGCGCGGCATGGACTGCGTCGTCGACATAGCGCTCGATGAGCGCGTCGGTGAAATAGGCGAAGTCGACGCGCCCGCCACCACCGCCGCTGCCCTGCTCGCGACGCCCCGCGTGCTCGGCGATGACGGTGACCGACAGCCGCACCAGCGGGCGCACGTCGGCGGCGATCACGCCGTCGGAGCGCGCGACCAGCACGACGACCCAATCGGCGGCGAGACCGGCCATCACCTGCACGATGCGCGGGTCCTTCTTGCGGGCGAGCTGCTCGACCTTGTGCAGCAGCTCGACCTTGGCGGTGGCGTCGAGCGAGGCGATCGGGTCGGCGGTGCCGTAGAGCACGCGGCCGGCCGACGGCTTCATCGAGGCGGCGACCTTGACGCGGCCAGCGCCGCTGCGGGCGATGGTGCGGGTGGCACGCGCCGCCGAGATCAGCGCGTCGAAGCCGATCTCGTCGGAATACGCGAAGGCGGTCTTCTCGCCGGAGACGGCGCGCACGCCGACCCCCTGGTCGATGGAGAAGCTGCCCGACTTGACGATGCCCTCGTCGAGGCTCCAGGCCTCGCTGCGCGTGTACTGAAAGTACAGGTCGGCGTAGTCGACGCGGTGGCGGAAGACCTCGCCGATCGCCTCGGACAGCCTGGACTCGTCGAGCTCGTACGGCTCGAGCAGCAGGCTGCGGGCGTGGGCGAGGCGCGAGAGGGAAGGGTCGGCGATGGTCTTCATCCGGGCAGTCTAACGCAGCGCCGGGTCCGGCCGCGCGCTGGCCCCGCGCCGCGCACCCTCACATCGTCCGGTGCGCCAGCGCGGGCAGTTGGGCCCGGACCTCGGCGATCCGCTCGGCCGACAGCGTCCCGGCCACCACGCCCTCGCCGTCCTGCAGGCACGCGAGCACCTCGCCCCAGGGGTCGATCAGCATCGTGTGTCCCCAGGTGCGGCGGCCGTTCTCGTGGGTGCCGCCCTGCGCGGGCGCCAGCACATAACACTGGTTCTCGATGGCGCGCGCCCGCAGCAGCACCTCCCAGTGCGCCTGGCCGGTGGCATATGTAAACGCCGACGGCACGACGATCAGGTCGACGGTTCCGAGCGCCCGGTAGAACTCGGGGAAACGCAGGTCATAGCAGACCGACAGGCCGACGCGCCAGGGCGAGCCGTCCGGACCGGCCAGGTCGGCGACCGTCGGCGTACTGCCGGGCTGGATGGTCGCCGACTCGTCGAAGCGCAGGCCGTCGCGCTTCAGGCCGAAGAGGTGCACCTTGTCGTAGCGCGCCGAGGTCGTGCCGTCGGGGCGCAGCACCAGGCAGGCGTTGCGGATGCGGCGCGGCTCGCTCGAGGCGATCGGCACCGTGCCGCCGATCAGCCACACGCCGGCCTCGCGGGCGATGTCGGCGAGCGCCTGCTGGATCGGGCCCTCGCCCGCCGGCTCCTTCGCGTCGACCTTGTCGGTGTCCGTGCGACCAAGCAGGCAGAAAAACTCGGGCAGCACGACCAGTGTCGCACCGCCGTCGGCGGCCTCGCGCACCCAACGCCGCGCGGTCTCGAGGTTGGGGCCGACCGAGGCGGACGACACCATCTGGATGGCCGCGATCGAGAGCTTCGCCGTCGTGTCCGGGTCCTGGGTCATGTCCGGGTCCTGGGAGAAGGAGATGGGGAAGCCTCGAGGGTAGCATCCGCATCCGCGCGTCCTCGGGGTCCGCACCGGGGTCCACGCCGGTCTCCGGGCTCATGCCCAGGGCTCGCGCAGCGGCTGCCTCAGGGCGAAGGATCGGAGCGGGGGGGCAGCAGGCGGCGGTTGCGCTCGCTCACGGTCGGGTCGGTCCACGAGCCGGTGACGTCGACGTCGTACGCGAGGGCCTCCTGCAGCGGCTTGCGCAGCACGTACTGCGCGGCGAACGAGCCGAGCCCGATGAGCGGATTGACCATCGCGCCGAACGCGATCGAGGCGAGGCCCGCGTTCAGCTCGGGCACGACCTCGACGTTGAGCCGCTGGGTCTCGCGCTGAAGGTCGGCCTCGCCGCGGATCCTCACCTGGGCCTGCAGACCGCGGATGCGCAGCGCCTCGCTATAGGCCACGCCGTTGTCGATGCGCACCCGACCGTCGATGGTATCGAAGGCGAAGCCCTCGCTGAACAGGTCGCGGAAATCGCCGGACAGCCGCTTGGGCAGCGACTGCATGTTGAGCACACCAATCAGCTTGGCCGCGCCCGGGTCGACCTTCAGAAACTCGCCCTTGCCCATCTCGAGTCTGACCTGTCCATCGAGCGAGCCGAAGTCGATGGCGACCGGCGAGCCCTGCCAGTGGACCGAGCCGCCGAGCGAGCCGGAGCCGCCGTTCACGGTGTCCTTCAGGCCCAGCCCGGCAAGCAGGCGTCCGGCGTCGAGCACCTCGAGCTCGAACTCGAGGGCGGTGCTGCGCGCATCGCCGCCGGGTGGCGCGGCCCCGGCGGGATCGGCGCCGATCGAGGCGGTAGGTGCGCCAGGCCTCGGCCGGGGGACACCCGCGAAGGACCACTGCCCGTGCGCCTCGAGGCGCGCCGACGGGTTGGTGATCACCAGCCGGTCGAGCTTCCAGACCGGCTGCAGCGCGCTGCCGCCATTGGTCGCGGTGAGGGCGAGTCGGCCCATCGGCAGCGTGCCGAGCACCAGCTCGTCGGCGGCGATGTCGAGGCCAGGGAGCTGGCCGGGGGAGGCCGACAGCACCGACTCGACCTCGCCGATCCGGGAGCGCGGCAGGACCAGCCGCGCGAAGCGCGCGGTGAGCGTGCCGATGCGCTCGCCCGGGCGCGCGTCGCGCCATTCGAAGTGGCCCTCGATCTCGCGCGAGGCCATGTTGGCGCGCCAGCGCCCGTCGACCCGCGAGGCGCCGACCACGACCTCGTGCAGGTCGCGCCCGGCGATCCGCAAGTCGTCGGCCACCACCGAGACCAGGTCGGGCAAGAATGACATGCCGTCCGGGCCACCCGCCTTCGCCTGGCGCTCGAGGCGCTCGAGCTCGCCGTCGCCCAGCACGGCGCGCCAAGCGTCGACGTCGAGGGCGCGGGCGCGCACCAGCACCGCTAGCCCGCCGTCGCGCAGCACCGGGTCGCCGCCCACCGAGAAGCCGGCGCGCCGCACGAGGAGGCGCTCGCTCGAGGGATCGCGCTCGCGCTCGAAGGCGAGTGCGATATCGTCTCGCACCCGCACGTCGAGGCGGTCGCCCGGCGGACGGGTTCCCGGGCCGGACGGCGCGAGCGGACGCGACACCACGCGCAGCGGCCAGGCGTCGCCCGCGCGCTTGTCGAACGGCGCGGGCAGCGTGCTGGCCAAACCGACCAGGTCGGACTCGATCTGTAGCGTCGAGGCGCGCCGGTCGACGTCGACGCTCGCGCGGTACTCGGTGCGGCCCTCGATGCGACGCGTGAGCGGGTTGTCGACGAGCTGGCGCAGGCCGGCCGCGTCGACCGCGCCGGTGGCCTCGAACCGCATCCGGCCCTCGGCGCCGGACCGGCCCTCGACCCGAATCGGGCCGCCGAGCAGCGCTCCGCGCAGCTCGGGCAGCGTCAGGCCGCGCTCGGTGAACTCGAGCCGGCCGCTCACGCCTGCGAACGGCGGCAACGTGCTGTCGAGGGCGACGTCATTGCCGGGAAGCTCCACGGTGACGCCGACTCGGGACGCGGCGATGTCGTAGAGCGGCAGCGCGAGCTTCATCGCGAGCCGCGCGTCGCCGCCAACCTTCAGGTCGCGCGTGAACCCCGAGACGTTCGCGGTAAGCGGGCTCGCGTCGACGAAGCCCAGCATGTCCTGGGCGGCGCCCGCTGCGCGCCCCTCCAGGGCGAGTACCGACTCTCGCCAGTCAGCGATCTTCGCCTGCATGTCGACCAGCCGCACGCCCTGGGTGACGGCGGTCGGCGCGCGCAGCGACATACCGGTGCCGTCCAAGCTCAGGTCGCCGCGGATCTGGTCGATCCGCGGCCACTGCGGCGCATAGGCCAGCGAGACGTCGCGCAGCGCCGCCGTCAGCCGGAAGCGCCCGTCGGCGGGCGCGTGGAACGGGAACTGGCGCAGGTCGCCCCGGACCTCGAACCGCAGGTCCTCGGCGCTGCCGCCGACGAGCGCACGCGCGACCCAGTCGCGGGCGTGGGGCGACATCTCCGTCGGCAAGTAACGGGACACCGTGCGCACATCGATGTGCTCGACGCGCGCAGCGAGCTCGAGGCTGCCCGGACCGTCCTGCGCGCTGCGCCAGGTGCCCGAGGCGGCGCCGTGGAAGTCGGCGGTGACAACCGCCAGCCGCGGCAGCCTCACGCTCCATGCGGCGTCCTTGGCATCGCGTGTCCAGTCGAGCTCGGCATCGAGGCGCTCGAGGCGGAAGACCGGATCGTCGAACAGGCCGGGCAAGTCCAGGGTCGCATTGCGTGCGGCGAGCGTGAGCCTGCCGCCGTGGTCGCTCGCCCGCAGGGTGCCGGCGAGGTTGCCGAAATCGGGCAGCCGGCGCCTCGATGCGGTCTCGCCGAACTGCAGGCCGAGGCGCTCGAACGAGGCGCTCAGCTCGAAGCGCGGCGCCTCGGGGAGGGCGCGCCGCGCGTCGTCGCTGCGGTCGGGGGGACGCAGCTCGGCGGCCGCCGCATCGGGCCGTGTCCAGCGCAGCGTCAGGTCGCGCACGTCGCCGGACACGCCGACCTGAGCGACGCGCTCGCGCAGCCCCGCGCCCAGAGGCAGGCGGCGCACCGCCTGGAGGGCGCTCGCTGCGTCGAAGGCTTTCAGGCGCAGCCACGCGGAGCGCAGCGCACGCCCGCGGTCGAGTCCGAGCTCGGCATCGCCGTCGGCCGCGAGGACAAAACCGGCGGCATCGGCGGCCGACAGCCCGGCGATGCGCAGCACGTGGCCGCCGTCGCGCTGCCGCGCGATGCGCAGCTCGCCGGCGATCGCATCGAAGGCGATCGGTCCGGTCTCCAGCCGGGTCGCGGCATGCTCGGCACGCGCCTTGAGGGTCGCGTCGACCAGCGTCGCATCGGCGAAGCGCAGCCAGGCGAGCGCATCGAGCCGGCCCTCGGCGCTCGCCGCCGCCGGACCCAGCACGACGCCAAACGCCTCGGCCAGCTCGGCGACGCGTGCGAGTTCCACGCCCTGCCCGGCGAGGTGTGACTCGCCGGTCCAGCGCCACCATTCGGAGGGCCGCGAGAACGGCTCGCGATAGACCTCGGCGAGCGCGGACAGCGATCGGGCGGCGTCGCCGCCGCGGGCAATGGTCAGGCTCGCCTGGTGACGGCGTCCCGAACCCCGCAGCCGCAGCGACACACCGTCGACGCCGAGCGGCGCGACGCTGCCGCTGCGGTCGACCAAGCGGACCTCGGCGTCGGCCACGTCGATCTCGCCCTGGGTGAGCAGCCAGTCGGCCGCACGACCATCACCCGGACCATCGAGGGCGAGCTCGAAGCCGGCCACCGCGAAGCGCCCAGCGCCGAGCCGCTCGACCACCACCTGCGGTGCGCTCAGCCGCAGCGTGGCGAAGCGCAGGTGCCCGAGGGCGAGCGAGCGCCAGGACACGCGCGCGAAGACCGACCCCACAACGAGGCGGGGCTCGCCGTCGGCGCCGTCGAGGCGCAGGCCGTCTACGCGCAGGGACGGGTGCAGGCCGTCCCAGCCCGGGTGCAGCGCGTCGATGGAGACTGGCCGGCCGAGCTGGCGTTCAATCTGAGCAACGAGCTCCGGGCGCCAGGTATCCACCCGGGGCCAGAGCACATGCCGGACGGTGAGGTAGGCGCCGAACACGACGCAAAGGACGAGCCCGGCCAGGCCGAGCAGGACGCCGGCCAGCCTGGACGAGAGCGGCGTCGAGTGGACGGTCATGGGTCGGGGTCCGGCGTACGGATCCGGGGACGAGGCCCCGCGGCCAGCCATCGCCCGAAGCTCGTTGAAATGTAGCATACCGATGACCGGCCCCTTTCCGGGGCCTCCCCACTTCGATCGGAGCCGATGTTGACGGACACGTACGCGGCACGCGCCGGCTCGGCTTGGTTCGACCGGACACTCGACGCGCTGTCGCGGCGCCAGCCCGCGATCGCCGCGCTACTCCCCGAACTGGTCGCGCAGCCTCTGGATCCCGACGCGGTGGCGCGATGCTGGGATCGCGTCGTCGCGCTGTCGACGCCCGAGGGCTCGCCGGCCGCAGGCGCGGGTCGGGCGGCCGCGGACCCTGGCCCCTCGCTGCGGCGGGCCCGCCAGATCCTGGTGCTGGCGATCATCGAACGCGACGTCCGGCAACTCGCGCCGCTCGCCGAGGTCTGTGGCGCGATCAGCGCCTGGGCCCGGATCGCCACCGCGGTCGCGGTCCGTCACGCCGGCGCCGAGCTGGCCGAGGTGCACGGGCTGCCCGCCGACACGGACGGCCATCCTCAGGACCTGCTGGTGGTCGGCATGGGCAAGCTCGGCGGCGACGAGCTCAACGTGTCCTCTGACATCGACCTGGTCTTCGTGCACCGCGATGCCGGCGAGACCACTGGCGGTACGGGCCGCACGCTGTCCTCGGGCGAGTTCTTCCACAGGCTGGCGCGGCGCGCCTCGGGGCTGCTGTCGGACGTCACCGAGGACGGCTTCGTCTTTCGCGTCGACACCCGGCTGCGGCCGAACGGCGAGTCCGGGCCGCTGGTGGTCACGCTGCCGATGCTCGAGCAGTACTTCTACGACCAGGGCCGCGAGTGGGAGCGCTTTGCATGGCTCAAGTCCACGGTGATCGCCGACTCGGGCCTCGCCGGCCCCGAGGCGCGCCGATGCGACGAGGCCGCGCTGGGCGGGATCGTGCAGCCCTTCGTATTCCGCCGCTACCTGGACTTCGCGGCCTTCGGCGCGATGCGCGAGCTGCACGCGCTGATCCGCAGCGAGGCGCAGCGGCGCAGCGCCCGGCGCGACAGCAGCGACGGCGGCGGCATCGACGTCAAGCTCGGGCGCGGCGGCATCCGCGAGGTCGAGTTCTGCGCACAGCTGTTCCAGATCGTGCGCGGCGGGCGCGATGCGCAACTGCGCGACCGCCGCACGCTGGTGACGCTGGAGTCGATCGCGCAGCGCCGGCTGCTCGAACCCGCCGCCGCCGACCGGCTGGCCAACGCGTACAGGCTGCTGCGCCGGGTGGAGCACGCCGTGCAGTATCAGGATGATGCGCAGACCCACCGGCTGCCCGACGACCCTCAGGTGCAGGCGCGCATCGCGGGCATGCTGGCGATGACGCCGGAGGGCTTCGTCGCAGCGCTGCGCGCGGCGCGCGACGACGTCGAAAGCGTCTTCGACGCGCTGCTCGCCGAGCCGGGGCGGGAGACGCCGACGACCGAGGAGGAACCGGCGCCGCTGCTCGAGCTCGACGACGAGGGCCGGGCCCGCGTGGCCGCGCTGCACGAGGGCCGCCGCTACCGGCTTGCGCGCCCCGACACGCAGGCGCGCATCGACCAGCTGCTCGAGCAGGCGCTGCGCGAAGGCGAGCCCGCGCCCGGCGCACCCGGTGCGCCACGCACCGCCGACGGCACCTGGCTCGGCCGCCTGATCGACCTGCTCGAGACCGTGGCCGGACGCCCGGCATACCTCGCGCTGCTGCTGCAGTATCCGGCGGCCTTCCGCAGGCTGCTGGAGATGATCGGACAGGCGAAGTGGGCGGCCGACTACCTGATGCGCCATCCGGTCGTGCTCGACGAGCTGCTCGACGGCCAGATCCTCGAGCGCGCCGACCTCGCGGCCTGGGAGCACGAGCTGCGCCGCAGCCTGGCCGCCACCACGACGCGCGAGGGCGAGCCCGACTTCGAACGGGGCATGGACGTGCTGCGCGAGGCCCATCACGCGCAGGTCTTCCGTCTGCTCGCTCAGGACCTCGCGGGACGGCTGACCGTCGAGCGGCTGTCGGACCATCTGTCCGAGCTCGCCGATCGCGTGCTCGCGATCGTGCTCGACCTCGGCTGGGCGCAGGTGCGCGGGCGCCACCGCGAGACGCCGGCGTTCGCCGTCATCGCCTATGGCAAACACGGCGGCAAGGAGCTCGGCTATGCGTCAGACCTCGACCTCGTCTTCGTCTTTGAGGACAACGACGAGCGCGCGCAGCCCGCCTATGCGCAGCTCGCCCAGCGCCTGTCGGTGTGGCTGTCGACACGCACCGCCGCGGGCCTGCTGTTCGAGATCGACCTGAGGCTGCGGCCCAACGGCAACGCGGGTCTGATGGTGTCGAGCCTGCGCGCCTTCGAGACCTATCAGCGCGAATCGGCCTGGGTATGGGAGCACCAGGCGCTCACCCGCGCGCGCTTCGCCGCCGGCGACGCGACACTCGGCGCGCGCTTCGAGGCGCTGCGCCGCGACATCCTCGCGCAGCCGCGAGACCCTGTGGCGCTCGCCGCCGAGGTGCGCACCATGCGCCGCAAGATGCTCGACGGCCATCCGAACCGCAGCGAGCTCTTCGACGTCAAGCACGATCCCGGCGGCATGGTCGACATCGAATTCCTGGTGCAGTACCTCGTGCTCGCGCATGCAAACGCACACCCCGAGCTGATCGACGATGCGGGCAACATCGCGCTGCTCGAGCGTGCCGCGCGCGCCGGGCTGCTCGATCCGCAGGCGGCGGCCGACGTCGCGCAGGCCTATCGCGACTTCCGGCGGCTGCAGCACATGCTGCGGCTGAACGATGCGCGCTATGCGCGGGTGGAGCCGGCCTCGGTGGCCGCGCAGCGGGCGGCGGTGCGGGCGCTCTGGGAAGCGGTGCTCGCGACGGACTAAACCGTCAGCGCGGTGCCCTCGTCGAACCCGAGCATCAGGTTCAAACATTGCACCGCCGAGCCCGAAGCACCCTTGCCGAGATTGTCGAGGCGCGAGACCACCACGACGCGCTCGTCGTTGCCGAACACCACTACGTCGTTTCGGTTCGTGCCATTGGCGGCCAGCGCGTCGAAGAAGCCGCGGTCGGTGGCCGCTTCGTCATCGAGCGGCAGCACCCGCACGAAGCGCTCGCCCTCGTAGTGCGCGGCCAGCGTCTCGTGGATGCGCGCGCGCGTCGTGCCCGGTGCGAGCAGTCGCAGGTGCAGCGGCACCGCGACTGCCATGCCCTTGTAGAAGTTGTCGACGATCGGCACGAACACCGGCGCGTGGGCGAGGCCGGTGTAGACCCGCATCTCGGGCAGGTGCTTGTGCACCAGACCCAGGCCGTACATCCGCGCGGCATCGAGCGCGTGCGACTCGCGGGCCGCCTCGTACTCGGCGATCATGGACTTGCCGCCGCCGGAGTAGCCGGTCAGCGAATGACAGGTGACCGGATAGTCGCGCGGCACCAACCCGGTGGCCACCAGGGGCGCGAGCGCAAGGATGAAGCCCGCGGCATGGCAGCCCGGATTGGCCACGCGGCGCGCGCCGGCGACGGCGGCACGCTGCTCGTGGCCGAGTTCGGGCAGACCGAAGGTCCAGCCGTCGGCGACGCGGTGCGCGGTGCTCGCATCGATCACGCGGGTGCGCACGTTGCCGGGCTCGATCAGCGCGACCGCTTCGCGTGCGGCCTCGTCCGGCAGGCACAGGAACACCACGTCGGCCTGGTTGATCAGCGCTGCGCGGCGTACGGTGTCCTTGCGGCGATCCGGTTCGATATCGAGCACACGCACGCCGCCGTGCGACGCGAGCCGATCGCGGATCTGCAGGCCGGTGGTACCTTCCTGGCCATCGACAAAGACGGGGTTCATGAGCGCTCCGTGGCGTGTGGGTACGGCGGAGCCCGCATGATGCCATCATGCTGTGACGCTGCGCGCGCGCCAGTCCTGGCAGCGCATGATTCGACGATGCCGAACGCACTAAGGAAGCCCCCCCGCGCAGCCACACCGCATGACTGCGTCCCGGCCTGCCGCAAGGCGATGCCGAGGAGCCTGCCGCCGGCGGCCGGTACCGCGGGCGAGTCGCTCACCCGAGCCCTCCGATGCCGAGCAGCACAGCAACGCCCGCCGCCAGCCCTGTAAACGGCGAACGCGCGATCCGCGCGACCGCCACGGTCGCGACCGCCGCTGGCAGCCGCCCATCGTGCCAGGCATCGAGCCAGCCGGCGCCCGGCGCCAGCCAGGCCTCGGCCGCGGTCGGCACGGTGAGCGCCACCAGCGCGGCCAGCGGCGCGAACCGCAGCGCGCGCTCGAGCGTCCCGGTGGGCTGAAGGCGCCTGGGCAGCACCATGAACACATTGCGCGTGACGAAGACGACGAGCACCAGTCCGGCGACCGCCGCCCATGTGTAGCCGTCGGGCAGCGTCACCGTCCGGCCCACGCGTCCGCGTCCGCAGGCGGGGGCGGGGGCGGCACCTGCCGCGACAGCACGAGCGCCGCCGCGATGCCCGCCACGATCGCCGCGACCATGCCCATCCGCCACGGCCAGTCGCGCCCGATCAGCGCGACGGTGCTGGCCGCAAGCGCGGCGCCAAGCGCCGCGCGGGCCGCGAGCATCGGGCCGATCAGCGCCATGATCGCGAGTATGCCGACGTACGCGATCCGCGGCGAGTCGGGAATCAGCCCGGCGAGCCCCACGCCGACGATGCTGCCCAGCGACCAGCCGGCATAGACGGCGAGGTTCGTGCCGAGGAAGCGCGCCTCGCGCACGCGCAGCGGTTCGTCACCGCTCGACGCCTTCCAGCCGCCGCCCGCGCCGCGTCCGTAGTAGCCGGCGAGCGCGGTGTCGGTGGTCGACCATCCGAGCGCCAGCCGCCGAGCAAGCGGCAGGCCCCTGAACTCGGCGGCCACCACCGCGCTGTAGACGACGAACCGCAGGTTCGCGAGCAGCGCGGTCACCCAGATCGCGCCGAGCGCGGCGCCCGCCGACAACAACGGCAGTGCGGCGAGCTGCGCGGTGCCCGAGTACACCAGCACCAGCATGCCCAGCGCCTGGGAGGTGGACAGGCCGCCCTTGATCAGCGCGACGCCGGTCACCAGCCCCCAGCAGAATGTACCGATCACCGTCGCCCCCATCGAGCGGGCGCCGATTGCGAACGCGTCCCACGGGAAGGGATGACGCACGGGCGCGGTCTCGCCGGGTCGCGTCGTGCCGTGCGCCTCAGGCCGCGACACGCCCGACCTTCCAACCGGCGGAGCGCACCGCCCAGAGCGTGGCGCCGAGCGCAGCGAGCACGAACGGCACCGACATCGCATTGATGGTGTACCAGCCCTGCACATGCAGCAGCGCGCCCGACGACAGCGAGGAGGTGACCATCGTCGCGAACACGCAGGCGTCGTTGAAGCCCTGCACCCGGTTCTTCTCGCTCGGGCGGTAGCAGGTGGTGAGCAGCGCGGTCGCACCGATGTACATGAAGTTCCAGCCGACGCCGAGCGCGGCCAGCGCAACGGTGAACTCGGTCAGCCCGACGCCTGACAGCGCGACGGCGGCGCTGACGAGCATCAGCACGCAGCCGGCGAGGATCACCGGCACGATGCCGACGCGCCCGATGATCGAGCCGGTCACCAAGCCCGGTGCGAACATGCCGATCACGTGCCACTCGAGCACCCGGGCCGCCGCGGCGTACGGATGGCTGCAGACCTGCATCGCGAGCGGCGTGGCCACCATCACCAGGTTCATCACGCCGTAGGCGAGCGCGGACACCAGCACCGACACCCAGGCGGTCGGCTGCGCGAGGATCGCCGCGAGCGGGCGCGCCGGGCTCTGCGCGGCCGCGGCCGCCGCGGCGCCCGGCTTGGGCTCGGGCAGGCGCAGCAGTTGTGCGAGAACCAGCGACGCGAGCGCGAACACCGTCAGCGCGAGGTAGGAGCCGGCGAACATCGTCGGCAGCGCCTCGCGGGTGAGCTTCGAGAGCTCGGGCCCGACGACGCCCCCGACGATCCCGGCCGCCAGCACCAGCGAGATCGCGCGCGCCCGGAACGACGGCTTCCAGGCATCGGCCGCATCGGCGGCGGCGAAGCGCAAGCTCGCACCAAATGCGTTGTAGACACCGAGCACGAAGGTCGCGCCCACCAGCATCGGCAGGCTGCGCTCGAGCACCGCCCAGCCCGCCAGCAGGCTGCCGGCGAGCGCGAACAGCGCGCCGACCGTGTAGCCGAGCCGCCGGCCGCGCAGGCGCATGACGCGGGCGGCGCCCATGCTCGAGAGCGCCGCGCCGAGCACATAGCCGGTGACCGGCAGGGTTGCGAAGGTCGGGTCGGCGGCCAGGGCCGCGCCGGCCAGCCCGTTGATCGCGATCAGTGTGACGTTGTTCGTCAGCAGGAGCGCCTGCAGCAGCGCGATCAGGCCGAGCTGAAATCGCAAGGATTCGATCTTCAACGGCATGCTCCCCTCAGTCCGGCATTCTATCCGGACCACCTTCGGGCGCCCGCCCGGGGCAGGCCTTTCCGATAGAATCTCCGGTCTGCGCATAGAGGACACGGACGGGGGAGAGCATCATGTCGATGGCCGATCGCGACGGGCACATCTGGTTCGACGGCAAGCTGGTTGACTGGCGCGACGCCAAGATCCACGTGCTGACACATTCGCTTCATTACGGTATGGGCATCTTCGAGGGCGTGCGCGCCTACAAGACCGTTTCCGGCACCGCGATCTTCCGGCTCGCCGAGCACACCCGCCGGCTGTTCAACTCGGCGCACATCTTCCAGATGAAGCTGCCGTACACGCCCGAGCAGATGATGGACGCGCAGAAGGAGGTCGTGCGGGCCAATGCGCTCGAGTCCTGCTACCTGCGCCCGATCGCCTGGATCGGCTCCGAGAAGCTCGGCGTCTCGCCGCGCGGCAACACCATCCACGTCGCCGTCGCGGCCTGGCCCTGGGGCGCCTACCTCGGCGAAGACGGCCTCGCCAAGGGCATCCGCGTCAAGACCTCGTCGTACACCCGGCACCATGTCAATGCGTCGTTGGTGCGCGCCAAGGCGAGCGGCTACTACATCAACTCGATCCTGGCCAACCAGGAAGTGACCGCGCACGGCTACGACGAGGCGCTGCTGCTCGACACCGAGGGCTATGTGTCCGAAGGCGCGGGCGAGAACGTCTTCATGGTCCGCGACGGCGCCGTCTACACGCCGGACGTGGCCTCGTGCCTCGACGGCATCACCCGCAACTCGGTGATCACGATGGCGCGCGACATGGGGCTGACCGTCATCGAGAAACGCATCACGCGCGACGAGCTGTACTGCGCCGACGAGGCCTTCTTCACCGGCACCGCCGCCGAGATCACGCCGATCCGCGAGCTCGACGACCGGCAGATCGGCGCGGGCAGCCGCGGCCCGATCACCGCCCGGCTGCAGTCGCTGTTCTTCGACGTGGTCGGCGGCAAGGCGGACCGGTACGCCAGCTGGTTGACCCAGGTCTGAGCGCGGAGCCCCGGCCATGTCAGACACCAGCACGCCTTCGGGCAGCGGCCGCGCGGCCGCGGTGGTCGAGCTCGGAGCCGGCGACCTGCCGGCCTTCTGCCCGAGCCGCAAGATGACGGTCTGGAACCAGCACCCGCGGGTCTTTCTCGACGTCGTGCATACCGGCCGGGCGCTCTGCCCCTACTGCGGCACCGAATACCGGCTCGCGCCCGGGACAGTGGTCAAGGGACATTGATCGTCAGGGACAGGATTCGGTCACACGTCCCCTCGGGCAGGAGCATGAATCCGTCACACCGGGGCGGACGGGGCAAGGCGAGAATCGAACGGGGGCAGCCGCCCCCCTGACGACCTTTGGCCGATGCGAACCCTGATCGTTGCTCCCGACACACTCGCCGAATCGGTGATGACCCAACCACTGACCGCGCTGCTGCGCGGCCTGGACCCAGGCGGCCGGATCGATGTGCTGGCCGACCCAGCCGTCGCGCCGGTCTTCGAGGCGATGGCCGACATCGACGAGGTGTTCACCTCGGGTCATGCGTTCGGCCCGGTCCAGCCATGGGGAAAGTTCAAGCTGGCCCGTCGGCTCGACCGGCACCGCCATGACCGGGTGTTCGTGCTGCCCGGCTCGAAGCGCGCCGCCCTCGTGCCCTGGCTGGCCGGCATCCCGATCCGGATCGGCCTGCATTGCGGCACCCGCTGGGGGCTGATCAACCAGCCGCACTGCACGGTCCACGCCAACGGCGAACGTCGGGGCATGGACGTCGGCCGCCCCGCGGTCGAGCGCTTCACACACCTGGCCTTCGACGCCTCGCAACCGCTGCCCGGGCACGTCCCGAATCCGGTGATGTCGCGCAACGAGGTCCGCGAGGCCGACGCCCGCGTGCGCACCGGCCTGGCTGCCGACGCGCGGCTGCTGGCGCTGTGTGTCGGCGCCGAGGCGGGCCCGAGCCGGCGCTGGCCGGCGCGGCACTGGGCCTCGCTGATCGCGATCGCCGCCCGCGAATGGCCGGGCCTGAGTCCGGTGCTGGTCGGCGACGCCGCCGACCGCGACTTCGCCACCGAGATCGCCGCGCTCTGCGGCGGCGCGGTACCGAACCTGTGCGGCCGGCAGGCGCTGGGTGACGCGGTGGCCCTGATCGCGCAGTCCGAGGCGGTGGTCGCACACGACTGCGGCCTGATGCATGTGGCGGCCGCCTATTCGCGGCCGATGGTCGCCGTGTTCGGGCCGACCGACCCTCGTTTCGCCCCGCCGCGCTCGCCGCGTGCAAAGGTCGAATGGCTGCACGAGGCCTGCAGCCCCTGCCACGATCCCGTCTGCCGGTACTCACACGGCCGATGCACGAGCAGGGTGCGCCCCGAGTCGGTCTTCGCCTCGCTGCGGGCCGCCGCACGGTTCCCGAGCCGCGACATCCGATAAGATGAAGGCCGCATGCAACGCATTCACGCCACTGCCGAGGCTGCCGAGCGCGCGTTCTACGCCGCCATGGCCGACGGTGACCTCGATCGGATGATGGCCCTCTGGGCCGACGACGATGCCGCGGTCTGCAACCATCCCGGCGGCCCCCGCCTCATCGGCCGCGAGGCCATCACCGGATCCTTTCGCGAGATCTTCTCGACAGGCGGCATCCGCATCGCCGTCGCGGCCGTGCACGCCTGGCGCAGCGCCGACGTCGCGGTACACAGCCTGATCGAGCGCATCACGGTCGAGGGGCGGGACGGCGCCGAGACGGTCGAGGTCGTCACCACCAACGTCTTCGTGCGCTCCGGCGGCGGCTGGCTGATCCTCGTGCATCACGCCGGCGTCTCCGAGTCCGGCGAGGTCGAGGACGCCGACGACGACGAGGACGACGACGAGGACGAGACCCCCGGCTGGATCGGCGCACGCCTCGGCATCGAGCGGCCCGATGCCGACGAGGACGATACCGCCGACGCCGATCCCCGGCATCCGCCGCCCGGCCGACTCCACTGACGCGCGGCGCGTGATGGCCGGATCCGCAGGCATCGGGTCGGGCGCGCCACGCGACAGCGCCTTGGCGGGCGATGCGCCCGCGTCAACGCCCTCCCCCGCGTCCGGCGGCGTGCCGGCCGGCGACTACCGGGCGCCGTCGTGGCTGCCCGGCCGGCATGCGCAGACGCTCTGGCCGGCACTGCTCGCGCCGCGTCCGAGGCTCTGCTGGCGGCGCGAGCGCTGGGATGCGCCCGACGGCGACTTCGTCGACCTCGACTGGGCCGTGTCGTCGCCCGGCGTCGTGCGCCGACGTGACCGCCCCCTGCTCGCGCTGTTCCACGGCTTGGAGGGCAACTCGGACAGCCCCTATGCGCGCGTGCTGATGGCCGAGGCGCTGGATCGCGGCCTGGATGGCGTGGTGATCCACTTCCGTGGCTGCAGCGGTACGCCGAACCGGCTGCCGCGCGCCTATCACTCCGGGGACTCCGACGAGGCCGACTGGGTGCTGCGCCGGCTCGCCGCGCGTCCGGGCGAGGACGGCGCGCCCCCCGGGCCGCTGCTCGCGGCGGGCGTCTCGCTCGGCGGCAACGTGCTGCTCAAGTGGCTGGGCGAGCGCGGCGCGGCGGGCGGCATCGTCGCCGCGGCGGTGGCGGTGTCGCCGCCGCAGGACCTGCACGCCGGCGCGATCGCACTGTCGCGCGGCTTCAATCGGCTCTATACCGAGCACTTCCTGCGCACGCTGCGCAGCAAGAGCCTGGCGATGCTCGAGCGCTACCCAGGCCTGTTCGATCGCCGTCGCGTCGCGGCCAGCCGCGACTTCTTCGACTTCGACGAGCATGTGACCGCGCCGCTGCACGGCTTCGCGGGCGCGATCGACTACTGGACCCGCTCGTCCTGCCGGCAGTACCTCGGCGGGATCGCGGTCCCCACGCTGGTGATCAACGCCCTCAACGATCCGTTCCTGCCGCCCACCGCCCTCGCCTCCCCGGCCGAGGTCTCGGTCGCGGTGCGGCTCGAGTACCCCGTGCAGGGCGGTCACGTCGGCTTCCTGACCGGGCGTCCGCCCGGGCGCCTCGACTGGCTGCCGCGGCGGGCCTTCGACCATTTCACCGACGTGCTCGGCGCCACCGCCATGTGCGCGCCAGTGCGCTGAGGAGCGGCCCGTGCCGATCGACGATCAGGTCCTGCGGGCGATGGCCCGCTGGCCGAACGTGCCGGCGGTGCACGGCTGGCTCAGGCTCGGGCGGCGCGGCCGCTGGCTGCTGGTGGACCGCGGCGCACCGGGCTTCGACGAGGCGCTGCACGGCGCCGGCAGCGAGATCACCAGCCCGCCGATCGTCGACTTCATCGGCCGCAACTACCAGGCCGATGCCGAGGGCTGCTGGCACTGGCAGAACGGCCCGCAGCGGGTGTTCGTCGACATCGAGCTCGCGCCGCTCTACTTCCGCGTGATGGGCGAGGCGCCGGCGCAGTCGCTGATCACGCATACCGGCTATCCGGTGGCGCGGATCTCGCTCGCCACGGCTGACGCCGACGGCAACCTGTGGCTCGGGACCGAGCTCGGACCCGGATGCATCGACGACCGCGACCTCGGGGCGCTTGATCTGTCGCTGCACGAGGCCCCCGAAGCAGATGGCCGCGTGGGCAGGCTTCGATTGATGGGCGAGCACGCGGTACACATGCTCGATGCACCGCCCGCGCGGTCTTTCGGATTCGAGCCGACGCCGCGCTGAGCGCGGTCGGTCAGCGCTGCTGGCGCGTCTCCTCGAGCTCGCGCAGCGCGTCGGGCTCGATCTCGCGGATCCGGGCGTCGATGGTCGAGGCCACGTAGAAGTCCGAATCGCCCGCCTTCTGGCCACGCCGCAGCTGGTCGAGCGCGGACATCGGCGAGCCGAGGAGCATGTACTGCTCGGCGACCGCACGGTGGGCCTCGGCCCGCTGGTCGAGCGCGAAGTAGGCCTGCGAGCTCAGCTGCCACAGGCGCGCGTCGCCGCGCCACACCAGCAGGTGCTCGCGCAGCACGCGCAGGGCCTCGGCGGGCTGCCCGGCAGCGAGCAGCGCCTCGCCCTGCAGCCGCGCGAGGCCGCGGGCGTCCGGGAAACGCGCGAGGCCGCGGGCCGCGCGCTCGGCGGCACCGCGCGCATCGCCTGCGGTGAGGCGCGCGCCCACGCCGAGCGTCTCGAAGTACGGATGCATGCCGCCCGCGAGCGTCTGCGCCTGCGCGAGCGCTGCATCGACGCGCGGCCAGTCGCGCTGCGCGGCGGCCACGCTCGCCAGGCCGTACCAGGGCGCCGGACCGGCCTTCGGGTTCTGCCGGACCGACTGCTCGAGGAGCGCGCGGGCGGTGCGCCGGCCCTCGCTGCTGTCGTCGGCCAGCGCGCGCAGCCGGGCGCGCATCAGCTGGAACTCGATCGAGTCGGCCCGCTGCCGGTAGCGACTCTCGCGCAGCCGCAGCTGCATGTCGCCGATGCGCTCGCCGGTGACCGGATGGGTGCGCAGGTAGGCCGGTGCGTTGGTCTCGTAGAAGCGGCTCGCCTGCTGCAGCCGGCCGAAGAAGCTCACCATCGACTGCATGTCGAAGCCGGCCTGCCGCAGGATCTCGAAGCCCACGCGATCGGCCTCGCGCTCGGCCTCGCGCGAGAACGACAGCATGCTGCCGCGGGCCATCTCCGACCCGAGCATGAGGCTGCCCATGGCGGCCTGCGGGCTGGAGCGCGCCGCGAGCAGGGCCAGCACCATGCCGGCCATGGTCGCCAGCGACACCTGCTTCTGCTGCGCGAGCATCCGCGCGATGTGCCGCTGCGTGACGTGTCCGATCTCGTGGGCGAGCACCGCCGCGACCTCGGACTCCGAGTCGGCGGCCATCAGCAGCCCGGTGTGCACGCCGATGAAGCCGCCGGGCAGCGCAAACGCATTGATCGCCGGCTCGGCCAGCGCGAAGAACTCGAAGCTGGTCGAGCCGGCCGCCGGCGTCGCGGTCAGGGGCGCGGCCAAGCGGTTCAGGTAGTCGACCAAGTCGGCGTCGTCCAGCCACATCGGGTCGCGGCGGATCTGGCGCATGATCGACTCGCCCAGCCGCCGCTCGGCCTGCGGCGACAGGTCGTCGGCCGAGGGATCGCCCAGCCGGGGCAGGTTGTCGAACTGTGCCGAGACCGGCACGGGGCCGAGCGCCAGCGTCGCGGCGAGCACGGCCGCGACGCCGCGCACGAGCAGGGCGGCCGGGCGAAGGGGATGAGGCATGTTGCTATGATAGGCGCGCCATGATCGAGCCCTCCAACCGCCCCGAACCACCGGTGATGCCGGACTCGCCGCTCACCCATTTCGACGCGTCCGGACAAGCGCATATGGTCGATGTCGGTGCCAAGGCGGTCACGCTGCGCCGGGCGGTCGCGACCGGCCGCATCAGGATGCGAGCCGAGACCTTCGAGCTGGTCCGCAGTGGCGGCGCGAAGAAAGGCGACGTCCTCGGCATCGCCCGGATCGCCGCCATCCAGGGCGCCAAGCGCACCGCCGACCTGATCCCGCTGTGCCACCCGATCGCCCTGACCCGCGTCGCCGTTGAGCTCGAGCTCGATGCCGATGCGCTCGCGGTGGTCTGCAGCGCGACCGTCGAATGCGAGGGCAAGACCGGGGTCGAGATGGAGGCCCTGACCGCGGTTCAGGTCGGCCTGCTCACGGTCTACGACATGTGCAAGGCCATCGACCGCGGCATGACCATCACCGACGTGCGGCTGCTGGAGAAGCACGGTGGCAAGAGCGGCAGCTTCGTCGTCCCCGCCTGAGATGCCGGGCGACGCCGTCCGCCGCTACGTCGACCTGCAGCCGGGCGATCCGGCACCGTGGTTCGTACAGCGCGGCTGGCAGAACCCACGCTACGCCTTCGATACCGCCGCCGGCCGCTGGTTGGTGCTGTGCTTCTTCGCGTCGGCCTCCGACCCGGTGGGCCGCGAGGCGCTGGCCACGGCACTCGATCGCCGGGACCTGTTCGACGACACGCATGCAAGCTTCTTCGGCGTGACCCTCGATCCGAGCGACGAGAATCGCGGCCGTATCCGCGACACCCTGCCGGGGGTCCGCTTCATCCTGGACTTCGACGGCAGCGTGTCGCGGGCATACGGCGCGATCCCCGACGATGCGCGTCCGGGCGGCGGTCGCGTGCCGGTGCAGCGCTTCTGGTTCGTCATCGACCCGACGCTGCGGATCGTCGCGAAGATCCCGTTCGGCCCCGACGGCGGCGGTCACCGCGAGGCGATCGAGATGATCGAGCGGCTGCCAGCCCCCGACCGGCACGCAGGCATCGAACTGCAGGCGCCGATCCTCATGCTGCCCGACGTGTTCGAGCCCTCGCTGTGCGAGGCCCTGGTCGCGACCTACGAGCGCATCGGCGGCACGCCCGCGGGCTTCATGCGGGAGGTCGACGGCCGCACGGTGCCGGTCCACGATCCGGGCCACATTCGGCGTCGCGACTGCCATGTCGAGGAGCCCGAGCTGCTCGCGCGGATCCAGGCCCGGATCCGCAGGCGTGTGGTGCCCGAGATCCGCAAGGTCCACCAGTTTGCGGTGACCCGGATGGAGCGCTACATCGTCGCCTGCTACGACGCGCAGGACGCGGAGCATTTTGAAGCGCACCGCGACAACACGACCCGCGGCACGGCGCACCGGCGCTTCGCTGTGGCGATCAACTTGAACGCCGGGTTCGAGGGCGGCGAGATCGGCTTCCCGGAATACGGGCCGCGCACCTTCAGGCCGGCGCCCGGCGCGGCGCTGGTGTTCTCCTGCTCGCTCTTACACGCGGTGACGCCGGTGACCCGCGGCCGGCGCTTGGCGTTCCTGCCCTGTCTCTATGACGACGCCGCCGCGCAGGTCCGGGCGGCAAACACTGCATTTCTGGCGGACGAACTCGATCCGTACCGCCAGGAAGCGACGCAACTGGACACGTTGGCGGCCCGGGAAGACGGCGCGCCGGCGCTCAGTCCCGGAACAGGTTGAGCGCAGCCAAGGCAACAAAGCCGACTGAAGCGAGCGCGATCGCCCACGACGCAAGCGCGGAGCCGGTCTGTAGCGAGGCGGGGCGGGGCAGGTTGCGGCGCATGGCGGTTTTTTCCTAAGGGTTCGAAGCGTAATCCCGCGGCCGCATCGCGAGTGTGCGGAGATACCCAATTTCACAACCATGAAGACATCTGTTGCCGCCACGCCGCATTGGTGCGCACGGCGCCGGTCAGTCTCAGTAGTCGACCCCCTGGATGCTGCTGGCGAGTAGCGTGCCCTCGCTGCCTCCTAACGGGCCGACCTTGTTCGCCCAGGGCGTGGTGGTCTCGCTGCGTAAGCGGTGCTCGCCGAGCCGAGCCGAGCCGAGCGGGGCGGGGCGGGGCGGGGCGGGGCGGGGCGGGGCGGGGCGGGGCGGGGCGGGGCGGGGCGAGCAGGAGAGCCTGGTCGAGCGGATGCGCGGGCGCGGGGGCGCCGGTCATGGCGGCGGTGCGAGGGAGTCGTTCGACGTCACCGAGGTAAGGGGGTCGAGGGGGTGAGCGGGGAGCGCTGCCCGGCCGTCCGGGTCGTCGCCCGCCAGGGCGTGACCCGGACCGCCAGCGCGGTGCCCGCGCCGTAGACGAGCATCGCCGCCGCGACCAGCGCGAAGTACTGCCACGCCTCGGCATCGTGGGTCGCCAGCCAGGCGCCGACCGCGGCGACCAGCACCAGCCGCACGGTGGAGGCGAGCACCGGCCCGAGCACCTTGCCGGATCCCTGCGACGCGAAGTACAGGGTGAGCCCGAGGCCGAAGGCGGCGAACGCCGGGCCCGCCCAGCGCAGGTACGCACGGGCATGGACGAGCACCGTCTCGTCGCGGGTGAACAGCATCGCCCAGGCGTCGGGGGCGATGGACACGATCGCGCCGAGCACGCCGAGCATCACCGCCGACACGCCGCCTGCGGTCCAGGCCACGCGACGCGCTCGGGCGACATCGCCAGCCCCGATCGCCATGCCGACCATCGGCACCGACGCGACGCCGATGCCGAAGGCGATCGGGATCAGCAGGAACTCGAGCCGCTGCCCGATGCTGTAGCCGGCGAGCTCCGCCACGCCGAGCCGCGCAACCAGCCCCGTGAAGATCAGCACGGTCAGCACCGACTGCACCGGCGACAGGCAGGCGAGCGCGCCGACCTTCAGGATGTCGGCGAACATGTCGCCGCGCATCGTGAAGCCGCGCAGGCTCAGGGTCATCCGCGCCCGGCCGCTGCCGAGCCACCAGATGAGAAAGGCGACGCCGGCCCCAGTCGCGACGATCTGGCCGACCGCGATGCCGGGCATGCCGTATCGCGGGATCGGGCCGAGCCCCAGGCCGAGCGCGCCTCCGATCGCGATCTGCAGCGCCGACGACACCAACAGCGTGGTCGAGGGCACGCGCATGTCGCCGGTGCCACGCAGCACCGAGGCGAGTGTGTTGAGCAGCCAGACCAGCACCGCGCCGAAAAACAGCACGCCTGAATAGCGCGTGGCGAGCTCGAGCACCTCGCCGCGGCCGCCGAGCGCGTGATAGAGCGTCGGGCCGAACACGAGAAAGAGCACCGAGGTGAGCAGTCCCGCGACGGTGCCGATCACCACGGCGTGCACGGCGAGGGTGCGCGCGCGCTCGGGATCCTGTGCGCCGAGCGCGCGGCTGACGGCCGACGACACGCCGCCGCCCATCGCACCGGCCGACATCATCTGCACCAGCATCGCGAACGGAAACACCAGCGCCATCGCGGCGAGCGGCGCGGTGCCGAGCAGACCGACGTAGCGCGTCTCGGCGATGCCAACCGCGACCGTCATCGTCATCGCGAGCACGTTGGGCAGCGCCAGGCGAAGCAGGGTCGGTAGGATCGGGCCGGCGGTGAGCAACATGGGGCCTCTGGGATCGGGACGGGCACGCAGGCCGCCCCTAAGGGTTGCATCTACAATCGTTGCAGTTACAATTTACCCATGGTCGAAGCCGTTGTCCAACCGAGGGGCTGCACGAACTTCAAGCTGCGCCAGCTGCTGCGCGCGGTCGCCCGCATCTACGACGCCGAGTTCGCGCAGGCGGGCCTGAAGGGCACGCAGTTCTCGCTGCTGTCGAACGTGATCGAGCGGGCGCCGGTGCAGCCGGCCGAGCTGGCGCGCAGCATGGGGCTGGACGCCTCCACGCTGACCCGCAACCTGCGCGTGCTGATCGAGCAGGGCTGGATCGTGCAGGGCCCCGGCGCCGATGCGCGCAGCCGGCTGGTGACGCCGACCGCCGCCGGGCGGGCCAAGCAGCTCGAGGCGCGCCGCCACTGGAAGCGCGCCCAGCTCGCGCTGCGCCAGCGGCTCGGCGCCGAGCGCGTCGCGGCGCTGCATGCGCTGATCGACGACGGGCTGGTCCTACTCGACGACGGCGAGGCGGACTCGGACGCTGAGCGGGGCTGACGCGGCCGATCGTCCCCGCGCCCGCCGGACCGGATGCGGTGTCCGCCGCGGCCCCGATGCGATACTGGGTGCATGCACGACGCCACCCCCACCTCCCCCGACACCGTCCCTCGCCTCGAAGGCGCCCCCAACTTCCGCGCCGTCGAACCGCTGCCCGCGGCGGGCGGCCGCCTGCGCGCGGCACGCATCTTCCGCTCCGACGCGCTCCACCGGCTGACCGACGCCGACCGCGAGACCTTCGCCTCGCTGGACATCGGCGCCGTGCTCGACCTGCGGCGCGACGACGAGCGCAGCCAGATGCCGAGCCGCTGGCCGGCGCGCGCGCCGCGCGAGGTCCTGACCTTCGACGTGCTGCCCGACCTACAGGCGGTCCGCGCTGGCGGCTGGCGCGTACAGCTCGCCGAGACGGAGTTCGACGCGGGTGGCGCGCACCGCTGGATGACCGAGACCTACGGCCGGATGCCCGCGGCGCTCGCACCCGCGGTGCACGAGGCCGCGCGACGGCTTGCGCGGCGCGGCGAGGGCCCGACCCGGGTGCTCGTGCACTGCACGGCGGGCAAGGACCGCACCGGCTTCGTGGTCGCGATGCTGCTGGCCGCGCTCGGCGTGCCGCGCGAAGCGATCGTCGACGACTACCTCGAGAGCGCCCGCCGGCGGGCACCGGCCGCGCTCGCCGACATGCTGATCGCACTGTCCGGGGAGTCGCCGAGCGCGCGGATGCGCGAGGCGATCGAGACGATCGCCGACGTACGCGCCGACTGGCTGGACACCGCCCTGCGCACCGCCGAGCGCGGGCACGGCTCGCTCGACGGCTACCTGACGGCGGCGGGCGTGGATGCACCACTGCGCGGGGCGCTGCGCGAGACGCTGCTGACTTGAGCCGCACGAACGGCGCGGCGCGCCCGCCGGCCCCGTCCGCGCGGCCCGGCCCGGCTCACTGGTCGAGCTTGATGCCGGCGTCCCGGATCAGCTTACCGAAGCGCTCGAACTCGGCCCGGTTGAGCGCGCCGAACGGCTCGCGCGTGAGCGTGCCGGGCTCGCCGCCCAGCCCGCGCAGCTTGGCCTGCACGTCGGGCCTCTGCAGCACGCGGCCGACTCCGGCGGTGAGCCGGTCAAACACCGGCTGCGGCGCGCCGCCGGTCACGAAGAGCCCGTACCAGGTGGCCGTCTCGGCACCGGCCACGCCCGCCTCGGAGAGTGTCGACAGCTCAGGCAGCTCGGGCGAGCGCTTCGGCGTCGTGATTGCGAGCGCGCGCAGCTTGCCCGAGCGGATGTGCTGGATCGCCGAGGAGGTGGTGTCGAACATCGTCTAGACCTGCCCCGACATCAGGTCGAGATGGGCCTACGCGCTGCCCTTGTAGGGCACGTGCACGGGCCTCGTGCCGGTGGCGGCGGCGAAGGCCTCGCCGGCGATGTACTGGCTGCTGCCGACGCCGGAGGGGGCGTACTTCAGCTCACCGGGCTTCGACTTCGCGAGCGCGACCAGGTCGGCGAGGCGCTTCACCGGCAGCGCCGGGTTCACCACCAGCACGTTTGGCACGTTGACGATCAGCGAGATCGGCGCGATGTCGCTGATCGAGTCGAAAGCGAGCTTGATCAGGTGCGGCGCGATCGCCTTCCCGGTGTTCGTCGCGGCGAGCAGCGTGTGGCCGTCGGGCGGCGCCTTGGCGGTGAGGTCCGCCGCGTTGGTGTTCGAGGCACCCGGCCGGTGCTCGACCACGACCTGCTGGCCGAGCGCGGCCGACAGCCTCTCGGCGAGCATGCGCGCGATGATGTCGGTACCGCCGCCGGCATTGGCGCCGACCATGACGCGAAGGGGCTTCGAGGACCAGGCCGAGCCCGGCTGCGACTGGGCGAAGGCGGCGGCAGGCGCCAGCAGCGGCGATGCGCTCGCGGCGGTGACGGCGTCAAGCGCCTGCGCACGGTGCGCTTCGGCGAGGACCTGCCGCTCGGGCAGGGCGCGACCGCACGCCTGACCCACGCCGGCCACATCTTTGGCGCGGCCAGCGTACGGCTCGCGCTCAACGGCGCCTCGGTGCTGTTCTCGGGCGACCTCGGCCGCTACGACGACCTGCTGATGCGCGACCCCGCCGACCCGCCGGCGGCCGACACCCTGGTGATCGAGAGCACCTACGGCGACCGGCTGCACGCCGGCGACGACCCATCCGAGGCGCTCGCCGCCATCGTGCGCCGTACGGTCGCGCGCGGCGGCACGGTGCTGCTGCCGGCCTTCGCCGTCGGCCGCGCGCAGCAGCTGCTGCTGCGCGTCATCGAGATCCGCGCGGAGGTGGCGACGCTGCACGGGCTGTCGGCGCACGCAGACGCGGACGACCTGCTGCGCTGGGCCCGTGCGATGCCCGCCGCGCCGCGGCGCGTGCTGGTCTCGCACGGCGAGCCGGCGGCGGCACAGGCCTTGGCCGCGGGGCTGCGGGGCACGCTGCACTGGCAGGTCGAGGTTCCGGCAACTAGAGACACGGCAGACCTGGACCATCCCGGACACTGATCGCCCCACCGGGGCGATCGGGAACACTCGGCAGATGCAACGGACGTTCATTGCAACATAGTTGCGATGCTGCTATCGTTCGTCGCCTCACGGACTGCGCCGGGTCTTCCACATGTCAGCACATCCCGTCTGGCGCACGGCCGGACGCGGCTCGCGCGCCCTCCTGGCGGCCGCGCTGTCCGCGCCTGCGATCGCCATCGGCCAAACGCCACCCGCCTCACCGGCAGTCGAGCTGCCGCCGGTCGAGGTCGTCGGCAGGACCGAGTCCGGTGCTTATCGTGATGAAGAGGCCGAAGGCGCCAAGACAGACCTGCCGCTGCGCGAACTGCCCCAGTCCGTGCGCACGATCACCCGCCGGGCGATCGACGATCTCGGCGCGATCCGCCTCGACGACGTCCTCGACTACGTGGGCGGCGTCTCGCGGCAGAACAACTTCGGCGGGCTGTGGGACAACATCGCCATCCGGGGACTGCCGGGTAACGAGAACACCGGCATGGCTACGCTGCTGAACGGGTTCCCGTCGAACCGCGGCTTCAACGGGCCGCGCGACCTCGCTCCGATCGACCGGGTGGAGTTCCTCAAGGGCCCGGCCAGTGCCCTCTACGGATCGTCGGAGCCGGGCGGGACGCTGAACCTGGTGTCGAAGCGCCCCCAATGGCGATCGGCTCACTCCGTCGAGGCCTATCTGGGCAGCTTCGGCTTCTGGCGGGGCGCGGCGGACACCACCGGCCCCATCGGCGACTCGGTCGCCTATCGGCTCAACGCGGCCATCGAGCAACGCGACGGGTTCCGGGACTTCGTCGGCACCGACCGCTGGCTGATCGCGCCCGCGCTGTCCGCGCGCCTGGGGCCGCGGACCTCGCTCGAGTACGTCGGCGAGTTCCTGCACCAGGCCACGCCGCTGGATCGGGGCGTGGTCGCGGTCGGCGGCCAGCTGGGCGCGGTCCCGCGCTCCCGCTTCCTGGGTGAACCGGGCGACGGCGCGCTCGAGGTCGACAACCGCACGCATCAGATCGTGCTCGGCCATGCCTGGTCCGAGCAATGGCGAAGCCGATTCGGACTGCAGTACCGCGAGACGAGCCTGCAGGGCTTCTCGACCGAAGCGACGGCCCTGCTCGCCGATGACCGCACGCTGCGGCGACAGCGCCGCTACCGCGACTACCGCTCCGACGACATCACCGCCCAGGCCGAGGTGATCGGCAACGTGCGTGCGCTAGGTCTGGAGCACGAGCTGCTGCTCGGACTCGAGACCTCCCGGTTCGATCAGGACACGCTGATGCTGCGGGTCAACCCGAGCGCGGCCGCGCCCTACGCGATCGACATCCTCGCTCCGGTCTACGGCCAGACGCGGCCCGTGCCGTTGCCCAATACCGACACGCGCGAGCGCCTGAGGACCAACGCGATCTACCTGCAGGACTCGATCCGCGTCGCGCAGGACTGGCGCGTGGTGGCGGGCATGAGGATCGACGACGTCGAGCAGTCGCTCCTGAACCGGCGCACCGGGACGACGACCGTCACCGACCTGACCGCAACGTCGCCGCGATTGGGCGTCACCTGGCTCGCCTCGCGCAACCTCAGCCTCTATGCGAATAGCGGCCGCTCGTTCAGGCCGAACGTCGGGGTAGACGCCGCGGGCGCCTCGTTCGACCCGGAGTCTGCCCGCTCTGCCGAGCTCGGCGCCAAGTGGGAGAGCGACGACCGGCGACTGGGCGCCACCGCTGCGGTGTTCGACATCCGCAAGCGCAACGTGCTGACCGCCGATCCGACGAACACCGCCTTCTCGGTCGCGGCCGGCGAGATCGGCAGCCGCGGCCTCGAGCTCGACGTGGCGGGACAGCTGACGCGCCACTGGCGGCTGAACGCGAGCTTCGTCTACAGCGACGTCCGCGTGCTGCGCGACAACACGCTCGAGGTGGACGGCCGGCTGCTGAATTCGCCTCGGGTCAACGGCAGCGTTCTTGCGGTGTACGAGGATGCACTGCCCAACGGCCAGCGCATCGGAGTCGGCGGTGGCGTGACCCACGTGGGCGAACGGCTCGGTCAGGCCCGCACGCAGGCGGACGCCGCGGCCGGCACGCCCGCATTCGAACTGCCGTCCTACACCACCGCACGGCTGGTGGCCTGGTGGCGGCTGACGCCTTCACTGCGCCTGACGCTCGATGTCGACAACGTCTTCGACACCGTCTACTACACCAGCTCGTTCAGCAGGGTGTGGATCACGCCTGGCATGCCGAGGATGGTCACAGCAGGCATCCAGGGCCGGTTCTGAGCATGGGGGTGGGACCTGCATCGCGGCGGCGCAAAATGCTCGGCGCGGCCGCGGCCGCGCTCGCAACGGGTGTCGCCCGGCCCGTGCAGGCCGAGACCGGACACGCGCCTCTGGTCGTGGTGGGACCGTGGGAGATCGGCGGCCTCGCGCCGGCCCGCAGCGGCTACGTGTTCGCGCGGATGCAGGTGGCCGAGACGCTCGTGGACATCGGCGAGGACGGCATGCCGATGCCGGGCCTCGCGGCGTCCTGGAGCACCTCGCCCGACGGGCTGCTCTGGCGCTTCACGCTGCGCGGCGGCGCGCACTTCCACGACGGCTCGCCCGTCACGGCCGACGCCGTCGCGCGTTCGCTGCGCGAGGCGACGACGCCGCCCGCCGCACTGGCGCTGGCGCCCATCCGTTCGATCGACGCGGACCGGGATGGCGTGGTCGCGATCCGCCTGAAGACGCCGTTCGGCGGCCTCGCGTCGCTGATGTCGCACTACAGCGCGATCGTCCTCGGCCCCGCGAGCTATGGCCGAGACAGCGCGGTCAAGTCGATCGTCGCGACGGGGCCCTATCGGATCACGACGCTCGCCCCCCCGCAGCAGCTCGACGCCGAGCGCTTCGAGACATGGCAGGGCAACGGCCCGCCCCCCGCGGTGGCGCGCGTGCGCTATCTCGTCGCGAGCCGGGCCGAGACCCGGTCGATGATGGCCGAGAGCGGCCAGGCGGACCTGGCCTTCTCGCTCGATCCCGCGAGCGTGTCGCGCCTGTCGTCGCGCAACAGCGCCGCGATCGCATCGGTGCTGCTGCCGCGCACGCTCATCGTCAAGCTCAACGCAGGGCTTCCGGCGCTCGGCGACCTCCGCGTCCGACGCGCGCTGGCCCTCGCGATCGATCGAGAGGGCATCGCGCGGGCGCTGATGCGTGACGCGACGCTCGCCGCCACCCAGCTGTTTCCCCCCTCGATGTCGGGCTGGCACGATCCCGCCCGCCCGCCGCTGGCGCACGACCCCGTAGCAGCGGCCCGACTGCTAGACGAGGCGGGCTGGCGGCTCGTCGCGGGCACTCGGCGCGACGCCCGCGGCCAACCGCTGGCGCTGGGGCTGCGGACCTTTCCCGATCGCCCCGAGCTGCCCACCATCGCCGCCGCGCTCCAGGCGCAGTGGCGGCGCATCGGGGTCGAGGTCCCGGTCTCGATCGGCAACTCGGGCGACATTCCGCTGGCGCATCGGGACGGCACGCTGCAGCTCGCCCTCGCGGCCCGCAACTACGGTGCCATGGCCGATCCGGTCGGCACGCTGCTGCAGGACTTCGGGGCGGGCGGCGGCGACTGGGGCGCGACCAGATGGCGTGACGACACCGTGGTGGCCGCGCTCGACACGCTGTCTGCCGGCAGGGCGTCGGCGAGCGAGGCGACGCGCATGAGGCGCCGCATCGCGGAGGCCCTTCACGACGACCTGCCCGTCATCCCGGTGGCCTGGTATCGGCAACAGGTCGCGGTGAGCCGGCGAATCGATCCGGTACGCCTCGATCCGTTCGAACGCTCGTACCGGCTGACCCAGATCCGGTGGCGACGATGAGCCCGGTCGCGGTGGCCTGGGGGCGCCTGCTCGCGGCGCGTGCCGTGCAGGCGCTCGTCGTCGCGCTGCTGGTCGGGACGGCCTGCTTCTTCATGGTGCGCGCGCTGCCCGGCGACCTCGCGATGCGGATCGCGGCGAGCCGTTACGGCTACGACCTGGTGGGCAACGCCGCGGCGCAGGCGGTGCGTGCGGAACTCGCGCTAGACGGACCGATATGGTCGGCGCTCGTTCACTGGTGGGCGGACATCGCCTCGCTCGGCCTCGGCACGTCATTGGTCAGCGGCGAACCGGTATGGCACGAGATCGCCCACCAACTCGGCGCGACGCTCGAGCTGTCGGCTGCGGCGGTCGCGATCGCGCTGGCGATCGGCGCGCCCGCGGGGCTGCGCGCCGGCATCGCACCCGGTGGCTGGACGGATCGCGCCACGCTCGCCGCCGCGGTCGTGCTGCGCGCGATGCCGCCGTTCCTGCTGTGCGTGCTCCTCATGCTCGTGGCGGCGGTGTGGCTGGGTGCGCTGCCCGCAGCCGGGAATGGCGACGGCGGCCTGCTGCTGCCCGCCCTCGCGCTCGGCCTGGGGCTGGCGGCGGGTCTGGCCCGGGTCATCCGGGGCGCGGTCGTGGCGGCACGTGCGCTACCGTCGCACGAGTTCGCGCTGACCTCCGGCCTCGGCGAGGCCCAGGTGCTGCGGCACCATACCGTGCGCCACGCTGCGCTCCCGGTACTCGCCTGGCTGGGGGTGCAGACCGTGTTCCTGGTGGAGGGCGCGGTGGTCGTCGAGACCCTGTTCGCATGGCCGGGCATCGGCCACGCGCTCGTGCACGCGGTGTTCGGTCGTGACGTGCCCATGATCCAGGGCACCGCGCTGTGCATGGGGCTGCTGTTCGTGACGTTCAACGGGCTGATCGACGCGGCATGCCTGCTGGCGGACCCCCGACGTCGCGCGGGACGACGCGGATGAGCGACGCGGTCACGCCGACCATCGACGTGCGGGCCCCCGCCGAGGCGCGGCGCCGCGCTCGGACCTGCGGGCTGTCGCTGCTCGTCGCGGTGACCGCATTCGCAGTGTTCGCGCCGTGGCTGCTCGGTATCGATCCCGCGCGACAGGTCCTGGAAGACAGCCTGCTCGCGCCGAGCCTCGCGCATCCGCTGGGCACGGACGTGCTTGGCCGCAGCGTGCTGGCACGGCTCGCGCATGCGGCGCGCCTGTCGCTCGGCCTCGCGCTCGCCTCGGCGCTGACGGCGGCGCTGCCGGGTGTGCTGCTCGGCGTGCTCGCCGGATGGCGCGGCGGCATGACCGACCGGGCGCTCTCGACGCTGGCCGACGCGACGCTGTCCATCCCGGGGCTGCTGCTGGTGCTGCTGCTCGCGGCGATCGCGCCGGGTCGGGTCGGGGCGCTCTACGCGGGCCTGTCGCTGGTGCTGTGGGTCGAGTGGTTTCGTGTCGCACGCGCGGCGAGCCGGCCGGTGCTCGCAGGCCACGCGGTCCAGGCCTCGAGGCTGCTGGGCTTCGGACGCGGCTACCTGCTGCGGTGGCACGTGCTGCCCGAGCTCGCGCCGCTGCTGCGCACGATGCTGGCGCTGGGTACCGCGCAGGCTGTCCTCGCACTCGCGGCGCTGGGATTCATCGGCGTCGGCGTGCAGCCGCCGACGGCGGAACTGGGGCTGATGATGACGGAGTACCTGCCGCACTGGCACGAGGCCCCCTGGCTGATCGCGGCACCGACCGGACTGCTGACGGCGGTGGTGCTCGGGATGATGCTCGTCTCGCCGGACGAGGCGCCATGAGCGGGCCGGGCGGCGTGTCGGTGCACGGGCTTTGCGTGCACGCCGGGGACCGGCCGCTGCTGCGCGACGCGGACTTCTCGCTGCGCCCCGGAGAGGCGCTGGTGGTGCTAGGCGAGAGCGGTGCGGGCAAGTCACTGCTGGCGCAGGCGATCATGGGCACGCTGCCGGCCGGACTGCGGGCATCCGGCCAGATCCGGTTGGCCGGCCGTCCGAGCGCGGCCGCCGATGCCGCCGCGCGGCGGCCCCTCTGGGGCCGCGGCATCGCCCTGCTGCCCCAGGAGCCCGAGCTGGCCCTAGATCCGCTGGCCACGCTGGCCACCCAGACACGCCGCCTGCGGATGCGGCTGTGCCTGGAGCCGACCGAGCTTGCCCTCGACCGGGCGAAGGCGGCGCTCGACGACTTCGGACTGGCCGGCGCCGAGAATCGCTATCCGTGGCAACTCTCCGGCGGCATGGCCCAGCGCGCGACGGCGATGCTCGCGCTGACCGGCGGCGCGCCGGTGATCATCGCGGACGAGCCCACCAAGGGCCTCGACGCGACGTGGCGCGACCACGTCGTCGCACTACTCGGGGACATCCGCACCCGCGGCGGCGGCGTGATCGTCGTCACCCACGACCTGCGCGTCGCCCGGGCACTCGGAGGTCGGCTGCTCGTGCTGCAGGCCGGCGAGGTCGTCGAGCACGGCGACACGCCCGCGGTGCTCGAGCGGCCGAGCCATCCGTTCACGCGCAGGCTGCTCGAGGCCGAACCGTCGCACTGGGACCGATATCCGAGTCCGGTGCCGGGCGCGCCGCTGCTAGAAGCCTGCGGCATCACCAAGCGCTTCGGCGCGAGGACGGTCTTCGAAAACGTGAGCTTCGAGCTGCGGGAGGGCGATCGGCTCGCCGTGCTCGGCCCGAGCGGCATCGGCAAGAGCACGCTCGGAGACGTGAGCCTCGGACTGCTCTCGCCGGACGAGGGCCGCGTGCTGCACCACGGCAGCCCGCGCGCGGGGACGTTCCAGAAGCTCTACCAGGACCCGGTCGGCTCGTTCGCGCCGGCGCGACGGCTCGTGGATTCGCTGCGTGACGTCACCGCCCTGCATGGGCTGGCCTGTGCGGCGACCGAACGCCTGCTCGGGTCGCTCGGGATCGATCCTTCGATGCTCGCGCGCCGCCCGGCACAGGTCTCCGGAGGTGAGCTCCAGCGGATCGCACTCGCCCGCGCACTGCTCGTCGGGCCCACGGTGCTTTTCGCCGACGAGCCGACGTCCCGCCTCGATCCGCTGACCCAGCGACTCGCGATGTCCGGGCTGATCACGGCAGTCATCGAGCGAGGCATCGCGCTGCTGTTCGTCACCCATGACGACGACATCGCAGCCGCGGTCGGCACGCGGGTGCTGCGACTCGCGCCTGCCTCCACTCGTTCGGTGCCCTCCTCATGACGGACTCCCCCTTCGGCCCCGCGGCGCTCTGGGCGCAGGGTGACTGGGTCACGCGGACCGTGGCCATCGCGCTCCTCGCGATGTCGCTGCTGTCCTGGTATCTCATCCTTTCGCGAGGATGGCTCGCGCTCGAAGCCCGGCAGGCGGCTCGCTCGACGGCGGGCTTCTGGAGCTCGAACAGCTATGCCGATGGACTCGCGCTCCTGGAACGCGACAGTGCCGGCAGCCCGTTCCACAGGCTCGCGGCCGACGCACGCGCGGCGTTCGACCATGTGCCGACGTCACGATCGGCCAGCGGTCGCATCGACCTCGGCAACTGGATGACCGAGTGCCTGAGGGGATCGATCGACGACGCCACCGAACGGCTACAGGCCGGCCTCGGCATGCTCGCCTCGATCGGATCGACCGCGCCCTTCGTCGGGCTGTTCGGGACGGTGTGGGGCATCTATCACGCACTCGTCGGCATCGGCGTCTCCGGCGAGGCGAGCATCGGCAAGGTCGCAGGGCCGGTCGGCGAGGCGCTGATCATGACGGCGTTCGGGCTCGCGGTCGCGATCCCGGCGGTCCTCGGCTACAACGGCCTGCAGCGCTCGAACAGGACCGTGACAGGCCGGCTCAACGGATTCGCGCGGCAGCTGCACGCGTACTTCATGACCGGCGCCCCACTCGCACCGGCGCCGATCCGAATGGCCCCGCCTGTGCCCGCGGGGACATAGCCATGGCGTTCGGCGGGGGGCTGGACGGCGACGACGAGATCGTCGGCGACATCAACATGGTGCCGATGATCGACATCATGCTGGTGCTGCTGATCATCTTCATCGTCACCGTGCCGACGATCACGCAGTCGGTGAAGGTCGACCTGCCCCGGGCCGACGCGGCCCG
>JBIPLJ010000098.1:0-9385 GCA_044368415.1 Burkholderiaceae bacterium
GCAGCTTGCGGGCGATCGTCGGCACCGAGGCGAAGAATGCATGTGCGGTCTCGACGGTCATGTCGAGCACCTCGGCGATGTTGCGGCCCTTGTAGACGACCTCGAGCGTCTCGCGGTTGTAGCGCTGGCCATGGCAGACGTCGCAGGGCACGTAGACGTCGGGCAGGAAGTGCATCTCCACCTTGATCATGCCGTCGCCCTCGCATGACTCGCAGCGTCCGCCCTTGACGTTGAAGGAGAAACGCCCAGCGCCGTAGCCGCGCTCGCGCGCAGTCGGCGTTTCGGCGAACAGGTCGCGGATCGGCGTGAATAGACCCGTGTAGGTCGCCGGGTTGCTGCGTGGCGTGCGGCCGATCGGGCTCTGGTCGACCGCGATGGCTTTGTCGAAATGCTCGAGCCCGTCGATGCCGTCATGCGCGGCGGGCTGTGCCTGCGAGCCGTACAGATGGCGGGCGACCGCGTGATGCAGCGTGTCGTTGACCAGCGTCGACTTGCCCGAGCCGGAGACGCCGCTCACACACACCAGCAGCCCGACCGGGATCGACACATCGACGCCGCGCAGGTTGTTGCCGCGCGCGCCGCGAATCATCAGGTGCTTCTCGCCGGGCGGCACACGCGCGTTCGGGACCTCGATGGCGAGCGTGCCCGACAGGTAGCGGCCGGTGAGCGACTTCGGATCCGCGGCGATCTGGGCCGGCGTGCCCTGCGCGACCACCTCGCCGCCGTGCACGCCCGCGCCCGGGCCCATGTCGACGACGTGATCGGCGGCCAGGATCGCATCCTCGTCATGCTCGACGACGAGGACCGAGTTGCCGAGGTCGCGCAGGTGGCGCAGCGTGCCGATCAGCCGGTCATTGTCGCGCTGGTGCAGGCCGATGGAGGGCTCGTCGAGCACGTACATCACGCCGGTCAGCCCCGAGCCGATCTGCGAGGCGAGGCGAATACGCTGCGACTCGCCGCCCGACAGCGTCTCGGCCGAGCGCTCGAGCGACAGGTAGTCGAGGCCGACGTCGACCAGGAACTGCAGGCGGCTGGCGATCTCGCGCACGATCCGCTCGCCGATCGCGGCCTTCGCGCCCGGCAGCTCGAGCGACTCGAACCAGGCCTGCGTCTGCCCGAGCGTCCACTTCGAGACCGTCCAGATCGGCTGGTCGCCGCCGCGCGAGCCCACGCGCACGCTGCGCGCCTCGGGCTTCAAGCGCGTGCCCTCGCAGGCCGGGCAGGCCTTGACGTTCAGGTACTTCGAGAGCTCCTCGCGCACGTGCGTCGAGTCGGTCTCTTTGAAGCGGCGCTCCAGGTTCGGGATCACGCCCTCGAAGGTGTGCTGGCGGGTGCTCGCCTTGCCGCTCTCGGTCAGGTAGACGAAGGGAATCTTCTGCGTGCCCGAGCCGTGCAGGATCACCTCGCGGACCGGCTTGGGCAGCTGCTCGAACGGCGTGTCCACGTCGAAGCCGTAGAACGCCGCCAGGCTCTGCAGCATCTGGAAGTAGAAGTGGTTACGCCGGTCCCAGCCCCGGATCGCGCCCGCACCCAGCCCCAGGTTGGGGAAGTGCACGACGCGCGCCGGATCGAAGAACTGCACCGTGCCCAGGCCGTCACAGCCGGGGCAGGCGCCCATCGGATTGTTGAACGAGAACAGGCGCGGCTCGAGCTCGCGCAGCGCATGGCTGCACACCGGGCAGGCGAAGCGGTTCGAGTACAGATGCTCGCGCGCGGTGTCCATCTCGAAGGCGACCGCGCGGCCGTCGGCGATACGCAGCGCCGTCTCGAAGGACTCGGCCAGGCGCTGCTTCATTGCGGGCGCGACCTTGAGCCGGTCGATGACGACGTCGATCGAGTGCTTGCCGGTCTTGGCGAGCTTGGGCGGGTCCTCGAGCTCGAAAATCTTCTCGCCGGTCTTACCCTCGGTCTTGACACGCACCCGCACGAAGCCCTGTGCGCGCAGGTCCTCGAACAGATCGACGTGCTCGCCCTTGCGGTTGGACACCACCGGCGCGAGCACCATCAGCTTGGTGTCCTCGGGCAGCTCGAGCGCGGCGTCCACCATCTGCGAGACCGACTGCGCCTCGAGCGGCTGCTCGGGGTGGTTCGGGCAGTAGGGCGTGCCGACCCGCGCGAACAGCAGCCGCAGGTAGTCGTGGATCTCGGTGACGGTGCCGACCGTCGAGCGCGGGTTGTGGCTGGTCGCCTTCTGCTCGATCGCGATCGCAGGCGACAAGCCCTCGATCAGGTCGACGTCGGGCTTCTCCATGAGCTGCAGGAACTGCCGCGCATAGGCCGACAGCGACTCGACGTAGCGGCGCTGCCCCTCGGCGTACAGCGTGTCGAAGGCGAGCGAGGACTTGCCCGAGCCCGACAGCCCGGTGATGACCACCAGCGCGTCGCGCGGCAGCTCCAGGCTGACGTTCTTCAGGTTGTGCGTGCGAGCGCCGCGGATCCGGATCGTGTGGGACGCGGCGGCGGGGCGGCGGGCGCCCAGGCGCGCCTCGGCCAGGGCGTCCGCCTGGGCCTCGGCCTGGACGGCGGCATCGCGCTCGGCGTGTCCGTTGGCCGCTGTGTTCAGCGTCTTGTTCAACGTGTTGTTCGACGTCCCCGTCGAGCGGTCGTCCGCGGCTTCTTCGACTCTCGGCATCGGGGCTGCCCGCAGCGATACGCGGCGGGCCGGGAATGGGCAACCTGCTAATATAGCCGACTCGGACACGTTGTCCCTTCCTGCCGTATCCCCCTGCGTTCTCCCATGTCAGCCGACACCGCCGCCGTGTCCGCGCAGGACGCCCGCCGCATGACACCGCTCGAGCTGCGCGCGAGCCTGTCGCTCGCCTCGCTCTACGCGTTCCGCATGCTCGGGCTGTTTCTGATCCTGCCGGTCTTCGCGGTGCATGCCCACACGCTGCCCGGCGGCAACGAGCCGCTGCTGGTGGGCCTCGTCCTGGGCATCTACAGCCTGACTCAGGGGCTGCTGCAGCTGCCCTTCGGCATGGCTTCGGACCGGCTCGGACGCAAGCCGGTGATCGTTTTCGGACTGGTGCTGTTCGCGCTGGGCAGCGTGGTCGCCGCGCAGGCGACCGACATCGCCTGGACCATTCTCGGGCGCGCGCTGCAGGGCACCGGCGCGATCTCCGCGGCGGTCACCGCCTGCATCGCCGACCTGACGCGCGACTCGCAGCGCACCAAGGCGATGGGGCTCGTCGGCGCCTCGATCGGCCTGACCTTCGCGCTGTCGCTGGTCGCCGCGCCTCAGCTGTACGAGTGGGTCGGCATGGCCGGCATGTTCTACCTGACCGGCGCGCTCGCGATCGTCGGCGTCGCCATCGTGTTGTTCGCCGTGCCGTCGCTGCCACGGCTCGCGCGCCCGGCGGGCGAGGGCGTGCAGCGCACCCGGTTCCGCGAGGTCGCGCTCGACACCGAACTCATGCGACTCAACGTCGGCATCTTCGCGCTGCACTTCGTGCAGATGGCGATGTTCGTGGTGCTTCCAGCCTGGTTGGTCGAGCGCGCGCAGCTGCCACTGGCCGAGCACTGGAAGGTCTACCTGCCGGTGGTCGCCGCGTCGTTCTTGCTGATGGTCCCCCCGATCGCATGGGGCGAGCGCGCCGGCCGCCTGCGGGTGGTCACGCTTGTCTCGATTGCGGCGATCCTGGTCGCGCAGCTCGGCTACGCGGTCGAACCGGTCGGCGTTGTGCCCTTCGCCGTGCTGCTGCTGGTGTTCTTCGCCGCCTTCAACGTGCTCGAGGCGACCGTGCCCTCGATGGTCTCGCGGCTCGCGCCGCCGGACGTCAAGGGCACCGCGCTCGGGCTCTACAACACCGTGCAGGCGCTCGGCCTGTTCGCGGGTGGCGCGCTCGGCGGCTGGGCCTCGTCGCGTTTCGGCGGCGTGTCGGTCTTTGTGCTGTGCGCTGGCGTGATGGCCGTCTGGGGCATCGTCGCCGTGGGCCAGCGGCGCTGGCCGCAGCCGGGCGGGCGCGCGGCGCACTGAGCCGGGCGCGCGGCGCTCCGGCCGGCCTCGGCCAACACGTCCGTTTTCGGCGGCGCCCCGATGCGTCCGGACTAGGCCGTCCGAGGGCGGGGTGGACCGTTGGCCGGGGTATCCTTGCAGCCTGAATCGCGGGCACGTCCGCTGTGCCGCCGCCGGGGTCCCCGGCGTCGCGTCCCCTCTCAGGAGAACCCCCCATGGCATCTGTCAACAAGGTCATCGTCGTCGGCAACCTCGGCAAGGATCCCGAGACCCGCTACTCGCCCAACGGAGGCGCCATCTGCAACGTGCGGATCGCCACGACGCGCAACTGGAAGGATAAGGCCACTGGCGAGAAGAAGGAGGAGACCGAATGGCATTCGGTGGTCTTCTACGACCGCCTGGCCGAGATTGCCGGCGAGTACCTGAAGAAGGGCCGCTCGGTCTACGTCGAGGGTCGGCTCAAGACCCGCAAGTGGCAGGACAAGGAAGGCCAGGACCGCTACACCACCGAGATCATCGCCGCCGAGATGCAGCTGCTCGGCTCGCGCGAGGGTATGGGTGGCGGCGGCAACATGCCGGCCGATGATGGCGGCGGCTACAGCCGCGAGTCCTACGGCGGCGGCAGTGACGGCGGCGGCGCGGGCGCTCGCTCCGGTGGCGGCGGTGCCCGCGCCGGCGGCGGCGGCGCCGCTCCCGCTCGCAAGCCGGCGCCCGCGACCGGTCTGACTGACATGGACGACGACATTCCGTTCTGAGCCCGGTGTGACGGGGGTCGGCCCTGCGGACGCTCGCAGCCGGCTTCGCGGCGCAGCCGGGCGGTCGCCGCCGCATCGGCGGTATCCTCGGGCGGGTCGATCCGATCGAGCGAGGCCCGCCGTGAACCGTCCCGAGACCGTCGTCGCCGCGCCGGCCTGCCAGTCCGGCTTCGGTAACGAGTTCGCCACCGAGGCGCTGCCCGGCGCGCTTCCGGTCGGGCGCAATTCGCCGCAGCGCTGTCCGTACGGCCTGTACGCCGAGCAGATCTCAGGCACCGCCTTCACCGCGCCGCGCGCCGACAACCGGCGCACCTGGACCTACCGGATCCGCCCTGGCGCGCTGCACGGCCCGTTCCGGCGGATTCCCGGCCGTGGGATCGTCGGCACCTTCGGTGAGGCCGCCGGCATCGAAACCCCGCCTTCACAGCTGCGCTGGAGCCCGCTGCCGCTGCCCGACGCGCCGACCGACTTCGTCGACGGCCTGTTCACGATGGGCGGCAACGGCGACGCCGCCTCGATGACCGGCTGCGCCATCCACCTGTATGCGGCGAACCGCTCGATGCGCGATCGCTTCTTCTACGACGCCGACGGCGAGCTCCTGATCGTGCCGCAGCAGGGCACGCTGCGGCTGCTGACCGAGCTCGGCGAGCTCGTCGTGCCGCCGCTGCACATCGCCGTCGTACCGCGCGGCGTGCGCTTTCGCGTCGAGCTGCCCGAGGTCGACGCGGGCGGCCCCGACGCCGAGCGGCCCGGGCCGCTGGCTGCGGTGCGAGGCTATGTGTGCGAGAACTTCGGCGCGCCGCTCAGGCTGCCCGACCTCGGCCCGATCGGCTCGAACGGGCTGGCGAACCCGCGCGACTTCCTGTCGCCGGTCGCCCGCTACGAGGACCGCGAGGGCGCCTTCGAGCTGGTCGCGAAGTTCCAGGGCCGGTTGTGGGCGGCCGAGATCGGTCACTCGCCGCTCGATGTCGTCGCCTGGCACGGCAAGCACGTGCCCTACCTCTACGACCTGCGCCGCTTCAACGCCATCGGCTCAATCAGCTTCGACCATCCCGATCCGTCGATCTTCCTGGTGCTGCAGTCGGTGTCGCACACGCCCGGCGTCGATGAGCTCGACTTCGTGATCTTCCCGCCGCGCATCCTCGCCGCCGAGGGCACCTTCCGCCCGCCCTGGTTCCACCGCAACGTGGCCAGCGAGTTTATGGGCCTGATCCACGGCGTTTACGACGCCAAGGCCGAGGGCTTCTCGCCCGGCGGCGCGAGCCTGCACAACTGCATGTCGGGCCACGGCCCGGATGCGGACACCTTCGAGCGTGCGAGCGTGGCCGACACCTCGGTGGCGCACTACGTGCGCGACACCATGGCCTTCATGTTCGAGACCCGCGCCGTCATCCATCCCACCGCGCAAGCGCTTGCGCTGCCCACGCTGCAGCAGGACTACTGGCGCTGCTGGCAGGGCCTCGGCAGGCACTTCGATCCGACCTGCCGCTGAAGTTCAGCCGCTGAAGTTCCGTCGTTGAAGTTCCTTCCGATGAGACCCCGCGCGTGAAAGCCGTCGCCTACCGCCGCTGCCTGTCCGTCACCGACCCCGAGTGCCTGCTCGACATCGAGCTGCCCGACCCGGTGCCGGGCGAGCGCGACCTGCTGGTCCGCGTGCACGCGGTCTCGGTCAACCCGGTCGATACCAAGCTGCGGCGCGGCATGGCGCCGCCCGAGGGCGGGCTGCGCGTGCTGGGGTTCGACGCGGCCGGCGTGGTCGAGGCGGTAGGTCCAGGCGTCACCCGCTTCCGGCCCGGCGACGCGGTGTTCTACGCCGGCTCGCGGATCCGCCCCGGCACCAACGCGGAACTGCACTGCGTCGACGAGCGCATCGTTGGCAGGAAGCCCGCCACCCTCGACTTCGCGCAGGCAGCGGCGATACCGCTGACCGCGATCACCGCCTGGGAGGCGTTGTTCGACCGGCTGCAGCTGCGGCTGGGTGCGCCGCAGGACGCGGGTACGCTGCTGATCACCGCTGGGGCCGGTGGCGTGGGCTCGATCGCGGTTCAGCTCGCGCGGCGCCTGACTGGCGCCCGCGTGATCGCCACTGCGTCGCGCCCCGAGAGCCGCGCGCAGGCGCTGGCGCTCGGCGCGCACCTCGTCGTCGACCACTCGCAGCCGCTGTCCGAGGCGCTGCAGGCGGCGGGCGTGAAGTGGGTGGAGCGGATCTTCAGCGTGTCGAACACCGATGCGCACTTCGCCGAGCTCGCGAAGGTGGTCGCGCCGCAGGGCCGGCTCTGCGTCATCGACGATCCGGCGCCGATCGACGTGCGCCTACTCAAGGCGCGCTGCGCGTCGCTGCACTGGGAGGCGATGTTCACGCGCTCCACCTTCGAGACGCCGGACATGATCGAGCAGGGCCGCCTGCTCGACGAGGTCTCTGCGCTGCTCGACGCCGGGACGCTGCGCACCACACACGCGAGCACGCTCGGTCGGATCGATGCGGCCACGCTGCGCGAGGCGCACGCCCGGGTCGAGTCGGGCCGGACCATCGGCAAGGTGGTGCTGGCCGAATTCTGAGGCCTGGGGGAGGCCTGGGGGAGGCCCGGGGGAGGCCCCGGGGCGGACCTCAGGGGCGGACCTCAGGGGCGGACCCCGGGCCGCTCGTCATCAGACGAACACGATCCGCGTCCGCAGCGACTCGAGCGACACCCCGGGCGGGCCGACGACGCCCCCGCGCGGCGCGCCGGTGACCACGCCGCGACCGGACACCGGGGCGAGCGTGTCGAGCTGGAAGCGGCCGGCAGTCTCGTCCTGGCGCAGGTAGCACTCTTCGTCGAAGTACAGTCGGTCGCCGCCTCCGCGGATCTCGTCGGCATCGACGTCCGGGAAGCCGATCAGCGCGCGAATCGATTCGATGCTGCCGTCGATCTCGATGGGCTCGATCGAGCGGCGAACGGGGTCGATCAGGAAGGCGTTCATGCGGGGCGGGCCTGGGGGAACGGGGCGAACCCGTTCGGGGGCATGGCATCTGACATGCGCGGATTCTCGGGCGCACGCCGGCGATCCCGGGTACCGAAACTGACGATCGGCCCGTACGGCGGCCTGTATGGCAGCCCGCATGCAGGCCCGTACGGCGGCCCGCCTGCTGGCCGCCGATGCACGGTCGCCCGCCCGCCGTGATGGCGACCAACAGCCCGATGTCGGCAGCTCCGGCGATGCACACAGTGCCGACGATCGCCGAGGCGGGCCTGCTGCAGTTCTGTCTGACCTCCTGGGCGGGCGTGTTCGGCCAGGCGATGGAGAAGCAGGCATTCATACTGGGCGGCTCGATCCCGGAACAGCTCGGCGCCCTGGTCCGCGAGCAGCTCGACAGCGACCGGGCCACGATCAAGGCGGCGGGCATCGAACCGGAATGGGGTCGGCAGCGGAACACGGAAAACCGTCTTATAATTCAAGGTTTTCCGTCGTTCCAGCGTCGCTTGAGGGCGCCCAACTGCCATGCCGATCTATGCCTATCGTTGCGAACGCTGCGGCCATGCCAAGGACGTGATCCAGAAGTTCTCGGACACGCCGCTCAGCCTCTGCCCCGAATGCGGCGCCGACGCGTTCCGCAAGCAGCTGACTGCCCCGTCCTTCCAGCTCAAGGGCAGCGGGTGGTACGTGACCGACTTCCGGGACAGCGGCAAGAAGGCGGGGACGCCGGCGGCAGCGGCCGAGTCGCCCGCCACAGAGGGCGGCACCGAAGCGGCCAAGCCCGCCGACGGCACCAAGCCCGCCGAGGGCGCCACGTCCGCCAAGCCCGCCGAATCGGCGCCCGCGGCCAGCCCGCCCCCGGCGAAGTCCACGCCTGAGTCCTGAGTCCTGAGCCGAGTCCTGAGCCCGGCCGCGGCCCCCGACCTGCGCCGGCGCCCGGTCGGATCCGTCTTCTTCCACCCTCCTGTCGCATCGAGCACCCGATGTTCCGCCGCTACTTCATCACCGGCCTCCTGATCTGGGTTCCGATCGGCATCACGCTGTGGGTCCTGGACCTCGTCGTGACGACGATGGACCTGAGTCTGTCGCTGCTGCCCGCGGGCCTGCAGCCGGTGCAGCTGTTCGGCCGGCACCTGCCGGGCCTGGGCGCGCTGCTGACGGTGCTGATCATTTTCGTGACCGGCGTCCTGACCACCAACTTCCTTGGCCAGCGGCTGGTGAAGGGGTGGGAAGGGCTGCTCTCGCAGATCCCGATCGTGCGCACCATCTACTCGAGCGTGAAGCAGGTCAGCGACACGCTGCTCTCGCCACAGGGCAACGCGTTCCGCAAGGCGCTGCTCGTCGAGTATCCGCGCCAGGGCAGCTGGACCATCGGCTTCATGACCGGCACGCCGGCCGACGAGGTGAGGCGCCGCGTGATGCAGGCCGCGCCGCTCGACGCCGATGCCGGCGCGGGCGCCGAGATGGTGTCCATCTACGTGCCCACCACGCCCAATCCCACCTCGGGCTTCTTCCTGATGATGCGTCGGGAGGACACCATCGAGCTCGACATGAGCGTCGACGAGGCCCTCAAGTACATCGTGTCGATGGGCGTCGTCTCGCCCCCGAACCGGCCGCAGGGCAACGCCCGCGGACCGAGCACGAAGATCCAAGCGGAGATCCACTGAGCATGCGTACCTGCTACACCGGCGAGGTGTCCCTCGACCGCCTCGACGACGTC
>JBIPLJ010000052.1:0-29997 GCA_044368415.1 Burkholderiaceae bacterium
CGGTCGCGAGTTCCTGAAGCAGCCGCTGCGCCTCGCCGCCCTGCATCCGGGCGATGTCCTCGTGGTACTTCAGGAGCACGCCGATGGTGTCGGACACGGCCACCGGGTCGAGGTCCATCCGGTCGAGTGCGACCAGCGCATTGACCCAGTCGATTGCCTCGGCGATGCCCGGTGCCTTGAACAGGTCGAGCGCGCGCGCGCGCTGCACGAAGGCCACGGCCTGGCGGGTCAGCGACGCGGGCGCTTCGGGCACCGCCCGCGCCACGATCGCGTACTCGCGCTCGAGCTCGGGGAACTCCACCCAGTGGTAGAGGCAGCGTCGCTTGAGCGCATCGTGGATCTCGCGCGTTCGATTGGAGGTGACGACCACGCGCGGACGGTGCCGCGCGCGGACGGTGCCGAGCTCGGGGATCGTGATCTGCCAGTCCGACAGCACTTCCAGCAGGAACGCCTCGAAGGGCTCGTCGGCGCGGTCGAGCTCGTCGATCAGCAGCACCACCGGGCGCTCCGACTCGAGCGCCGCGAGCAGCGGCCGCGCCAGCAGCATGTCGCGAGCGTAGAGCGAGCGCTCCACGGAGTCGCGCTCCAGCGGCCCCGCCGACTCGGCCAGCCGCACGTGCAGCAGCTGGCGCGACACGTTCCATTCGTACGCCGCCTGCGCGACATCCAGCCCTTCGTGGCACTGGAGCCGAATCAGCGGCGCGTCGGTGACCTCCGCCAGCACCTTTGCCAGCTCGGTCTTGCCGACGCCCGCCTCGCCCTCCAGGAACAGGGGGCGCTGCAGGCGAAGGCTCAGGAACACGGCCGTCGCGAGGCGCCGGTCGGCGAGGTAGCCCCTCGTCGCGAGCAGCGTCTCGACGGCGTCGACGGAGTCTGGAACCTCGCTCATGCAGGCGTGCCGGGCACCGAACCGTTGGCCTGCTCGACCGCCCGCTTCGTCAGCGTCGCGACCAGCGAGGCCCGGTATTCCGGGCTGCCGTGCATGTCGCCGTTGACGTCGCTCGGGTCCAGCGCGAGGCCGTCGAGGGCGCCGGCCTTGAAGCCGCCGCTCGACAGCGCGGTCTCGGCCTCGGTCCAGCGGAACGCCGCCGACTTCACGCCCGTGACGCCCACCCGCACGCCGCCCGCGCCCTGGCTCACGAACACGCCGACCAGCGCGAAGCGCGACGCCGACTGCTTGAACTTGATGTACGCGGCGCGCGACGCCACCGGGAACTCGACCGCGACGATCAGCTCGCCCGGTTGCAGCGCGGTCTCGAAGAGTCCTGTGAAGAACGCGTCGCCCGGAATCGAGCGGCGGTCGGTGATGACCGTCGCGCCGAGACCGAGCACGCCCGCCGGGTAGCAGGCTGCCGGATCGGCGTTCGCGATCGAGCCACCGATCGTCCCGGCATTACGGACCATCGGGTCGCCGATGCCCTCGGCGAGTGCGGCGAGCGCCGGAAGCACCCGGCGCACGTCGGCGGACGCGGCGACCGCGCGGTGGCGGGTCATCGAGCCGATCCGCACGGTGCCGCCGTTCACGGTGATGCCGGCGAGACCGGCGACGGCGCCGAGGTCGACGAGCGCTGCCGGCTCCGAGAGCCGCAACTTCATCGCCTGCACGAGGCTCTGGCCGCCGGCGAGGAAACGCGCGTCCTCGACGCCGCCCGCGCGCGCCGCGCCCTGGACGTCGGCCGGGCGCTGGTATTCGAAGGTGTACATGGGTTCGTCTCCTCGTGGGTCAGGTGCGGGCGCGCAGGGCGCGCCACACGCGTTCGGGCGTCGCCGGCATCGCCAGGTCGCGCACGCCGATCGCGTCGGTGATCGCGTTGATCAGCGCCGGCGGCGAGCCGATGGCCCCGGCCTCGCCGCAGCCCTTGACCCCGAGCGGATTGTGCGTGCATGGGGTCGAGCAGGTGTCGACGACGAAGTTGGGCAGGTCGGACGCACGCGGCATCGCATAGTCGAGATACGAGCCGGTCTGCAGCTGCCCTGACTCGCTGTCGTAGACCGCCTGCTCGAGCAGGGCCTGACCGATGCCCTGTGCCAGCCCGCCGTGCACTTGGCCCTCGACGATCATCGGATTGACGATGTTGCCGAAGTCGTCGACCGCGGTGAACCGATCGACCTTCACCGTACCGGTCTCCGGATCGACCTCGACCTCGCAGACGTACGAGCCGGCCGGGTAGGTGAAGTTGGTCGGATCGTAGAACGCGTTCTCGTTGAGCCCCGGCTCGAGCTTGTCGAGCGGATAGTTGTGCGGCACGTAGGCCGTCAGCGCGACCTGCGCGAACGGGAGCTTGCGGTCGGTGCCCGCCACGCGGAACTCGCCGTTCTCGAACTCGATGTCGGTGTCCGACGCCTCGAGCAGGTGGGCGGCGATCTTCCGACCCTTGGCGATCACCTTGTCGACCGCCTTGACGATCGCGGTGCCGCCGACCGACAGCGAGCGCGATCCGTAGGTGCCCATGCCGAACGGGATCCGGCCGGTGTCGCCGTGTACGATCTCGACGTTCTCGACCGGGATCCCCAGCCGACCGGCGACGACCTGGGCGTAGGTGGTCTCGTGGCCCTGGCCGTGGCTGTGCGAACCCGTGAACACCGTGACGGTGCCGGTCGGATGCACGCGGACCTCGCCGGCCTCGAAGAGGCCCGCGCGCGCGCCGAGGGCACCCGCGATGTTCGACGGGGCCAGTCCGCAGGCCTCGATGTAGCAGGAGTACCCGAGACCGCGCAGCAGGCCGCGCTTGGCGGACTCCGCCTTGCGTGCCGGAAAGCCCGCGACATCGGCGAGCGCCTGCGCCTTGGCCAGGGTCGCCTCGTAGTCGCCGATGTCGTAGGTCAGGCCGACCGGGGTCGGGTAAGGGAACTCGCGGATGAAGTTTTGGCGGCGCAGCTCGGCCGGATCGATCTTCAGGTCGCGCGCGCACTGCTCGACCAGGCGCTCGACCACGTAGGTGGCCTCCGGGCGCCCGGCACCGCGGTAGGCGTCGACCGGCGCGGTGTTGGTGAACACCCCGGTGACTTCGCAGAAGATCGCCGGCGTGCGGTACTGGCCGGCCAGCAGCGTCGCGTACAGGATCGTCGGGACCGAGGACCCGAAGGTCGACAGGTACGCGCCCAGGTTGGCGATCGTCTTCACGCGCATCGCGGTGAAGGTGCCTGCGGCATCGGTCGCGAGCTCGGCGACGGTCACGTGGTCGCGGCCGTGTGCATCGGTCAGGAACGACTCGCTGCGGTCGGCGGTCCACTTGATCGGACGCCCGACCCGCTTGGACGCCCAGACTAGCGCGGTCTCCTCGGCGTACAGAAAGATCTTCGAGCCGAAGCCGCCGCCGACGTCCGGCGCGATCACGCGCAGCCGCGACTCGGGCAGTCCGAGCACGAACGCCGCCATCAGCAGCCGCTCGACGTGCGGGTTCTGGTTCGCGACGTAGAGCGTGTAGCTGTCGTCGTGACGCGTGTAGTGCGCGTTGGCCGCCCGGGGCTCCATCGCGTTCGGGATCAGCCGGTTGTTGGCGAACTCGAGCCGCGTGACGTGCGCCGCCTTGGCGAAGGCCGCGTCGGTCGCCGCCTCGTCGCCGTGGCCCCAGACGTAGCAGACGTTGTCCGGTGAGACGGCATCGTGCAACACCGCCTTGGAGCCGACGGCCCGGCCCGGGTCGACGACGGCAGGCAGCGCATCGTAGTCAACGACGATGGCCTCGGCCGCCTCGCGTGCCTGCAGCGCCGTCTCGGCGACGACCATCGCGACCTGGTCGCCGACGTGGAGCACCTTGTCGACGCAGATGATCGGGTGCGGCGGTTCCTTCATGGGCGAGCCGTCGCGGCTGTGGATCAACCAGCCGCAGGGCAGGCCGCCGATCTTCGAGTCGGCGATGTCGCGGCCGGTGAAGATCGCGACCACACCGGGCATCGCCTGGGCCGCCGACACGTCGACCGACACGATCCGGGCGTGCGCGTGCGGCGAGCGCAGGAACGCCGCGTAGGTCTGATTCGGCAGGACGATGTCGTCGGTGTACTGGCCACGGCCGGTGAGGAAACGTTCGTCCTCGCGACGGCGCAGCGGCTTGCCGATCGGGGAATTGGACAGGTCGGTCATCGGGTGGCCCTCAGGTGCGTGCCGCGGCGTTCTGCACCGCGCGCACGATGTTGTGGTAGCCGGTGCAGCGGCAGATGTTGCCCTCGAGGGCCTCGCGGATCTGGGCCTCGTCGGGCTTCGGGCAGTCCTTGAGCAGCTGGACCGACGCCATCACCATGCCGGGGGTGCAGAAGCCGCACTGCAGGCCGTGGCATTCCTTGAACGCCTCCTGCACGGGGTGCATGCCCGTCGCCGGCGTCAGTCCCTCGATCGTCTGGATGGAGGTGCCCTGCGCCTGCACCGCGAGCATCGAGCAGGCTTTTACCGCCCGCCCGTCCATCAGCACCGTGCAGGCGCCGCATTGGGCCGTGTCGCAGCCCACGTGGGTGCCGGTCAGCTGGAGCTGTTCCCGGATAAGCTGCACCAGCAGCATGCGCGGGTCGACGCCCAGGGACACGGCGCGGCCGTTCACCGTCAACGTCAGGTCAACCTTCATGAATGTGTCTCCTCGTGTGTCGTGTGCGGGTTGGTCGCCTCGGGCGGGCAGCCATCCAGATCCAGCCGCCTTCATCGCGGCTGGCCCATAAGGGGCCGCAGAAGCGTGAGCCATCGGCCGGGGAGGCGTCAAGCGGCGGACGATGACAGGCCCGGTCCGCAGGCGGCCGAAACGGCTTCGCACGGGCCGCCGCGTGCCGGTTTGCGCCGGTCGCCGCGAATCCGGACAATCGTCGATCCCCACCGCCGAGTTCCCCATGAGCATCAAGTCCGACCGCTGGATCCGCAGGATGGCCGAGCAACACGCCATGATCGAGCCCTTCGAGCCGGGGCAGGTACGACAGGCGGGCGGTCAGAGGATCGTCTCGTACGGGACCTCGAGCTACGGCTACGACGTGCGCTGCGCGGCCGAGTTCAAGATCTTCACGAATATCAACAGCACCATCGTCGACCCCAAGGCCTTCGACGAGCGCAACTTCGTCGACTTCGGCGGCGATGTCTGCATCATCCCGCCCAACTCGTTCGCACTGGCGCGCACGGTGGAGTACTTCCGCATCCCGCGCGACACGCTGGTGGTGTGCCTCGGAAAATCGACATATGCGCGCTGCGGGATCATCGTCAACGTGACCCCCCTCGAGCCCGAGTGGGAAGGTCACGTCACCCTCGAGTTCTCCAACACCACGCCGCTTCCAGCCCGCATCTACGCCGGCGAAGGCTGCGCGCAGATGCTGTTTTTCCAGTCCGACGAAGTCTGCGAGACCTCCTACAAGGACCGCGGCGGCAAGTACCAGGGCCAGCGCGGCGTCACGCTGCCCAAGACCTGATCGCGGCGGCGTCGCCCGTGCCCCAGCGCTTCCTCGCGCTCGCCGCGGGCGTGCTGATCGTCTCGACCGCGGCGCTGCTGATCCGCTTCGCGATCGACGCCGGCGCCGGCCCGCTGGCGGTTGCGGCCGGGCGCCTCACGCTGGCGGCGGCGGTCGTGGTGCCGCTGGCGATGTGGCGGCGCGGCCCGGAGCTGCGCCGGCTGCAGCGCCGGGACTGGGGCATCGCCGCGGTGGCCGGGCTGTTCCTCGCGGTGCACTTCGCCACCTGGATTGCGTCGCTGCACTACACCTCGGTCGCCAGCAGCGTGGCGTTGGTCACCACCAACCCCATCTGGGTCGGCCTGCTGTCCTGGTGGCTGCTCGGCGAGCCGCCGACGCGGCGCACCGCGGCCGGCATCGCGATGGCAGTGACCGGCAGCGCGCTGATCATCGCCTCCGACCTGGCGGCCGCGCCCGGCACCGCTGGCCGCGATCCGGTGCTGGGCAACGCGCTGGCGCTGGCCGGCGCGGTCGCCATTTCCGGCTATTTCCTGGTCGGGCGCGGCCTGAACCGGCGCCTGACGCTGCTCGCCTACATCGCTATCGTCTACGGCGCGGCGGCGCTCGCGATGAACGCGATCGCGATCGCGGGCGGCCAGCCGCTGTGGTCGATCCCGACGGCGGCGTGGCTGCCGATCGCCGCGATGGCGGCGGGGCCGCAGCTCGCCGGCCACACGATCCTCAACGCCTCGCTGCGCCACCTGTCCGCCACCTTCGTGGCACTGGCCATCCTTGGGGAGCCCGTGGGGTCCGCGGTGCTCGCCTGGCTGTTCCTGGGCGAGACCTTCACCGGGCTACAGCTCGCCGGCTTCGCGACGCTGCTGGCCGGCATCGTGGTGGCCGCTAGCGGCGAGCGGCGCGATCCGGTCCCCGAGCCCGCGGCCGGGCGCCCCTAGGGCGGCCACCGGGCGCGCCCGACCGCCCGGGCCGACCGCCCGCTCGGGCGGCCCTGCTCCGTCGCCTTGCGTACAATCCTCGGGTTGGTCGGCGCCACCGAGCGCCCCGCCCCGAGGAGACCGAACGCCATGTCCGACGCCAACCGCCTCATCATCTTCGACACCACGCTTCGCGACGGCGAGCAGAGCCCGGGCGCGTCGATGACACGCGAGGAGAAGCTGCGGATCGCCAAGCTGCTAGAGAAGCTGCGCGTCGACGTCATCGAGGCCGGTTTCGCGTCGTCCTCGAATGGCGACTTCGAGGCCGTCCGTACGATCGCCTCGACGATCAAGGACTCGATCGTCTGCTCGCTGGCGCGTGCCAACGACCGTGACATCTCGCGGGCCGCCGAGGCGCTCGAGCCCGCGCGCCGCAAGCGCATCCACACCTTCATCGCCACGTCGCCGCTGCACATGGAGAAGAAGCTGCGGATGACGCCCGACCAGGTCTTCGAGGGCGCGCGCCTGGCCGTGCGCTTTGCGCGCAAGTTCACCGATGACGTCGAGTTCTCGCCCGAGGACGGCTACCGATCCGAGCCCGAGTTCCTCTACCGCGTGCTCGAGGCGGCGATCAAGGAAGGCGCGACCACCATCAACATCCCGGATACCGTCGGCTACGCGGTGCCCGAGCTGTACGGCGCCTTCATCCGCGACCTGCGCGAGAAGATCCCCAACTCAGACAAGGCCGTCTGGAGCGTGCACTGCCACAACGACCTCGGCATGGCGGTGGCGAACTCGCTGGCCGGCGTCATGCAGGGCGGCGCCCGCCAGGTCGAGTGCACGATCAACGGGCTGGGCGAGCGGGCCGGCAACACCTCGCTCGAGGAGGTGGTGATGGCGGTCAAGACCCGCCGCGACTTTTTTGGCCTGGACGTCGGCATCGACACCAGCCAGATCGTGCCGATCTCCAAGCTGGTCTCGGGCATCACCGGCTTCCCGGTGCAGCCCAACAAGGCGGTGGTTGGTGCCAACGCTTTTGCACACGCCTCCGGCATCCACCAGGACGGCGTGCTCAAGGCGCGCGACACCTACGAGATCATGCGGGCCGAGGACGTGGGTTGGGCCGCCAACAAGATCGTGCTCGGCAAGCTCTCGGGCCGCAACGCGTTCAAGCAGCGGCTGCAGGAGCTCGGCATCCAGCTCGACTCCGAGACCGAGGTCAACGCGGCCTTCGTGCGCTTCAAGGACCTCGCCGACCGCAAGTCGGAGATCTTCGACGAGGACATCCACGCGCTGGTGTCCGACGAGTCGGTCACCACCGAGGACGAGCAGTACAAGCTGCTGTCGATGCGCCAGGCCTCCGAGATGGGCGAGAAGCCGCAGGCGAGCGTCGTCATCTCCGTGGGCGGCGTCGAGCACAAGGCCGAGTCGCTGGGCAACGGCCCGGTCGACGCCACGCTCAAGGCGATTGAGTCGAAGGTTGCCTCGGGGGCCGAGCTGCTGCTGTACTCAGTCAACGCGATCACGACCGGCACCGAGTCGCAGGGCGAAGTGACCGTGCGGCTGGCCCGCGCCGGGCGGATCGTCAACGGGGTCGGTGCCGATCCCGACATCGTCGTAGCGTCGGCCAAGGCCTACCTGAACGCCCTGAACAAGCTCCATTCGAACGCGCCGCGGGTCAATCCGCAGCACGACGTCGCGCCCTGATCCGGCGTCCCGAATCAGCTATACTCCGCGGGTTCTGCAGTCGGCCTCCTGAAGGGGTCGGATGCTGAACATCGAAGCGTCACACCGCAGCAACCGCACGGTGGTGCATCCCGGTGCCACCGCAAGTCAACGAGGGAAATCATGTCCGTTGCCGAAATCGACAAGGCGAAGATTGTCGCCGACTACCAGCGCGCCCAGGGCGACACCGGCTCTCCGGAAGTCCAGGTTGCACTGCTGACCGCCCGCATCAACGAGCTGACCGGTCACTTCAAAACCCACGCGAAGGATCACCACTCGCGTCGCGGCCTGCTGAAGATGGTCAGCCGTCGGCGCAAGCTGCTCGACTACCTGAAGGGCCGCAACCCGACGGGCTACAAGGCGCTCATCGAGCGTCTCGGTCTGCGCAAGTAACCCGCGCAACAAGGTCGCAAGCAGCGAATGACGGTGATTCGGGTGGCGGGAACCGATGTGGGGCCTCCGGCTCCGTCGGTTCCGGTCGCCGCCCGGCTCCGGTCGCACGTGGATGCCCGCTTGACGCGGGCATTTTCGTTCGTGAGTCCGGAGCGAACCGAAGACGAATGAAGGCGAACCGCGCCGCCGGCTGATCGCGCGGGTCACAGCAAGCAAAGAGAGGACAGAGCGTGTTCGAAATCGCGAAGAAAACGATTCAATGGGGACAGCACTCCCTGACCATCGAGACCGGCGAAATCGCCCGTCAGTCGTCGGGTGCGGTGGTGGTCACGATGGACGACACCGTGGTGCTGGCCACCGTGGTGGGTCAGAAGAACGCCAAAGCGGGGCAGGATTTCTTTCCCCTGACGGTCGACTACGTCGAGAAGTTCTACGCGGCGGGACGGATTCCTGGCGGCTTCTTCAAGCGTGAAGGCCGTGCGACCGAGAAGGAGATCCTGACCTGCCGCCTGATCGACCGGCCTCTGCGGCCGCTGTTCCCGGACGGCTTCTATAACGAAGTCCAGATCATCATCCACGTGCTGTCGAGCAATCCCGAGGTGGATTCCGACATCCCGGCGATGATCGGCGCGTCGGCCGCGCTCGCACTGTCGGGCATTCCGTTCGCAGGTCCCATCGGTGCCTGTCGCGTCGGCTACATCGACGGCCAGTACGTGCTCAACCCGAACGCCTCTCAGCTGCCCGACAGCCGCCTCGACCTGGTCGTGGCCGGCACCGACGGCGCCGTGATGATGGTCGAGTCCGAGGCGAGCCAGCTGCCCGAGGACGTGATGCTCGGTGCCGTGGTCTACGGCCACGACCAGATCCAGGTGGTCATCAAGGCGATCGATGAGCTCGTCGAGATCGCCGGCAAGCCGGAGTGGGATTGGAAGGCGCCGGCCCGTGACGAGGCACTGATCGCGCGCGTCACCGAGCTCGCCGAGGGCGAGATGCACGCCGCCTATGCGTTGCGCAACAAGCAGGAGCGCACCCACCGTATTCGGGGCGTGGAGTCCGCCGCGATTGCGAAGATCGCCGAGGAATCCGCGGCCGCCGGCCGGCCCGCGCCCGACGGCAACACGCTGTCTAACATCCTGTACGAGCTGCAGTCGAAGATCGTGCGCAGTCGGATCCTGTCCGGCGAGCCGCGCATCGACGGCCGCGACACGCGCACCGTTCGCCCGATCAGCATCCGCACCGGCGTGCTGCCGCGCTCGCACGGCTCGGCGCTGTTCACCCGCGGCGAGACGCAGGCGCTGGTGGTGGCCACCCTGGGCACCGCGCGCGACGAGCAGATCATCGACGCGATCACCGGCGAGTACCGCGAGCGCTTCATGCTCCAGTACAACATGCCGCCGTTCGCCACCGGCGAGACCGGCCGCTTCGGCGCTCCCAAGCGCCGCGAGGTCGGTCACGGCAAGCTTGCCAAGCGCGCCCTCGCAGCGCTGATCCCGCCGGTCGAGCAGTTCGCCTACTCGCTGCGCGTCGTCTCCGAGATCACCGAGTCGAACGGCTCTTCGTCGATGGCCTCGGTGTGCGGCGGCTGCCTCGCGCTGATGGACGCCGGCGTGCCGATCGACAAACACGTCGCGGGCATCGCCATGGGCCTGATCAAGGAAGGCAACCGCTTCGCGGTGCTGACCGACATCCTGGGCGACGAGGACCACCTCGGCGACATGGACTTCAAGGTGGCCGGCACCGACGCCGGCATCACTGCTCTGCAGATGGACATCAAGATCCAGGGCATCACCAAGGAGATCATGCAGGTCGCGCTGGCCCAGGCCCGCGAGGCCCGCCTGCACATCCTCGAGAAGATGGTGTCGGCCATCGGCGGCGCGCGCACGGAGCTCTCCGATTTCGCGCCGCGGATGTACACGATGAAGATCAACCCCGAGCGGATCCGCGACGTGATCGGCAAGGGTGGCGCCACCATCCGTGCGATCACGGAAGAGACCGGCACGACGATCGACATCAAAGACACCGGCGACATCACCATCGCCGCGATCGACGCCGAAGCCGCCGCCCGGGCGCGCAAGCGCATCGAGGACCTGACGGCCGAGGTCGAGATCGGCAAGGTCTACGAAGGCACTGTGCTGAAGATCCTCGAGTTCGGTGCGATCGTCCAGATCCTGCCGGGCCGCGACGGACTGCTGCACATCTCGCAGATCGCCAACGAGCGGGTCGAGAAGGTCGGCGACTACGTCAAGGAAGGCCAGGTCCTGCGTGTCAAGGTCCTCGAGGCCGACGACAAGGGTCGCCTGCGTCTGTCGATGAAGGCGGTCCCCGCCGAAGAGGGCGCGCCGGCCGCACCCGCAGCCTGAACGCGGCGCGGCCTTCGGGCCGCGTCGTCGATCCGGTCGGCCCGCGGGTCGTTCCGTCGACAGAAACCCCCGCCGGGCTTGCGCCCGGCGGGGGTTTCTCATGGGCCAGCCCAGAGCGTCAGGGCTTCGGTTCGGCGGGCTCGACCGGCAGGCGCGTCGCAAGCGTCGCGGCGGCAGCGTTGGCCTTCTCGAGCGCCGCGGCGCCGTTCTGCGTCGACTTGGCGGCGCTGGAACCGACCACGGCGCTCGTCACGGCCGCGTCCATGCAGCCGGACAGGGGAAGGACGATTGCGCCGGTGACGAGCAGCCGGCACAGGGCCGGCGCTATCGTCAGCGAGGGGGAGGCGGCTCGACGTGCCATGCGGGGCTCCGGCTCAAGGGGACTCGCCACGGTCACCCGTCGTGCCGACGGCGCCGGCGATCCCTGTTGCGAGTCTAGGCGCGGGCTCCGGGTGGAGCCGCACCGTTCGTCTGCCCCGGCAGCGCGCCTGCCGGACGTTGCCCCCATGCCGGCAGGCATCGCGCGCCGGTCCCGTCAGGCCGGCCCTGGGAGCCAAGCTGCGCGGTGATCCCGCGTGTAGTCGGTGAACCCGCGCGGCGAGCGGCCAGTGACCCGTTGCACCGAGTCCGTGATGCGCTCCGAGTAGCCTGCCTTGAAGTAGCCCAGGATCTGGTTCAGGAACTCTGCATACGGCCTGGGCAGGCCTGCGTCCAGCAGTGCCTTCAGCATCTGCTCAGGGGTGATGTCCTGGTAGCGGATGCTGCGGCCCGTCTCGCGACTCAGGTGCCCGGCCACTTCGTCGTGGTCCAGCGCCTCGGCGCCCGTCAGGTCGAAGGCATGCCCGTCGTAGGCATGGCTCGGCAGCAGGGCCGCAGCCACGGCGGCGTTGTCGCGAGCGTCGATGAAACTGCCCTTGGCCGAACCGAGCGGCAGGAAGATCGTGTCCTGCTCGCGGATGCCCTTCAGCCAGAACGTGTTGAAGTTCTGCATGAACCAGTTCGGGCGGATCACGTTCCAGGGCAGGCCCGAGGTCATCAGGTGCTGCTCCGCCCTGGCCAGCGGCGCGCTCGGGTCGGCATCGGCGCCCATCGCGCTCATCAGCACCACCTTCTCGAGACGGCGTGAACGCGCTGCGTCGATCAACCGGCCGAGCAGCTCGTCCTGGTTGACGTGACCGGGCGGCGACAAGATGAAGGCCGCGTCGATGCCTTCGAAGGCCTGTGACAGGCCGTTGCCCGTGAGCAGGTCGAGATGGACTTGGCCGGGGCCGGCGATGGGGCGGCTGGTGGAACCGACCACCTCGTGGCCGTCTGCCGTCAGCAGGGGCACAAGTGCGGAACCGACCGTGCCGTGGGCACCGATGACAAGAATCCTGCTCATTCGATTCTCCGATACATGTTTGGGTGAGGCGCCAGTATCTGAGCAGTCTAGAGGACGATGAATGGTCTAGAGTTCAGATAAGATGTCTTGAAGTCCGAGTAAACGGACGACGAGGCTATGATGGATCTTCTCTTCGACCTGTTCCACCAGAGCGGCCTGAGGCGTCGTCTGCTCGATCTGAGTCGCCTGCCCTCCGAGGTCGCGCTGAGGTTCCCGTGTGAGCGGAGCATCGGTTTTCACGTCGTCACGCGCGGACGCGCCTGGGTCCATGCGCCGGACCTGCCCGATCCGCTGGTTCTGTCGGCTGGCGACATCGCGGTGATGGCGCGCGGCTGCGAGCATGTCGTAGCGCCGAGTGCCTCGCTGCGGGGGCTGTCGACCCGTGTGATGCGGCCCGCCGTCTCGGCCGGCGACCGGCTGCTCTACGACGGCGCGGGCGATGAGGGCGCGGGCGATGGGGGTGTCGTCGATGGCGGCCTGCCCGAAGGGGGGGCCTCGCTCATCAGCGGTGCTTATCAGCTCTGGAACACGCCGATGCATCCGTTCTTCGGCCAGCTGCCCGCCTGGCACGTGGTGCGGAGCGACCAGATGCCTCGACTGGGTCCGCTGTCGCTGACCGTGGCGCTCCTGGGTCAGGAGGCGGCCCGGCGCGAACCCGGGGCCGATCTCGTGCTGCACGGGCTGCTGGACGTGCTCTTCACGTATCTGATGCGCGACCTGCTGACTCGGCATGCGCCCGGTATCGGCTTGAGCCAAGCGCAGCGCGATCCGCCGGTGCGCCGTGCGGTGATGCTGATGCACGCCGACTGTGCTCACCCCTGGACGCTCGACGACTTGGCGCGTCAGGTGGGGCTGTCACGGACGGTGCTTGCCGAGCGATTCCGGCGGGCCATGGGCGACACGCCGCTGAGCTACCTGCGCACCGTGCGACTCCAGAAGGCGATGCGACTGCTGTCGGATACCGACCACAAGCTCGAGGCTGTGGCCGCCGAGGTCGGCTACCAGGATGCGTTCGCGTTCTCGAAGGCCTTCAAACGCCTGGCAGGTGTGGCCCCCCGCGAATTCCGCCAGCGCGATGCCGCGGAGCGGCATTCGCCCTGGCGTTTCGGCGCGGTGGACGCCTTGGGCGTGTTGCCGGGTCTGCGGACCGTCTGATGCCGTCCAGTGGCCTGTCTGTTCGGCAGGTTGGCTGCTCGTCCCGCCGAGCTGTCCTCAGACGCCAAGCGCCATCCAGCGATCGCCGTCGCGCCTGGCGCGCCCGTCGTCGACCAGCTTCTCCAGATGCGCCAGCAACGAACGTTTGGCCACCGGATAGAGCGCCGCGTTCACGTCTTCGTAGGCGTGGGGCACCAGCTCGTCGAGCGTGCCCGGGCCGCTGCGGGCCAGGGCCGCGGCGACCTTCGATTCGCGCGCGAGCCGGTGGGCGATCAGCCTGCGCATCGCTGGCTCGGCCGGCCCGAGCACATGGCCATGGGCCGGCAGGATGAAGTCGACCGGCTCGGCCGCGAGTCGGCGCAGCGAGTCGAGGTAGGCGACCATGTTGCCGTCGGGCGGGTCCACCACCGTCGTCGAGCCGTTGAGCACGTGGTCGCCCGAGAACAGCAGCCGATCCTCCTCCAGCACCAGGCACAGGTGGTTGGCCGCATGTCCCGGGGTGTGGACCACCCGCAGCGTCGAATCGCCGACCTGCAGCCGCTCGCCGTCGGCAAGCTCGCGGTCCGGGACGAACTCCGAGTGGGCGCGGGCCGTCGGGGCCGAGGACAGCCCCAGGATCGGCACATCGCGGCCGATCGCCTCGCGCAGCATCGGCGCGCCCGGCGAATGGTCCGGATGCGAATGTGTGCAGACGATCATCCTCAGGTCCTCGCCCACCGCGGCGGCGATCCGCGCGATGTGCGCCGGTACGGCCGGGCCCGGATCGATGACGATGCAGCCGCCCGCATCGCCGACGATGTAGGTGTTGGTGCCCGGGCCGGTCATCATGCTCGGATTGGGGGCGGTGAGACGCCGCAGGTTCGTGCGCAGCCTGACCGGCCGCTCGCTCTGCCAGTCCAGGTCGTGCACCAGCTGCCCGTCGGGCGCCACCATCTCCAGCTCGCCGAAGGCCATCTCGTCCTCGGTGTAGCGGGTGTCCTGGCCCGCCACCCGCCCGCCCCGGGGGCAGGACGTGAAGACCTTCTGCTGTGTGCGGCAGGCCTCGAGCACCGCTTCCGCCGTCTCGAATCGCTCGAGCTGCCGAAGGGTCCGGATCGTCGGGAAGATCATGCTGAAGCCGCCCTCGGCGTGGCGCTTCAGCCCGCTGGCGGGGTGCACCCAGACCGGCTCGAACTGCTCGGCGCCATCCGGGTCCGGCGTCTGGCCCGCCGGCATCGGCGCCACGAAGAAGCGCACGTCGAAGCGCTTGGGCAGGTCGCGGTCGGTGATCCAGTGCGACAGCCAGCCCGTGCGGTCGACCGCGAGCTCCAGACCCGCGCGTTCGAGCTGCGCGTATAGGTCGCCGTCGTGCCCGCGATCGAGCGAATTCGCGAACGACGGGTCCGCAGGCTCGTTCGTGCCGCGGTGCCAGGCGAGCAGCACGCCCAGCTCCTCGAAGGCCTCGCGCAGAGCGGCCGCCGCAAAATGCCGGTGCGGCTCGTCCTGGTCCGCCCGGGCCCTGGCCGCCGCCAGCGCCGCCGGCGAGGCGTCCGCCGCGTCGAGTGTGCCCCCGGGGAACACGTAGGCACCGGGTGCAAAGCTCGCTGTCGCCGAGCGGCGGGTCATCAGGACCTGCAGACCGTTGGCCGGGTCGTCGCGCAGCAGCAGGATGGTGGCCGCAGGGCGGGGCACCACCGGCTCGCGCCAACCGTGCAGCAGCTTGTCTCGTCGGATCATCATCGGTATCCCGGACGGGTGGGTGCGTGAGGGGGGGGCGTAGAACGGATGACGTGAGTCGGCTGTGCCTCGAGCATCAATCGGCCCGGATCAGCCCCGCTCGCCATGGCGGCCTGCGCCGGACGCGAACCGCGCCGCGCCCGCCAACCACTCCCCTGAATCCAGCGTGTCGAGGCCGTGCTCGAACTCGTTCGCCAGTGCCGCATCGAGCGGAAGGGCGGACTGCTCGTAGGCCGAGCGACGGTCGTTGCGCAGGCAGGTCTGGGGCAGCCGTGCCAGGTCGTGGGCGAGTGCGACGGCGGCCTCGCGCGAGGTGCCATCGGGCACCACGCGGTGGGCGAGGCCGATCGACAGCGCTTCCTGCGCGTCCACCGGGCGCCCCGTCAGGATGAGGTCCAGCGCACGCGACAGGCCGATCAGCCGTGGCAGGCGTACCGTGCCCCCATCGATCAGTGGTACACCGAAGCGGCGGCAGAAGATGCCGAACACCGCGCTGCGCTCGAAGACCCGCAGGTCGCACCAGAGCGCGAGCTCCGCACCGCCCGCCACCGCGTGGCCAGAGACTGCGGCGATCACCGGCTTCGTGAGCAGCATTCTCGACGGGCCCATCGGGGCGTCCCCGCTTCGCTCGAGCCGGTTGCGACGCTGGGAGGCCGCCATCGCCTTCAGATCCGCGCCTGCGCAGAACGTGCCGTTCGCACCGACGAACACTGCGACCGCCCGGTCCGGATCCTCGTCGAACGCCCGAAACGCGTCGGCGAGTGCTTGGGCCGTCGGTCCGTCGACCGCATTGCGAGCCTCACGGCGGTCGAGCATGACGATCAGGACAGGCCCGTCGATCTCGGTGTTGACCATCTGGCGTGGAGCCTGACTGCGGTCAGGCCGCAGTCGATCCGGCCGTGAGCGCGGCCGGCGGCTCGAAGCGCGCACCAAAGCGCGTCGCCAGGTCGTGTGCCCGGGAGAGGAACGCCTCGGCTCCGATCCGCTGCATCTGCCCCCGGGCCTGCGAGGCGTTGGTCGCGATCGTCTCGCCGAAGGTCTGCGTCACGGCGGCCGCAGGCATCTCCGTAGAGGCATCCAGTGCGCCCAGCCATGCGGCATAGAGCAGCCGATCCCGAATGTCGGCCGCATCGAGCTGACGCGAGCGCCGCTCGAAGGTCTTCAGCCCAGACCAGAGCTCGGGTGGCTGCGACGTGTAGTCGTAGAAGCCGCCGCCCGCGGCGCGGCCGGCCCGCTTGTAGCCATGCGCCATCTTCTCGACGACGTACACCGCCGATTTCTCGAGCGGTCGCGCGGGTGGGGGGGCTTTGGGGGAGCTGGGGGGGGCGTGATCATGATCGGCCGCGTGGTTGTGGCCGTGGCCGTGGTCGTGGTCGTGGTCGTGGCCGTGGTCGTGCGCGTGAAGTTGGCCATGGCCATGATCGTGGCCGTGCTCATGGTTGTGCCCGTGCCCGTGCCCGTGCCCGTGCCCGTGGCCATGCGAATCACCGTGCGCGTGGCCGCCCATTGCCGCATGCAGCGCGTGGTCCACGACATCGAGGGACATCGCATCGAGGATCGCGAACGGTCCGGCCTTCAGGCCCGCATCCCGTGCGGCCTCTTCGATGGCGGCCGCGCCGACGCCGTCGCCGAGCAGGGTCAGGGCTTCGTTAAGCAGCGCGGCGGCCGCCGGGTGCACGTATAGCGCGGCCGGAGCCTCAGCGGGGAAGGGGGAGTGCGGCATGGGGCGTCTCTCGGGCCGCGGTGCGCGGCGAAGCGCCCAATCATATCGCCTCGTCGCGCGCGGGCCGCTCGCGAACCGGAGCGCCGCCGTGCGGGCTGGGCAGTTGTTGCCGTCGTGACGGCCTGTCCGCCGATCAGGCCATCCTGTGCTGCAGGCGCGGGCCGGTTCGAGGAGCCGTCTGCCAACGCGAGCGATCGTCGAACAGGGCCAGGACCTTCGGATCCTTGATCAGAGCGGCGCCGGAAGCGCCTGCCAAGACGACCTCCGGAGCCGTTGGACGCACCAGGCCGAACCCTTGACCGTAGTCCACGCCCAACTCGATGAGCGCCGCGATCGTGTCGGGCGTCTCCGCCCATTCCGCGATGCTGCGCATGCCGAGTTCATGCGTCAGATCGACGATGGTGCGCGTGATCGCATAGTTCGCCGGATGCAGGTTGATGTCCTTGACGAAGCTGCCGTCGATCTTGATGAAATCCGCAGGGATTTCCTTGAGATAGTTGAACGACGTATAGCCGGCGCCGAAATCGTCGAGCGCGAGCTTGCTGCCGTAGATCCTGACCCGATCCATGAACCGCCGGGTCGAACCGAGATCATGCAACGCCACGCTTTCGGTGATCTCGAAGCACAGCTTTGGCATCGCGAGCGGATGCTCCGAGATCATCGCGAAGGCGTCGTCGACGAAGCGTTTGTCATTGAGCGACGCGCCGCTGATGTTGATCGTCGCAAACTCGAGCCGATCGCGATGCTCGGGATGGTTATCGAGCCACTCGAGCGTGGTGCGAAGCACCCATCGGTCGATCTGCGACATCAGACCGTTGCGCTCCGCCGCACCGATGAACTTGCCTGGCGGAACGACCTGCCCCTGCTCGCCGCGCATTCGGATCAGCACCTCGAAGCACAGCGAGTTCATGGGCGACTGCAGCGCCACGATCGGCTGAAACTCAAGGAAGTAGCGCTCGGTCGGAATGTGCTGTTGCAGACCCGCAACGACCTTGAGCTCTTCCAGGTGAGATCGCAGTGTGGCGTCCTGGTCGGTCAGACGGACGACGCAGTTTCGACCGCGAGACTTGGCCTCGATGCAGGCTCGGTCCGCTGCTGCCATTGCTTCAACGACTGACATTCCCTTTTTAAAGGACACGACGCCGACGCTCGCGGTCAAGACAAGCGCCTTGCCGTCCACTTCAAAGATATTCTCAGCCACAGCTTGCCGGAGCCGTTCTGTCAATCCGAGGACTGAATGTTCGGGACAGTCAAAGAAGATCACGACGAACGAGTCCGCAATGCGTGCAACACAGTCTCTTGCTCGAACGGATACCGAAAGCCGCTGCGCGGCTTGCTGAAGGAGCTCGTCACCGGTTCCGTGGCCGTGGAGGTCATTCATCAGCTTGAATCGATCAAGATCCACATAGGCGATCGCACAGTCAACACCATCATTCACCATGGAGACGGCGTTCGCGGTCAGAGTTTCTAGACCGCGACGATTAAACAGCCCGGTCAGGTGGTCGTGATCAACCAGATGTTTGAGCTTTTCTTCGGCAACCTTTCGTGCGCTGATGTCTTGGATGGAGCCTTCGATCGAATGGTCGTTCAACGTCACGCGGGCCAAGTACCATCTCGTCTCCCCACCGTCGGTTGCTACACAGAGTTCGACGTCCAATGCACCCTGCTCAGCCGCATCGGAAAGCCGCCGGAAAGCACCGCTCCCGAGCAAGTCATCAATGCTCGGCGTCTTATCGGTCACCGTGCCCTCCAACTCGAACATCTCGGTAAACGCAGGGTTCTGGAGCAGGATCGAACCGTCGAGGCCGAGCCCGAACAAACCGATAGGCATCGAATTGAAGTTTTCTTCGTACTTCTTCAGGTAAGTGACGCTGCGGGCTTGTGCGGCGACGCGACCCTCACGCTCCGACTTCAACCGATCCGCCAGGGCCAAACCCATCATCAAGGCGCAAACGATTGTGGCGGTTTGCGAGTTCAACCAGAACGGGTAGTCGATGAAGCCAGATTGCGCGCCAATCTCGCTAGCCATGCCGACAATCATCGAACCCCAAGACAGCGCATACCAGCCAACAAGGCGAGTGCGTTGGACGGATAGGGATACAATTATTTGAACAGTTTGGGTCCCGAGTACAATTGCAGCGAATGTCCAGAAGGCTCGAAGATACTGAATATGATCGAAGAACGGCGCGGCAATGATAAAAAGAAGAAAGGAGTGCTGCAGTAGTTCGAAGTATTTTTGAATGAGCGTATTTGAGCTGGTCTTCAGAACAAGCTCTCGAAATAGAGCTACAGTGAAGAACCCGTATGCAGCAATTGAGATCCTAAGTAGCGCGAGATAGGCCTCATTGTCTAGGCTTAGCTGGAGCCAGTGACTATCCCACCCAGCGTTGATTGCCGCGACGCGAAGGCTTGTGACCAGCCACCCACTGAACAGCAGGAAAGTAAGATCGCGGTTCAGAGCCGCTACGATAGCGCTGAACGCTGCCAGGATTAAGATGCCTCCGAATACCGCGCCCCCTTCGCGCTCGAATGAGCGTTCCGAAGCTGCATACTCTTCCGGTTTCCAGAGCAATGCCTTGGGAGGGCCAGGCGTGTACGAACGAAGCGAAGCAATCACGCCCACGCTATCGGGCGTTGCGTCGATTGGGATAGAGAATCCCCCCTTGCTGGCCGAGCGGACGGGCTCAAGCATAGGCCGAATCTCTCGATATCTGGTGATTCCTTCTCTATCCCGGAGGATAAGCCAGAAGTGAGGGTTGTCGAATCGAAGAAGCTTGAGTTCCAGTACCGCAGGAGCTGTACGGATCGACTCCGGAAGTTCAATACGTATCCAAAGAGGCTTTCTTTCGTCGAGTCCGGAGGCCGCTAGGCCCACTTCGGCAATGTCTGTCAGCGTTCGGTCGATCTCCGCTGGGTGTGCACTCGACGTCGTGCCCTCGGCCGTCGTCGAGCGCAGCAGTGTCGGCGTAAAGACATCCTGGGTTGAAGAAAGGAAAGCCCACGCCACAAATGCGGCAGCGAGCAGGCAGATGAGCGACAGCGTACTCCCTACGCTCAACAGGCTCTGTTGAGCGATACTTAGAAAGGGAGATGTTCGTTCACGCGCCATTGCTGCTCGTCGGCAGTGCTTTCGGTTCGAAGACGTTGAACCTAGGGTACGAAACAGGCTGAATCTGTTGTCGCCCGACACTTGGAGCTTTTAGGATGCTGAGCGGAGCCGAAGTGTGTCCGGCGCAGCAATAAGTGGCAGTCTAGACCAACGGGATTCCAAGCACTGCGTCTATGTGTGATTCGTCAGGTACGTTGGCGACCCGGTGGCGCGGGCGGGCCCAGACGCCGCTGACTGAACTGAATATCTCTATGTCTGGCGTGTAGTCATCGAAGAAAAGCTCGCAGAGAGGGTGGCCGATGCCGCGCCATTCTCTTTCAAGGCTGATCGTCTCAAGCGCCATGAGTCGCATTGGAATGTTCTCAGACCAACTGATCGGCAAGAGCGTATCGGATTTATATACGTCCATAAATCCGAGGCGCAAATACTGTCGATCCATCGGGGGGCGTGCAGTCACCACGATCCAGTCAATCTGGCAGGCAAGGCAATAGCGGTGAAGGGCCTTGAAGAGTGCTAGCTTGACCAGCGTTGCATCTGCTCCTGCACGGACTGCCAGTCTCGTCACAAATGCGATGGTCCGCGCTGAGTAGGGCGAGTCGCTAGGAAGAAGCGCCTCAACCGGTAAGGGTCCACGCGTATTTGTCTCAATTCTCATTGTTCCCAGCGCCGACCCGTCCGCCTTTGATTCGGCTAGCAGGATCAAGGCAAATGCAGCTCGATCTGCATCTTCGGGAGACTGCAGCATCTTCGCTACTTCTGGGTGGTGTCGGCCGTAAGAAGTGGCGCGGATTTGAACTGCCTTCGTTAGGTGTTCCTCTGTTCGGACGATCCGTACCCAAAACGAAAGCTTGATAGCCTCTGGGGGGGCGACCTCGGTGATTTGCCTTGCGCCACTGGGAGCCTTGACGGCTCGATCTGCATCTTTGTGACGGGTCTGGGACATGTAGTCTTGAACATTGCCCGCTGAATTTAGCAATCGCATGCGCGGAATCCGAGTTTTGGCGGATGCTACGGGCGGTTAATTTGGCGCGGGGCTGGGCAGCGTAACTGCAGTTCGCTACTAGGCTCCGGGGCGAGTGAATGAGACCATCCCGTCGCGAAGACTTTTTGCTTCCACCATGAAGCTTGCTCAGACATTGAAGGAGTACCTCAACTCTACACGGCAATGCTAGACGATGTCTCCTGCGGCGCACGTTCGTAAACCCTTGACATGCTTCGATTCCGGTGTTGACAAGGTCAGCCACAAGCACGGAAACACCAGCGCGACGTACGGCTAGCGGATGGGCAAGTGCCCAGGTAAGCCTGTGCCAGTAATCAAGCGTGTCAAGAATCTAGCGGCCGAGAATGGGCGGCTTCTGCGGTTGTCTGTCGACCCGGCGTTGAAGCACGCGGCGAACAATGATGCGTCAGCGCGGGATAGAAGCCACCCGTCGGTTTGTCCGGTATAGGCCAAACGTCTAGTTGCGCATGAGAAGCCGTTGATGGACAAAGTCAGCTGCTATAGCCACGCTTACGTCGCTTGCTTCTGGCCGAGGTGGTGGGGCGTCATGTCTCGCAGAATGAGGAGCACTCATGGAGACGGTGGTCCGGCAGATCGTTGGTTGCTCGGAAGCCTCTCGCGCTGAAGCGGAGGAAGCGTTCCTATCCGAGTTTCGGCTTGAGTCGCTCAGGTGGGGTGCGCACGCAGCAGCAGCGGGCGCGATGCTCTACGCGAGCTTCATCGCCATCGCAGCGCTACTTGAGCTCCACACCACGAGCGCTTTGGTCATCAGAGGTGCACTTTCTGCGATGCTCGCAGTGGTCGCGTGCTGCATATGGACGCGTACCGGAGTGAGCCCGCGGAACTACGTTCCTGTTGCCGCCATGACCAGCGCGGTGGCATTGGGTGGATCGGTGCTGCTGTTGACGCTTCGCGACGGTGAGATGCAAGCCGTTGCAGTCCAAGCCTCCCCCGCCATCATGTTCGGCCTCTTCCTCCACTATGCGTTCCTTCGCCTCCCGCTCAGGGTGTCCGCGACCGTCGGATGGTCGGTCTCTGCAGCGGCAGTGTTCTGGGCGCCGGCTGTGACCGGAGGCAGCGAGATGCTTCGGAACGCGGTCTATCTGTCCTTCGCCAACGTCTTCGGGATGATCGTATCGCGTCTGGGGGAGAACCGGGAGCGGGAACTGTTCCATCAGCGGCGCGAAGCCGAGGCGGCGCGCGCTGTTGCACGTGAGCGGCAGGCGGCGTCCGAGGAGGCGAATGCACAAAAGACTCGATTGATCGCCGCGGTCAGCCATGACCTTCGGCAACCGATGACGGCTGCGATCTCGTACTTGGAGGTGACACGTGCTCGACTGCACGCATCTGACGCGCATGACGCGCTCGAGCCGGCGGAGAAGGCTCAGGCCGCGGTGTCGATGCTCGGTTCAACGCTGGACCATCTGCTCACCGCAGCACGCTACGACAGCGGTACCGAGGCGCTGAGCATCGAGCTGGTGGAACTCGGTCCTCTGCTGCGAGACATTCACGATGCCTACATCGACGAGGCGGAGAAGCATGGCGTCAGGCTTCGGGTGCGGCTGCCGCGCGAGCGGGTGCTGCTGACCACGGACCTGCATTCGCTGTACCGGGTGGTCGGCAACCTCGTCTCGAACGCGATCAAGTTCACCGATGCGCGCGACTCGGACCGAGGCGGTGTGCTGATCGCCGCACGGATGCGCGGCGGCCGATGCCGCATCCATGTGATCGATACCGGCATCGGCATCGACGACGCGCAGTTGCAGGAGGTCTGGAAGCCCTACGTCCAGCTCAACAACATTGAGCGAGACCGGGAGCGTGGCCTCGGACTCGGGCTCTATCTCGTGCAGCGGATCGTGCAGCAGCTTCCCGGCCATTCGGTGAGCGTTCGCTCGCGCCCGGGGCACGGCTCGCGTTTTACGCTGACCCTGTCTGCCACGACGCTCGAGGGCTCCTCGATGAGACGTCCGCCGACCGGCTCGGGGGCGGCACCGCTCGATCTGGCGCCGCTCCGCGGTGCGTATGTGCTGGTGCTCGAGGACGACCGCGATACCCGCCTGTCGATCGTGGCGCTGCTGCGTCAATGGGAGGTCCTGCCGACGGCCTGCTCGACGGTGGCGGAGCTGCTGTCGATCGCGACCGAGTCGGATCGGCTGGTCGACGCGATCGTCTGCGATTACCGGCTCGCCAGCGGCGTGAACGGCATCGATGCGATCGCTCGGCTGCGCGATCGGCTGCGGTATGCTCCTCATGCAGTGCTGGTCACCGGAGAGCCCGACATCGCACCGCTGCGTGCGCGAGCCGGGCCGCAGACGACCGTGCTGCACAAGCCCTTCACGCCGGAGTCGTTCGCGACGCCGCTCCTGCGCGCGGTGCATGTGACTCGTGCGCTGGAGGAGGGCTGATCCGTCCCCACCAGAGGTCACGATGATCGAGCGTTCGCTGTTCTCCGAGCACCACGAGCAGTTCAGGGATACCGTCCGCCGCTTCCTCGAGAAGGAGGTCGCACCCCATCACGCCCGCTGGGAGGACGAGGGCTACGTCGACCGCGAGGTCTGGACGAAGGCGGGCGAGGCGGGGCTGCTGTGCACCTCGATGCCGGAGGCCTACGGCGGTTCCGACGCCGACAAGCTCTACTCGGTGGTGCTCTTCGAGGAGATCGCACGGCAGGGCTACACCGGGCTGGGCTTCGGCCTGCACAACGAGATCGTCGCACCCTACCTCCTCAGCTACGGCACGGACGCGCAGAAGGCGAAGTACCTGCCGGCGATGGCTCGCGGCGAGATCGTCGGAGCGATCGCGATGAGCGAGCCGGCCGCGGGTTCAGACCTGCAGGGCATTCGCTCCACCGCGACGGATGCCGGCGACCATTTTCTGCTCAATGGCTCGAAGACCTTCATCACGAACGGCTGGCATGCGGATCTGGTCATCGTCGTGGCCAAGACGGATCCGTCGGCCGGCGCCAAGGGCACGAGCCTGCTGCTGGTCGAGCGTGGGATGCCCGGGTTCGAGAAAGGGCAGCGGCTGAAGAAGGTGGGCATGAAGGCCCAGGACACCTCGGAGCTCTTCTTCGACAACGTCGCGGTTCCCAAGTCGAATCTGCTGGGCGACGTTAATCGCGGCTTCGTCTATCTGATGCAGGAGCTGCCCTGGGAGCGCCTGCAGATCGCCATCTCGGGCATCCAGGCGGCCCAGGCGGCAATCGACTGGACCCTCGACTACACGAAGGAACGCAAGGCGTTCGGCACGACGGTGGCCGCCTTCCAGACGACGCGCTTCAAGTTTGCCGAGCTCCAGACTGAGGTCCAGGTGGCCCGAGTCTTCGTGGATCGCTGCATCGAGCTGCTGATGCAGAAGAAGCTCGATACCGCGACGGCCTCGATGGCGAAGTACTGGTGCAGCGACCTGCAGTGCAAGGTCATCGACGAATGTGTGCAGCTGCACGGTGGCTACGGCTACATGTGGGAGTACCCGATCGCCCGCGCCTGGGCGGACGCGCGCGTGCAGCGCATCTACGGCGGCACGAACGAGATCATGAAGGAGGTGATCGCCCGCTCGATGGGCCTGGGCGGTCGCTGAGCGCGGCCGCGACGCCTGGCCGGCGGGGCCCCACCGGCCGTGGGAGTGAAATCTATAAGCCCACCGAATAATTATAAAGACCGTTTATACTTATTCGTATGAAACTGAATCAGATCTGGCATTGCCCTCGTCCGAAACTGGCGAGCTCGTATCTGGCCCTCTTGGGCTCGGGGCTGGTTGTCAGCACGTCGATCTTCGCGCCGCGGCGAACGGGCAAGACGGTCTTCCTGCGGCAGGACCTCACCCCGGCTGCGGTGTCTGCGGGCTACCTCGTGGCCTATGCGGATCTCTGGCAGACTCGGCTCAACCCTGGCATGGCGCTGATCCGTGCCCTGGAGGAGGCGCTGGAGCCGCGTACGGCGGCGGGCAAGGCGCTCGGGCGTCTCGGGCAGCCGGTTCGCAAGCTCAAGGCGCAGGCAGGGGTCGCTGGTGTAAAGGCCGAGCTCGAGCTGGAGCTTGCGGGCGCGCGCAAGGAGGCCACCGACATGGCGCTGCGCATCGAGGAGCTGGTGGCCAGGCTGGTGGCGAAGAAGCCGCTGCTGCTGCTGGTGGACGAGGCGCAGGAGCTGGCCCGCACGCGCGACAACGAGCTCATGGCGATGGCACTGCGCACCGCGATGACGAAGCACCGCGACCGCATACGGGTGGTGTTCACCGGCTCGTCCCGCAGCCAGCTCGCGCATGTCTTCTCCAACGCAGACGCGCCACTTTATGCGGTGGGGTCGACGATCCAGGACTTCCCGCTGCTCGGACGCGAGCTGGTGGAGTTCGTGGCCGAGAAGTTCAGCCAAGCCTGCGGCCGCACGCTCGACGTGGCGCAGGCCTGGGTCGAGTTCCGGGCGTTCGCCCAGCAGCCCGAGCCGTTCCTCTCGGCGATCGTCGCGATGCTGATGGATCCGGTGCTGACACTCGAAGCCGCCTGCGCGGCGGAGCGCGCGGAGCAGGACCGAGAGGAGAACCACGAGGGCACCTGGGTCGCGCTCGATCCGCTGCAGCGGCACCTGGTGCTGCTCGTGGCGGCCGATCCGCTGCTCAAGCCGTTCAGCAAGACGACGCTCGCCGCGGCGGCCAAGGCGCTCGGGCTGCAGGCGATGGAGGCGACGAGCGTGCAGTACGCGCTGAGGTCGCTCGCAGCCCGCAACGTCGTCGCGAAGTCGCCCCGTGGCGTCTATACCTTCGAGAACGTGGCCTTCGAGCGTTGGGTGCGCACGCTGGCCCCCGGCTCGCCCGCGGACGCCTGAGCGCCTGCGCTCGGGCGTCCGCCCGACCCTCGGGGACGGCCCGGCGCGGCGACAAACGGTGCATCGGGGCGGACCGCCCCGGAACGGCAACGGCCGCCCGAAGGCGGCCGTCCCGAATCATCGTGCGGCGCGCGAACGTGCCGCCTCTCGGTGCCGGTTCACTTCTCCGGCGGCACCGTCAGGTAGTCGGTGACCTTCACCCAGCGGCCGTTCTGGATCTGCGCCATCCGGCTCTGGTCGTTGCCCAGCCGCTTGGTCGCGGTGAAGTTCATCGCGGGCGCGCCGAACATGTCGGGCGGGAACTTGGTGGACTCCATCGCCCGCACGAAGCTGTCGACCGTCAGGGTCGGGCCGGCGACACGCGCCGCCGTCGCGAACATGTCGACGATCGAGTAACCGTACGCCGAGAACACGGTCGGATCCTCGTTGAACTTCGTCTGGTACTTCGTCGCCCAGAACCGGATCCTGTCGTCGGAGGTATCGACGTACGGCTGCGCGGCGGTGTGCATGCCATACAGGCCGTCCATCGCCTTGCCGCCGAGCTTGTGGATCAGGTCGGTGTAACCGGCGCTCGAGACCAGGAAGTCGGGGGAGAAGCCGGTCTTGCGCGACTCGCCGATGGTGCCGATGGTCTCGCGGATGATGGTGCCCATCACGACCAGGTCGCAGTTGGCGGCCTTCATGCGGGCGACCTGCGATGAGAAGTCGGTCGAGCCGCGCTTGAACGAAGTCTTCTCGGCGAAATCGGTGCCCGCGGATTTCAGCGCCCACTCGGCGCCGCGCAGCACCTCGAGGCCGAACTCGTCGTCCTGGTAGATCACGCAGGCCTTCTGATACTTCTTGCGCTTGTACATCTCCTGCACGCCGACACGCATCTGGTCGTAGTAGGTGGCGGCGAAGGAGAACTTCAGCTTGTGCGGCGGATCGTACATCTCGCGCGCGGCGGTCACCGGCAGAAAGTTGATGACGCCCTTCTCGAACTGGATGGGCATCGCGGCGTTGTTCATCGCGGTGCCGATGTGGCCGAGCACGGCGAAGACCTTGTCCTGGTTCACCAGCTTCTGGGCGACGAGCACGGCCTTGCGCGGATCGTAGGCGTTGTCCTCGATCAGCATCTTGATCTTGCGGCCGTTGATGCCGCCCTGCTCGTTGATCTCCTCGACGCGCAGGACCATCCCGTTGCGGGTCTGCTTGCCGAAGCCGGCGATCGGACCGGACAGGTCCTGGATGGTGCCGATCTTGATCTCGTCCTTGCTGATGCCCTGGCCCTGCTGGGCTTGGGCGGCGCCGACGGTCATCGCGAGGATGCCGAGGCCGACGGTGGTCCTGCGCATGAAGTTCATCTCTGGTCTCCTGTGGGTGGTGCGGTGCCCGCCCTCGCTCGGGGCGCTGCGACGACCGCTGTTACGTTGCCATGGATCGGGTCAGCCGCGGTACATCCCCTCGATGAGCGCTGCGTACTTCTGCTGCACCAGCTTGCGCTTGAGCTTCATCGTGGGGGTCAACTCCTCGTCCTCGGCGGTCAGTTGGGTCTCGATCAGCCGGAACTTCTTGACCTGCTCGACACGCGCGAACTTTCTGTTCACCGACTCGATCTCGAGCCAGATGAGGTCCTGGACCTCCTTGGCGCGGGTCAGGCTGGTGTAGTTGGAGAAGGGCACGTCGTGGTCCTGCGCGAAACGCTCGACGTTCTCCTGGTCGATCATCACCAGCACGGTCAGGAAGGGCTTCTTGTCGCCGATCAGCACGGCGTCGGTCACGTAGGGCGAGAACTTCAGCTCGTTCTCGAACTCACTCGGCGTGATGTTCTTGCCGCCGGCGGTGATGATGATGTCCTTCATCCTGTCGGTGATGCGGAAGAAACCGTCGGCGTCGACCGTGCCGACGTCGCCGGTATGCAGCCAGCCCTCGGCGTCGACGGTCTCGGCGGTCTTCTCGGGCTGGTTCAGGTAGCCCATGAAGACGTTCGGTCCGCGGATCAGCAGCTCGCCGGTCTTCTCGTCGACGCGGACCTCGTTGAAGTAGCAGGCCTGACCGATCGAGCCGGGCTTGATGCGGTCCCAGGGCATCCAGGTGGAGGCGCCGCAGGACTCGGTCTGGCCCCAGACCTCGAGCATCGGCAGCCCGAGCGCCATGTACCAGCGCACCAGCTCGGGCGAGATGGGGGCGGCGCCGGTCAGCAGGTAGCGCGCGCGGTGGATGCCGATCAGCTTGCGCACGTTGTCGAGCGCGATCAGCCGTGCGATGCGGAACTGGAGCTTCTGCAGCGCACTGACCGGCCGGCCCTCGATGACCGCGTCGGCGATCGAGCGGCCCACACCGATCGACCACGCGTACGCCGCCTGCTGGACCTTGCCGGACTCGGCCACGCCGATCATCACCGCCGAGTAAAACTTCTCCCAGATCCGCGGCACGGCGGTGAACAGCGTGGGGGCGATCTCACGGACGTTCTCGGGGACGGTCTCGGGGTTCTCGACAAAGTTGAGCACCGTGCCGCTGTAGATGCCAATAAAGGCGCCGCCCAGCCGCTCGGCGACATGGCACAGCGGCAGGAAGCACATCCGCTCGTCGGTGTGGTCGCCGCTGGCGATGCGGTTGTAGCCGCGTACGGTGTAGACCAGCCCGCGGTGCGAGTGCATCGCGCCCTTGGGCCGGCCGGTGGTGCCCGACGTATAGATCAGGATCGCGAGCTCCTCGGGGCCGCGCGACTCGAGCCGCTGCTCGAAGAGTCCAGGGTTCGCGGCGTCGTGCTGGCGGCCGAGGTCGCGCAGCGCGGACAGGCTCATCACCCCGGGGTCTGACAGCTCGCGCAGACCGTCCATGTCCATCACGACGATCCTTCGCAGCAACGGCAGGTGCTGCCGGGCCTCGATCGCCTTGTCGAGCTGCTCGTCGTCCTCGACGAACAGCACGACGGTGCGGGAGTCCTCGGACAGGTAGTGCACCTGGCTGGCCGAGTCGGTCGGGTAGATGCCGTTGGAGACGCCGCCGGCGCTCAGCACGGCCATGTCGGCGAGCACCCATTCGACGCGAGTGTTGGCAAGGATGGAGGCGGTCTCGCCGGGCTGCAGGCCGAGGGCGACCAGGCCCATCGCGATCTCGCGCACCGCTTCGCCGCACTGGGTCCAGGTCCAGGCGCGCCAGATGCCGAGGTCCTTCTCGCGCATCAGCGTGCGCGGGCCGCGCTCGGCCACGCCGTTCCAGAAGATCCGGTGGATGGTCTCGCCGGCTATGGCCAACTCCGGACCGGGGCGAATGGAGGAGAGATCCCAGAGGTTGCTCATCGCCAGGTCTTCTTCTTCTTCCAGCGGCGCTCGCCGCGCGCGCCTTCTTCCTTCATGCCGAGGTAGAACTCCTTGATGTCTTCCTTCTCGCGCAGGACGGCACAGGTGTCCTCCATCACGATGCGCCCGTTCTCCAGCACGTAGCCGAAGTCGGCGGCGTTCAGCGCCATGTTGGCGTTCTGCTCGACCAGCAGCATCGAGGTGCCGCGCTCGCGGTTGATGCGCACGACGATCTCGAAGATCTCCTTCGTGAGCCGTGGCGACAGGCCGAGCGAAGGCTCGTCGAGCAGGATCAGCTCGGGCGCGGCCATGATGGCGCGCGAGATCGCGAGCATCTGCTGCTGGCCGCCCGAGAGCAGGCCCGCGTCCTGCGTGGCCCGCTCCTCGAGGATCGGGAAGTAACCGTAGACGGTCTCGATGTCGCGGGCGACCTGGTCGCGGTCGCGGCGGGTATAGGCGCCCATCAGCAGATTGTCGCGTACCGACAGAAGCGGGAACACCTCACGGCCCTCGGGTACGTGCGACAGGCCGCGCTGCACGATGGTCGCGGGGTCGCGGGCGGTGATCGGCTCACCCTTGAAGTCGATCGAGCCGCGGCGCGGGTCGATGATCCCGCTGATGGTCTTGAGAATGGTCGTCTTGCCGGCGCCATTGGAGCCGAGCACGGTGGCGATCTCGCCGCGGGCGACCTCGAGGCTGACCCCTCGGATCGCTCGGATCGGGCCGTAGGCGCTCTCGACGTTGGCAAGCTTGAGGATCGGCGCCGCGGTGCTCATGAGCGCGTCCTCTCGAAGGGCTCGGCACGGCGCAGGAACGACATGTCCTCGACCGCGCCGAGGTAGGCCTCGATGACGCGCGGATCGGACTGCACCTCGCGCGGCGTGCCGATCGCCAGCGGCTCGCCCTGTGCCATCGCGAGCACGCGGTCGGACACGCGCGAGACGAGCGTCATGTCGTGCTCGACCATCAGCACGGTGATGCCGAGGTCGTGCTTGATGTCCTGGATCCAGAAGGCCATGTCGTCGGTCTCCTCGA
>JBIPLJ010000129.1:0-2751 GCA_044368415.1 Burkholderiaceae bacterium
AAGGCATTTTTCTCAGCAGATCCACTTGCGGCTGCACGAAACTGTTTCGCCGCGAACGCTTTCGCGCGCTCATGAAAACGTTCTTCAGATGCTTCGATTTCGTCGTATGCTTGGGTATATACTGCTACTGGGTCGTATTCGAACTCTAGTCGCCCAAGCGTATCTTCAGGAAAGTGAACGACTGCATTCTTCAGATCTTCGCTTGTGTCACCTAAAACGCGTTTCTCGAAATCTGTCTGCTTTTCGTATGGGCTCTTAATGTGTCGAGAGAGAACAGCCGCGATGGCGCGCTTGGCGAGATCCAGGTGTATGGTTTTCATACGTTCATCGAGTTTCGTGTGAAAACGTTTTTCTTCTTCATCTAGCATGCTGCTGATTTCCACTTGGATGAAAGAGCTCTCCAAGGATAACTCTCGCAATAATTTATTGACTTTCTCGAGCATCTCTTCGTTCACAAGGCGCGCTTTTACGGCAGCATCATTAATCTTAATAGTGGCATACAACCGCATCTTTCCGTCTGCGTTTTTTCCAACGCTGTGTTTCACGCGTGAAACGTCTGCAACGGTAATGACTGGTGGAACTGCGCTTATGTGATCGAACTTATACTTCTCACGCAAGCTCTTAAACTGCTGCTCATCTAGCGAAGCGATCGCATAAAGAGTTGCCCAGCTTGTTACGCTAGAAAGCTTCTCTTTATACTGCTTAAGGCGTTCAGATTTGGCAATCGCCAAGAGCTTCGAGATGGTCGAGCGCGAAAACTTTATGCTTTTGATAATTTCTTTAAAGCTTTTACTATCCTCGCCATATTCATCTGCCGCACGCGCCAGAAGCTGGCTAATATCAATCCACGCACTATTAGAGCGTGATAGCGCATCGTGTATCTGGCTAACATAATCGACAACCGGCAACTGATTCACAAAAGACATTTCTTTTCTCCATCTGAGCAGAGAACCATTCCCCGCTTTGATGAGAGAAAGAATACTTGATGTCTTGTTCTCATACCTGGACTGAACACGTGGACAGCATAACTAACTCGTCCTGTCCAGTTTTGTTCATATATGAAACGTCATGCCGCAAAATCACGCTATGTTGCTGATTTAACTAGAAATCATACCTGCCGGGAAATATCCCAGTGGATACATTCTCGGCGATACGACGCGCTTTTGTCAGAAAACGGGTAACTTGCCTCCGATCGTTAGCGTGGTCCAAGTTTCCATCGTGCAAAAAAAGCTTTCCACGATTTCCCCTTTTTTCAAGGTATTGAGCATAACCGCGGATCGCTGGTGGTATCTCTATGAAGGAGCGGTTCCACTTCTTATCTTTTATGTTGCGATTCCAGGTGTCTGCCCAATTAGAGTAAGACAACGTCATGCGTTCTAGTCTGCGTGTGGGTGTCAGCTGTTGATGCTGTATCCAGAACCTATAGAGGTGAAGCAGTAGGCGAACTTTTGCCAAATTGCGGAGGAACCGCGTCGATGGATGTATGCTAAGACCAGCTTCAGTGAAACCCGCATCCAAGCGAAACTGTCCAGCTGGCATTGCTCTTAGTTTCGTGCCAGCACCTTTACTCTCGAGAATGGAAGCTATTTGCGAAAGAGAGTGCTTTGGATGCTGATAAAGTGGAATACGAACATAGATGGCAAGCGGATCTGATAAAACTGGAAATGACCTTCCAGCACCTTGTGGGATTTCATGGACGCCGACGTCGACCGAGAAGAGAGTTCGCCAGTTATTCGACCACCAGGTGGAAAAAGTCTCCTCTTTCACATTGCCCCATGCTTGATAACGCTTAGTATCGACGATCAACGTTTCGTCTTTGAGTGAGAGCTTTAGAAACTCGAACCAAAGACGATACGGTTCAACCTGCAAAGCAGGTAGTCGATTCTGTGTATCGCCTGACCATTTTTTTGTCATACTGATTTTCCTGAACTACATCCTTCTCTGGTATAATCATGATAGGCTTCCAAAAATTTATAAACTACTGCCCTTAAGACGCGAACTCATCTAATAGAGTGAATTAATAAAAGAACTCAGCTTTTTTATAGGCAGACCCGCTTTTCGCTTCGTGTATCCAATAAATACCTCCAAATCGGAGGTTATCGATGTCGCTTCTATCAGGCTCGCCATATGAACGGGAACGCAACACAAAGCGTGAAATGGCGGCATGGCTTAATGGTAAGCTCTCGTCCGCCGACTGCCGCTATGTGTCCGTCACTCTGACGGCGAAGCAGGCAGTGACGAACATAGACGGCAACCTTGCTGCCACGACGCGCGAGGATATGGACCGTGAAGTCGGCAAGTTCCTTAAGCGCCTTGACGTAGCGGTATATGGCAACGCAGCGAAACGCTGCGGCAAGAGGCTGCGCCGCGCAGATGCGAGCCACGGAGGGGCAGATACCTTCAAGCGGCATCATCGGCATCTGGTAATCGAGCTTCCGCAGAGATTCGAAGGCGACGGTGGATTGGATCGTTTCGTTGAGCTGATCCGCTCGACATGGATGAGATCATGCTACGCCATGACAATCATGGACGTCTCGCCGACAGCTAGCCTAATCGCCTCTGTTCGATACCTCATCAAAGACGGTGGGGCAGATAACCTATCGCTGGCTAACATAGTGCTTTGATAGGGCGCTTGCTGACCCCATTGGGTCCCTGCGCCGCCAAGCATGTCTGGGAGTTACGCTTGATGCCCACCGCGGTGGGTGTCTTGTCAGCCGAATAGTAAGAAATTCTGATTGAAACGATACTGAA
>JBIPLJ010000141.1:0-2704 GCA_044368415.1 Burkholderiaceae bacterium
TTTATTAACTAAGCGCTTCGGGCTTTCCGCTCGATATGGGGCGCATGGTGGCATCTGACATTCCCGAACTGGCAGATTTGGCGTCGGCAAAGGGCGCTTTGGCGAAGCTGTGGCGCGCCCGCCAATTCCATGATGCCGCCACCTTGGCGGCCAAGGCGATGGCGCTTTGGCCGGAAGATGCTGAATTTCGTACCCAATACGCTAAATCCCTGCTGGCTGCGGGTGCCTTGATAGAAGCCGAAGCCGCAGCGCGGGAGGCATTGCTTCTACTGCCAGAATCTGAAGATTTATGGATCGTTCTGGCGGATGCGCTGATCCGCCAGGAACGCAGTGCCGATGCGCGGGAGAGTTTGCGCGAAGCCTGCTTCGCCATGCCTGAAAGTGCGGTGCTGCACGGCAGGCGCGGACATCAGGCGATGCAAGCGAAGGACTACGCCGAAGCCATTGATGCCTACCAATTGGCCTGTGACTTGGCACCAGAGCGGGAAGCCTTTCACCTGGGATTACTCAGCGGTCTTTGGCATGCCAAGCGCTACGCTTTCGGTGGCACCGCAGCGGGGCGAGCGGTGGCGCTGTTCCCTGAGTCTTCAACCCTTCGTCAGCAGCAGGCGAGTTTTCTTTTGGCCGAAGGGCGGGCTATTGAGGCCGCGGACGTTGCGCGTGCGGCAATTAGGATGGATGCCAAAAATGCGGCGGCGCATTGGTCTTTGGTTGATGCCCTATGGCGCCAGGACCGTTTCGGCGAAGCATTTCGTACACTGGAAGGTGCCTGCGCCGCCTTGCCTAGCAATATTTTTCTTTTGGGGGAATTGGCGCGCCTTTCGATACCGATGGAAAGACGGGACGCTGTTATTCTGGCCTATCAGCGAGCTATTGCCTTACCCGAGATGCCGCCACAAATCTGGCGCGGCCTCATTCGCGCGCTAATTGAGCATGAAGAATTGCAGGAGGCTGTGGCGACAGCGCGCCGCGCAGTACTTGTCTATCCCCATTCATCTGAATTCGGTGCAATACTTGCCGAGACATTGCTGCTGGGGGGCATGCCGTTAGGTCAGGTTTCCTTGGAAATCGCGGCTGCGTTGGGCATCACCGCTGAGTCGATAGAGGTCCGCTATACACTGATCTCGGGGCTCCTCGCACTGGGCAAATGGGATGCGGCTACAGTGCTTTTAGAGGAATTGCGTGCCATCGCGCCGGATCAGCCTGAATTATTATTGAAATTCGGGATCGCTTTGACGGGAAAAGGCAACTTCAATGAGGCGATCGTTCTGTTGCTTGATTTGACGGATAAGCATCCCGAAAATCTGTCTGCCTGGGAAGCCCTTTGCGATGCCCATCGACAAGCAAAACAAATCAAGCCTGCGGTAGCAGCCTATCGACGCTTACAGGTTTTGGGCGCTCCTAAGGACATAATGCGTCGTGTACAGACGCGATTATTCGGTGAGCATTCTTTGTGATGATGTCTTGAAGCAGGCTGCTAAACTTAAGCGCTGAGCCGAGGTTTTTTTGTTACCAAAATGCCCGTCATGAATGGCAGGTTCATCAACTCATCTCGCCCGATCCTTGTTGCTGCGGGATCAAGCCGGTGAAATCCAAGGCCGAACTCTGAAAGGTTCGACAGAAATTCACCAATATCGAAACCCGCAGCCCGGATTTGGCCGGGTGACCATTCCATGATCATTTGTAAATCGGGGTTTTGCGAAATGATATTCTGCGCGCCAGCCAAAGCCAAAGGCTCGGCGCCTTCGATGTCAATTTTGATGATGTCCAGCTTACCACCGAAATCCTTGGAGAAACTATCGATAGTTGTGCCGGGGACCGAAAATTCGACACTCGGCGCCTCGCCAAGGTGATCTAGAAATTTTTGCGAAACCTCTAGGATGCTCGTATTGCCAGAACGGCCAACGCGCCGAAACAGCTTTACATCGCGATTAGTTTCACAAATCGCCCTATGGCGGACTGAAGTATTACGCGATAAATCATTTATATGAATGTTATCGCGGCTAATACGGAATAAGGCCTCATCCGCTTCAACACCGATGCTTTTACCCTTTGGGCAGAAGCGCCCAAAAAGCAGAGTAAAATAACCAAAATTGGCACCGATATCGAGGCAATGATCATCCGGCCGCAGAATACGACCAAAATGATGCGTGAGCTCAGTTTCATACAACCCTGTCGCGATGAACCAGGGCGCAATCAGACGATCCTGCGCTTCAACGAGGTATATGATCTGTAATCCATTGACGATCGCCTTAACCAGGACAAGGCCATCGCCCATATAAGTGGTCCGTCCACCATGGCTAAAGGCTTCCATTCGCACCAATTGTTGTTCAATCTGCGCTAATCGCCGGCGCGTTGAACCATAACCCTTATTTGTCCAAAATTTACCAAGCCATGCGGAAAAACTTGAAGAATTGGTAGCCGAACCACCCATTGCGCCCGAACCTTACTGATCTATTTGGCAGGATCCATTTGCGGAGCAATCCTGCGCCAAGAACTGGATCATAAAGGGTATTTGCGTAAAATTCATTACCTATTTTAGTGAAAACATCAATTTCTGAAGCCGTAACCCTATAGATTCATTGTCCTCACAACCCACAAGCCGCATCCAAAAACGCCCCATCCAGCGTCCCCGGCGCCGCCGGGCGGAACCCACTCCGCCGCGGGCGTTCCGCGTGTACGGGTTGCTGGGCATTGCGGCGCG
>JBIPLJ010000053.1:0-29113 GCA_044368415.1 Burkholderiaceae bacterium
TGGTGCCCATGGCGCGGATCGAACGCGCGACCTCTCCCTTACCAAGGGAGTGCTCTACCACTGAGCCACATGGGCAATGAGGTCGCTGGAGCGGGTGAAGGGAATCGAACCCTCGTCATAAGCTTGGAAGGCTTCTGCTCTACCATTGAGCTACACCCGCCTGCCCCTACGGCCGTGGATTAACCCCAGCCGCCGCAACAACCCTACTGCGCTCCGGCACCGCTTTTCCGGCCCTTCTTTGCCGGTACTGCTGTGCCGGTACTTCTTCTTCCGGTACTGCCTTGAAACTGGTGGAGGAGGCTGGATTCGAACCAGCGTAGGCGTAAGCCAACAGATTTACAGTCTGCCCCCTTTAGCCACTCGGGCACCCCTCCAGGGAACCGCGAATTATTGCCACGCGCGGCCGACTTGTCAAATTCCCTCGATTTGCCCCTCCGGATGCACCCGCGCAGGCCGGGGTCTGCCGGGCTTGGCACGCTTTCTGCCAACACTCCGCTGTGCGGGCACCCGACGGGTGTCCCGACACCCACCAGCCACCCCGCAGCACCCGCAAGCAAGGAGATTTCCACATGGCCCAAGACAGCAAGCCCGGCGCGTCCGGCACGTCGAACCGAGGGTTCGCGTCGATGGACCCCGCCCTCCAGCGTGAGATCGCCAGCAAGGGCGGGCGCAGCGTGCCCCCCGAGGAACGCAGCTTCTCGAAGGACCGCGCACTGGCCGCCGAGGCCGGGCGCAAGGGCGGCGAGGCGAGTCACGGCAGCCGCCGGACCGGCCCGCAGCTCGGGGCGGGCAACGGCGTCGCTCGCGGCGCACAGGCGAGCGGCAGCAGTTTCGCCACCGATCGCGAACGCGCCTCGGAAGCCGGACACAAGGGCGGCTCGCACTGAACCTGCCCGCGACGGCCGGGAGCGCCGCCTCCCGGCCGTCGCCAGCGGGGCTGAAAAAGATGCCGCAACGGTGACGCCCGATCGGTTGAAAACGCCAAGCTCCCGCTCGGGGCCCGACGCTCGGAGCACGCGTCCGGATCACAGCCGCTATTGACCGACCGACCGGTCGGGAAATAAGCTTTCGACCTCACGTCCAAGGACCGAGGTCGCCCTGATGTACACCCAATCCATGGATCTGCCGCAGGGTTCGTCCGCCGAGCCGCGAGGCCTGCCGCGCGACGCCGCCGACCTCGAGGCTGACGCGCGCTTCGAGGCCTTGATCGCCGCCGACCGCAAGGTCGAGTCTCAGGACTGGATGCCGGACGCCTACCGGCGCACCCTGATCCGCCAGATCTCCCAGCATGCGCACTCCGAGGTGGTCGGCATGCTGCCCGAGGGCAACTGGGTCACGCGGGCGCCGAGCCTCAAGCGCAAGGCGATCCTGCTGGCGAAGATCCAGGACGAGGCCGGCCACGGCCTGTACCTGTACTCGGCGGCCGAGACGCTCGGCACCTCGCGAGACCAGATGGTCGGCGCGCTGCATTCGGGCCGCGCCAAGTACTCGTCGATCTTCAACTATCCGACGCTGACCTGGGCCGACATGGGCACGGTCGGCTGGCTGGTCGATGGCGCAGCGATCATGAACCAGATCCCGCTGTGCCGCTGCTCGTACGGACCCTACGCGCGGGCGATGATCCGGATCTGCAAGGAGGAGTCGTTCCACCAGCGCCAGGGCTTCGACATCATGCTGTCGCTGGCGCGCGGCACGCCCGCCCAGAAGGCGATGGCGCAGGACGCGCTGAACCGCTGGTGGTGGCCGGTGGTGATGATGTTCGGCCCGAGCGACGCGGAGTCGATCCATTCGGCGCAAACGATGACGTGGGGCATCAAGCGCATCAGCAACGATTCGCTGCGCCAGAAGTTCATCGACGCGACCGTGCCGCAGGCGGAGCTGCTCGGGCTGACGATCCCCGACCCCGACCTAACGTGGAACGCCAAGCGCGGCCACTACGACTACGGCACGATCGACTGGACCGAGTTCTGGAACGTCGTGAACGGCAACGGGCCGTGCAATCGCGAGCGGCTGGCCGCGCGGGTGCGGGCCCACGAGAAGGGCGCATGGGTCCGCGAGGCCGCAATGGCCCATGCGGCGAAGCAGCGAGCGCGCACCGAGCGCGCCGCGGCCTGAGCACGGACGGAGAACGACGATGAGCATGACGACGACCGATCGGGAGCTCCCGCTGTGGGAGGTGTTCGTGCGCAGCAAGCAGGGCCTGGACCACAAGCACTGCGGCAGCCTGCACGCGGCGGATGCGCAGATGGCGCTGCGCATGGCGCGCGACGTCTACACGCGACGCATGGAGGGCGTGAGCATCTGGGTGGTGCCGTCGGTGGCGATCACCGCGTCGGTGCCCGCGGACAAGGACATCGACTTCGGCCCGATGGCCGACAAGATCTACCGGCATCCGACGTTCTACGAGCTGCCGGACGAAGTGAAGCATATGTGAGGCAGGGAATTCGGCGAGCACTGCTCGCCGCCTGCCGCAAGGCCGCCGCTTGCAAGCGGCGGCTCCGTTCGTCGAGAACGTGAATCCGGCGAGAGCCGGCTGAATTTGGATTCGTCCATGCCCACCCCCGATTTCCACCTCCAGTACCTCCTCCGCCTAGCCGACACCTCCCTGATCCTCGGCCAGCGCCTCGCCGAATGGTGCGGCCACGGGCCGCTGCTTGAAGAGGACATCGCGATGACCAACATCTCGCTCGACCTCGTCGGCCAGGCGCGGCTGCTGCTGTCGCACGCGGGCGCGCTCGAGGGCCGAGGCCGCGACGAGGACGCCCTCGCGTACTTCCGGGCCGAGGCGGAGTTCCGCAACCCGACGTTGGTGGAGCTGCCCAACGGCGCGAGCGCACACGACGACTACGCCGTCGCGATCGTGCGCAACCTGCTGGTGTCGGCGCTCGCGGTGCCGCTGTACGAGGCGCTCGCCGGATCGACCGACGCGACGCTCGGGCAGATCGCCGCGAAGTCCGTCAAGGAGGCCCGCGCGCACCTGCGGCACGCCTCGGAGTGGGTGATCCGCTTCGGCGACGGCACGGACGCGTCGCACGCCCGGGCACAGGCCGCGCTCGATCAGCTCTGGCCTTACAGCAACGAATGGTGGGCCGCCGACGAGGTCGAGCGGCAGGCGGCGGCGGCCGGCATCGGACCGGTGATCGCCGACCTGCGCCCCGCCTGGGACGCGACCCTCGACGCGGTGCTCGCGCAAGCGGGCCTCGCGCGCCCGGCCGAGACCCCCTTCGTGTCGACGGGCAAGCACGGCGTGCACAGCGAGCATATGGGCGTCCTGCTGGCCGAGATGCAGACGCTCGCCCGACAGCATCCGGGCGCAACGTGGTGAGCACAGCCACCGGCGAGCGGCTGGCGCGCGCGCGTGCGCTCGCTGCCGCCGTGCCGGACCCGGAGATCCCGGTGGTCACGCTCGAGGACCTCGGGATCCTGCGCTCGGTCGACGAGGAGGACGGCCGCGTGGTCGTCGTGCTGACACCGACCTACACCGGCTGTCCGGCCACCCAGGTGATCGCCGACGACGTGCGCCGCGCGCTGTCCGAGGCCGGCATCGCGGATGCCGATGTGCGGCTCACGCTGACGCCGCCCTGGACCACCGACTGGATCAGCGCCGACGGCCGCCGCAAGCTGCGCGAGTACGGCATCGCGCCGCCGGGCGGCGATGCGCCGGCGGGCACCGCGGTGCTGCGCTTCGTGCCGCGCGCGCGGCCGGCCGCCGAGACGATCGACTGCCCGCGCTGCGGCTCGTCGAACGTCGAGCGGCTCTCGCAATACGGCTCGACGCCTTGCAAGGCGCTGTACCGCTGCGTCGCCTGCCGCGAGCCCTTCGACTACTTCAAGCCCTACTGACCTTCCGGAGCCGCCCATGGCCGTCCCGCAGTTCCACCGGCTCACCATCCGCGACGTGCGCCCCGAGACCGCCGACGCGATCTCGGTCGCATTCGACGTGCCGCCCGAGCTGCGCGACGCCTACCGCTTCCGGCAAGGGCAGTTCCTGACGCTGCGCGAGACGATCGATGGCGAGGATGTGCGGCGCTCGTACTCGGTGTGTGTCGGCGTGACCGAGTACGAGTCGCACGGCGAGCTGCGCGTGGCGATCAAGCGTGTTGCGGGCGGGCGCTTCTCGAACTGGGCGAACGCGTCACTCACGGCCGGCCGCGCGATCGACGTGATGACGCCCGACGGGCGCTTCACCACGCCGCTCGATCCGGGTCGCGCGCGTCGCTACGTCGGCTTCGCGGGAGGATCCGGCATCACGCCCATGCTCTCGCTGATCAAGACAATCCTGTCCACCGAGCGACGCAGCGCCTTCACGCTCGTCTACGGCAACCGCACGGTCGGCTCGATCATGTTCCTCGAGACCCTCGAGGAACTGAAGAACACCTACATGGACCGGCTGAGGCTGGTGCACGTACTGTCGGACGAGCCCCAGGAGGTCGACCTGCTGTCGGGCCTGCTCGATGCCGCGCGCTGCAGCGAACTGATGCGCACGGTGCTGGCCGGCGAGACGATCGACGAGGCCTTCGTCTGCGGGCCGGCGCCGATGATGGACGCCGCCGAGGCCGCGCTCGCCGGCGCCGGCGTGCCGCGCGGGCGCATCCATGTCGAGCGCTTCGGTACGCCCTCGCCGTCCGGCGCGCCGAAGCTCGCGGCCGCGCCCGACGCGCCCTCGGCGAAGGTGGTGATGATCGTCGACGGCAAGGAGCGCCACCTGCGCGTGCCCTTCGAGGGTCAGGCGATCCTCGACATCGGGCTGGCCGCGGGCGCGAACCTGCCGTACGCCTGCAAGGGCGGCGTCTGCTGCACCTGCCGCGCGAAGGTGCTCGAGGGCGAGGTCAGGATGGACAAGAACTACACGCTCGAGCCGCAGGAAGTCGCCGCCGGTTTCGTGTTGACCTGCCAGGCGCATCCGGTGAGCGAGCACGTCGTGCTCAGCTACGACGAGCGCTGAGGTGGCGCGGCCCAAGGCCCTCGACTACGACGCCCAGCGCGACCATATCCTCGCGCTGGCGACGGCCGCATTCGCCGAGATCGGCTATCCGAGCGCCTCGATGGCGCAGCTCGCCGACGCCTGCGGCACCTCGAAGGCCCGGCTCTATCACTACTTCCCAAGCAAGGCATCGCTGCTCTTCGAGTCGCTCGACCGCTACATGTGCAGGCTGGTCGCGCTGGTCGAGTCGGTGAAAGCCCGCGGCCTCGCGCCGCGCGAGGAGCTGGCCGAGCTGGTCCGAGCGCTGGTGGTGGAGTACCGCGACTCGCGCGAGCGGCACGTCGCGCTGCTCAACGACGTGAAGTTCCTCGCGCACGCGCAGCGCGAGCGGATCGAGTCGCAGCAGCGCGCGGTCGTCGACGCGCTGGCGGCCACGCTGCAACGCGTGGCTCCGGGGCGGTTCGCACCCGACGAACGCAAGCCGGCGACGATGGCCCTGCTGGGCATGATCAACTTCACGTTCGCCTGGCTGCGGCCCGACGGACCGATGAGCTACGAGCGCTATGCCGAGCTGGTGATCGAGCTGTGGGAGCGGGGGCTGCAGGCCCCCGTGGCCCATGCGGAGCCGCTGCAACGCACCGGCACCTGAGCCCGCAGTCGCCGCGCGGGGGCTTCGTATAATCGGCACGATGGCCGGCCCCCGGCCCGTCCGACCCGGAGCCCCCATGAGCGCCTCGTTCGCCTCCAAGGCCGACCTCACCGCCAAGCAGGTCAGCTTCACGCAGCTGTCCGCGAACTGCTGGGCCTACACCGCCGAGGGCGATCCGAATTCGGGCGTGATCATCGGCGACGACGCGTGCATGGTGATCGACACCACCGCGACGCCGGCGATGGCGCAGGACCTGATCGCGCGCATCCGGGCGGTCACCGACACGCCGATCAAGTACGTGGTGCTGTCGCATTACCACGCCGTGCGTGTGCTCGGCGCGTCGGCCTACTTCGCCGAGGGCGCGACCGAGGTGATTGCCTCGCGCGGCACGTACGAGCTGATCGTCGAGCGCGGCGCCCAGGACATGAAGAGCGAGATCGAGCGCTTCCCACGGCTCTTCGCGGGCGTGGAGACGGTGCCCGGCCTCACCTGGCCGACGATGGTCTTCGAGCGCGACCTGACGCTGTTCCTCGGCACGCTCGAGGTCCGTCTGAAGCACATCGGCCCCGGCCACACCAAAGGCGACACCATCGCCTGGGTGCCCTCGCAGGACGTGATCTTCTCGGGCGACCTCGTGGAGTACAACGCTGGCGTCTACACCGGCGACGCGCAGCTCGAGGAATGGCCGACGACACTCGAGGCGCTGCGTGCGCTCCGGCCTCATAAGCTGGTGCCCGGGCGCGGCCCGGCGATGACGACGCCGGCCGACTGCGAGAAGGCGATCGAGTACACGCGCCGGTGGGTCACCGACCTGTACGCGACGGCCCGTGCCGGCGTCGCCGCGGGCAAGGACTTGAAGCGCGTCTTCAAGGACGTGCGCGAGGTGATGGACCCGGTGTTCGGCGGCGTGTTCATCTACGAGCACTGCCTGCCCTTCGATGTCACGCGGGCCTATGACGAGGCGAGCGGCATCAAGCATCCGAGGATCTGGACGGCCGAGCGCGACATCGAGATGTGGACGGCGCTTCAATCCTGAGACGGTCCGCCGGCCCGATGGACCAGCAGGTCGCCGGGCTGGCACTCCAGCACCTCGCAGATCCGGGCCAGCGTGTCGAAGCGCACGCCACGCGCGCGCCCGCTGCGCAGCATCGAGACCTGCTGCTCGGACAGTCCGATGCGTTCGGCCAGCTCCTTCGAGCGCATCTTGCGGCGCGCGAGCATCACGTCGAGCTCGACCACGATTGGCATCGGGCGTCTCAGACGAACTGCTCGACCTCGTCCGACAGCGAGGCCGCCGATTCGAGGACGTGGGCAAGGACCCACAGCGCGCCGAACATCGCGGCATAGAGCAGATCCTCGGGGCGAACCCAGCGCACGAGGAAGATCGGGTCGAGCGCCGGTCCGGGCGAGAGCAGTGTGCGGATGACGGGCCGCAGCGCGATGTCGAGCACGGTGGCCGCGAGACCGAGCTGCGCGATTCGCTTGAGCGTCACCGACGCGTCGACAGAGAAGACCCGCCCGGCCAGGTAGTGGCCGGTCAGGCGCCAGGCTGCGACGACGCCAGCGATCACCAGGGCCCAGACCGTGAGCGACATACCGAAGCCGGCCGCGCGCCGCAGCCCGTCGGCGAGTGCCGGCTCGCCGCCGTACCAGCCGGAGAAGGCCCGCGCGACGTACTCCGCGTCCGACCAGAACGCGCCGACCCGCAGCAGCGACCAAGTCGCGTAACCGACGGCCGCGGCACGGATCGCGCGACACGGCCAGACGATCCGTGCGCGCAGCACGGCCTGTTTGTCGATTTGGGGCATCATCCCTCCGATAAGGCTGAATGACGATAACTTAAACTAAAACCTTTATTTCTTGCTCATCCGGTTGGGTGAAGACCCACATCCGGCTCAGCGCGCCCGACCGGCGCAGCAGCCGCTGCTGGACGAAGCGCGAGAAGTCGTAGGGCGCGCGCGCGGCGCGCCCCCCCCGGACCGATCGCGGATTACTGCGACTTCGGCCGGATCGCGTCGGCGGTACCCTGGATGAACGCCTTGATCTTCTCGGCGTCGTCGGGCGTCAGCTTGCCGGTGAAGTCGGGCATCCCCTTCTCCGTCGCCGGGCCCTTGAAGAGCCAGACCGCGAGGTTCTCGAGGTTGGCCGCCGCGGTGTAGCCGAGGTTCGGGATGTTGCCGCCGCGGTCGACCCCCGGCACACCGTGGCAGAACGCGCAGTTCTGCACGTAGAGGTTGGTGCCGTCCTTCACATGGTCCGGGTTGTACTTCACGCCGCTGACGAGCTGCCCCATCCGGTAGGCGACGAACTCCGGCGGCTTGGCGGTCCCGCCGATCGCAAACGTGTAGACCGTGCCGGGACCGGCGCGATCGGTCGCCCGTGCGGCCATGCCGTACACGCCGCCCCAGCCGACCGCGATCGATACGTACTGCTTGCCATCGACCGAATAGGTCGAGGGCGCGGCGACCACGCCGGTGCCGGTCGGGGTCTCCCAGAGCTTGCTGCCGTCTCGCGCGTCATAGGCGATGAAGCGCCCGTCGGCGGTGCCCTGGAACACCAGGTTGCCCGCGGTGCTCAGCGTGCCGCCGTTCCACGGCGAGACCATCTCCTCGGTCCAGCGGGCCTTGCGCGCGACGGGATCCCAGGCGATCAGGCGGCCGAAGGGCTTCTCCTTAGGCGGTTCGGCGTTGGCGATCTTCGCCATGTTCCAGCCGAGGTTGCCATGCGCCTCGAAGGGCGCGTTCGCATTGAACTTCCAGGCCTGGTTGTCCATCAGCGTGAGCGGGATGCCCTGCGCCGGCATGTAGACCAGGCCGGTGCGCGGGTTGTAGCTCATCGAATGCCAGTTGCGCGCGCCGTAGGCGCTCGGCGTGACCTCGAACGGCTTGCCCGGGGCGCGGGCCTCGGGGTTCTCGATCGGCCGGCCGTTCTTGTCGTAGCCCTTCGCCCAGTTCACCGGAACGAAGGCGTCGGCTGAGATGAACTTGCCGTTGGTACGGTCGAGCACGTAGAAGAAGCCGTTCTTCGGCGCGTGCAGGACCACCTTGCGCGGCTGTCCGTCGACCTTGATGTCGGCGAGGATCATCGGCTGCGCCGACGTGTAGTCCCAGTCGTCGCCAGGCGTCTGCTGGTAGTGCCAGACGTACTTCCCGGTGTCCGGATTCAGCGCGACGATGGACGCGAGGTACAGGTTGTCGCCGCCGCCGGGGCTGCGCTTCGAACGCGCCCACGGCGATCCGTTGCCGGTCCCCACGTACATGAGGTTCAGCTCGGGATCGAAGGCCATGGTGTCCCACATCGTGCCGCCGCCACCGGCTTCCCAGTACTTCCCGCTCGGATCCCAGGTCTTGGCCGCCCGGCGCATCGACTCGTCTTCGAACGGCTTGGACGGGTCGCCGGGCACCGCGTACCAGCGCCACGTCTGCCGGCCGGTATGGGCGTCGTAGGCGGTCAGGTAGCCGCGCACGCCGTACTCGGCGCCGCCGTTGCCGATGATGACCTTGCCCTTGTAGACCCGCGGCGCGCCGGTGACGGTGTAGGAGAAGTTGCGGTTCTCGATCGTGTCCTTCTCCCAGGCGACCTTGCCCGTGGCCGCGTCGAGCGCGATCAGCCGGCCGTCGTACGAGGCGACGAACACCTTGCCCTCGTGGACCGCGACGCCGCGGTTGACCACGTCGCAGCAGCCCTTCGAGCCGAACGACTTCGGCACCTTAGGATCGTGGGTCCACAGCCGCTTTCCGGTCCGAACGTCGATCGCATGGACCACGCTCCATGACGCGGTCACGTACATGATCCCGTCGACGACGACCGGCGTGGCCTGCACGCCGCGGTTCGATTCCAGGTTGTACGACCAGACGAGCCCGAGGCCCTTCACATTGGAGGTGTTGACCTGGTCGAGCTTCGAGAAGCGGGTCTCGGCGTAATCCAGGCCGTAGCTCGGCCAGTCGGGGGTGCGCGCCGCGTTGGCCTTGAAGAACGTGGCATTGACGCGCTGCGTCGCTGCGGCCGCGTGTTCGGGACTGCCCTTGGGCGGAGTGGCCGCGGCGCCCCCGGTGGCGAGCATGAATGTGATCATCGCCGCGAGCGCGGACGTCGCCCGGGTGAGCGTTCGAACGGACATGTCTCCTCCTTGGATGGCCGTCTGGACGCGGCCTAGTCGATTATTCCATCGGGACTTAGCGCAAACAACCTTGCAGTGCATCACCGGGGCGGGCCGCGCCGCCGCCGTCGCGCCGCAGCCCGCCGACCAGGTCGATCACCTGACGCGCAATGAACGGCACCGCGGTAGATTCGCCGAAGGCGCCGAGCGTCGGCGGCCCGATGCAGAACAGGCCATCGGTGGCCCGCCCGTCGGCGCCGAGAACGCGGCAGCCGGCATCGACGTCGATGCCGAGCCCGCAGGAATGATCCCGCGCGAGGCCGTCGGCGATCAGCCGCGTCCACATTGGGTTGCCCGAGCCGCTCGGACGTGGTCCGGGCCCGGTGCAGTGGACCACCGCATCGACGCGGACAGTCGGCGCGGCCTCCCCGCGTCCGGGCTCGAAGTCCGCGACGATCCCGGCCCCGTCGGCGCGGACGCCGCGCACGCGCGCCGCCGCGAAGCGCAGCTGTCCGCGTTCGACCCCCGACTCGACGATCCGCTCGACCTGAGGAGGATTGCGGAACCGCAACGGGTCGTACCGGCTCTTCAGGTGCCGGACGAAGCGGCGCAGTTCGTGTGGCGGGAACGCCCGCCAGACCTGCGTCGCCGCGTCGCGGAGCTCGTCGAACGCCGAATGCCAGCTGGCCTCGGCGGGATCCAGCTCGGCGAGGTCGGCACGCAGCGCACGCAGCGCCTCCCGGGCCGTCGCGGGCACGCCATGCCGCGCGACGAAAGCCGGCTGGGGATCGCGCAGCATGCCCCAGACCGAGACGATCCGCGACGGAAACGGATTCTGGCCGGCGGGCCGACGGCCGCGCCGCGACAGCGCGATCACCGGCCCCTGGTGGCCCTGGCCCGCCAGCGTAGCGAACGCGTCCGACGCGGTCAGTCCCGTGCCCAGCAGCAGGACGCGGGCCGCCCGCGGGATCCTGGCGAGGCGATCCAGGTCCCACGGGTCGGCGATCCAGCCCGGATGTCCGACCACGCCGCGCCACGGCGGCGGCACGTCGGCGGCGTTCCATCCGACCGCGATCACGCAGCGCTCGGCGTCGAGCCGACCGCCGCCCTCGAGCTGCACGTGCAGGCCCGAGCCGGTCGGCGCGACACCGACCGCCCGGTCCCGGACGACGTCGATCCGCGTGCCGCCGGGGTTGTGCCTCGCGTGACGGGCGAGCTCGCCCGCCATGTAGCGGCCGAAGTCGCGCCGGCGGACATAGAGCGCGCCGTTGGCAGCGACCGCCTGCGGATCCGACGTCGGCAGGCCCTGCTCGCGCACCCAGTCGACGAAGTGCAGCGGCGCGTCCGGGTAGATCGTGTGCAGCGGCGCCGGCGCGTTCAGGCGGTGGTCGGGATGCGCGGAGGCATGGGCGAAGCCCGGGCCAGCCTCGCCGCGGGGATCGACCAGTACGATCTCGCGCGGGGCCTCGGCCGCGCGGCTGAGGTGCACGGCGAGCGCGACGCCGCTGAATCCGGCGCCGATCACGACGACGCGTCGCATCAGGGGGTCTCCTCGCCCGGGGTCGAATGCGGCGGCATCGGAGGCGGACCGCCGGCGCCCGGGACAGCCGTCAGTGTAGGCCGGGCCGTACGAGGCGCCTCGGCTCGACGGTGGGTCGCGCTCAATCCTGCCTCTTGCGGACCACACCAGGCAATGTTCTGCTTGTGTTTCTGCGATCCGAGCCATCCGTTCGCAATCCGATGGCCCGCCGTCGTCCCTGGAGTTCCCGCATCCCACCCTGCCAGCGCCCCGTCGCGCGGGCGCCAAGGAGACCGCCTTGACCACCGCCGCCGACACCCGCTCCGCCTGGGCCAACCCGATGGGCACCGACGGCTTCGAGTTCATCGAGTACGCCGCGCCCGACCCGGCCGCGTTGGGCGCGGTCTTTGAGCAGTTGGGCTTCAAGGCCGTCGCCCGCCACCGGACCAAGCGCGTGACGCTGTACCGGCAGGGGCAGGTCAACTTCATCGTGAACGCCGAGCCCGACTCGTTTGCGCAGAGATTCGCGCGGATCCACGGCCCGTCGATCTGCGCGATCGCGTTCCGCGTGCAGGACGCGGGCGCCGCCTACACGCGGGCGCTGGATCTCGGCGCCTGGGGCTTCGACTCGCGCTCGGGCCCAATGGAGCTGAACATTCCCGCGATCAAGGGCATCGGCGACTCGCTGATTTACCTGGTCGACCGCTGGCGCGGCAAGAACGGCCGCAGCGGCGGCGTAGGCGACATCTCGATCTACGACGTCGACTTCGAGCCGATCGGCGACGCCGGCATCGAGCATGCGGGCGCGGGCCTGACCTACGTCGACCACCTGACGCACAACGTGCACCGCGGCCGCATGGCCGAGTGGTCGTCGTTCTACGAGCGGCTGTTCGAGTTCCGCGAGGTGCGCTATTTCGACATCGAGGGCAAGGTCACCGGCGTGAAGTCCAAGGCGATGACCTCGCCCTGCGGGAAGATCCGCATCCCGATCAACGAGGAAGGCACCGGCACCGGCGGCGGCCAGATCCAGGAGTACCTCGAGCAGTACCACGGCGAGGGGATCCAGCACATCGCACTCGGCACCGACGACATCTTCGCGACGGTGGAGCGACTGCGCACCGCGGGCGTGTCCTTCCTCGACACGCCGGACACCTACTACGAGCTGATCGACACCCGGCTACCCGGTCACGGCCAGGACCTGGCGAGGATGGCCGGCAACCGCGTCTTGCTCGACGGCGGCCCCACCGGCGGCCTGCTGCTGCAGATCTTCACCAAGACGGTCATCGGGCCGATCTTCTTCGAGATCATCCAGAGGAAGGGCGACGAGGGCTTCGGCGAGGGCAACTTCAAGGCGCTGTTCGAATCGATCGAGCTCGACCAGATCCGGCGGGGGGTGGTGAGGCCGGGGTTTCAGGACGCGTAGCGTCCTGCCGGCCGAACGACCGGCCCTCCGGGCCGGGCTGGTTCGTCAAGAACGGGATTCCGCCGAGAGGCGGCCAATCAGGACGCGCAAAGCTCCCCGAGTCGGGAGAAGCGCCTGAAGCGATCCCTGTAGGCGCACCAGCCCGCGGTGAGGTCGCGCCACCGCCTCACTTTCGATAGGATCCCGCCACCTCTGACCGGAGCCCCCGATGCCCATCGCCCGCATGTCCGCCCGCCGCGTGCTGCTCGCCGCCCTCGCCTTCGGCCCCTCGGCCGTCCTCGCCCAGCCTGCCGATGCGATCTGGAGCGGCGGATCGATCGTCACTGTGAACGACGCGCAGCCGTCGGCCGAGGCGGTGGCAGTCCGGGGCGGTCGGATCGTCGCCGTCGGGCCCCGCTCCGACGTCGAGCGGCGCTTCGCCGGGCCGAAGACCGTGCGCCACGACCTGAAGGGCCGCACGCTGCTGCCGGGCTTCGTCGACGGCCACGGCCACATCACGGGCGTCGGCACCCAGGCGGTGGTCGCCAACGTGCTGCCCCCGCCCGACGGCCGCAACGACTCGGTGGCCGCGCTGCAGCAGACACTGCGCGACTGGATGGCGGCGAATCCGTGGCACCGCGAGTACGGGCTGGTGATGGGCTTCGGCTACGACGACTCGCAGCTGAAGGAAGGCCGGCCACCGACCCGCGAGGAGCTCGACGAGGTGTCGCGCGACCTGCCGGTGTTTGTCGTTCACCAGTCCGCCCACCTCGGCGCCTACAACAGCGCGGCGCTGCGCCGCGCGGGCATCACCGCCGACACACCCGACCCGAAGGGCGGCGTGATCCGCCGCAAGCCGGGCTCGCGCGAACCCGACGGCACGCTCGAGGAGACCGCGCACGTCGCCGCGCTGATGAAGCTGATGCCGGCGCTGGGCGAGGCCCAGCAGTTCGCCCTGCTCAAGGCGGGCCAGGAGATGTACCTGCGCTTCGGCCACACGACCGCGCAGGACGGACGCACGTCGCCGGGCGACCTGAAGCTGCTGCCACGCGCAGCCGCGCAGGGCGTGCTGAAGCTCGACGTCGTCGCCTATCCCGACCTGCAGATGAACGCCGACGACCCGGCGCTCAAGGGCCCGCTGATGTCGCGCCGCTACACGAACGGCTTGCGGATCGGCGGCGTGAAGCTGAACCTCGACGGCTCGCCGCAGGGCAAGACCGCGTGGCTGTCTCAGCCCTTCTTCAAGCCGCCGCCGGGCCAGCCGGCGACCTACGCCGGTTATCCGACGTTCAAGGACGACGCCGAAGTGACGGGCTGGGTCGAGCGGGCGTTCCGCAATGACTGGCAGGTGCTGATGCATGTCGGCGGCGACCGGGCGATCGAGCAGATGCTGAACGCCGTCGAGGCGGCGTCGGCGAAAGTGCCGCGCAAGGACCGCCGCCCGGTGATGATCCACGGCCACCTGCTGCAGCCCGCGCAGGTCGACCGCGTGCGGGCGCTCGGCATCTTCCCGTCATTGTTCCCGATGCACACGTTCTACTGGGGCGACTGGCACCGCGACTCGGTGCTCGGACCTGAGCGCGCGGCCAACATCTCGCCGACCGGCTGGCTGGTGCAGCGGGGCATGATGTTCTCGTCGCACCACGACGCCCCGGTGGCGCTGCCCGACACGATGCGGGTGCTGTCGGCCACGGTGAACCGCACGACCCGCAGCGGCCAGGTGCTCGGGCCGGAGCACCGCGTCGAGCCGATCGTCGCGATCAAGGCACTGACGCTGTGGCCCGCCTATCAGCACTTCGAGGAGAAGACCAAGGGCTCGATCGAAGTCGGCAAGCTCGCCGACTTCGCGATCCTCTCCGACAACCCGCTGACGGTGCCGCGCGAGACGCTGGTCGACCTGAAGGTGATGGAGACGGTCAAGGCGGGCCGCAGCGTCTGGCGGCTCGATCCGCTGCGCAAGGTGTCGGGCTGCGCCGAGACGCCCGATTGCCGCGACGGGCTGGCGATGCTCGAGCGCAGGCTCGCGTTGTACGCGGCGCTGTCGCCGACGCGCCCTATTCGGCCTTGACGTTCGCGACCCGCACCACCTCGGCCCAGCGCGCGACGTCCTCCCGTACGAACCCTGCGAATGCCGCGCCGTCGCGGGCGTTCGGGGTCATGCCACTCCTGGTGAGCGTCTCGCGGACTGCGGGCTGCTTCATCGCCTCGAGCGTCGCCTCGCGCAGCCGGGCAAGCGCGGGTGCCGGCACGCCGGCGGGCGCGAACACCGCCAGCCAGGCGTCGGCCTCGACGCCGCGCACGCCGGCCTCGGCCAGCGTCGGGAGCTCGGGCAAGTAGGGCGAGCGGTTCGGGGAGGCGACCGCGATCGCCCGCAGCTTGCCCGACTGGATCTGCTGCAGCACCGTCGGCGTGGTCGCGAAGCTCAGGTTCACGTGGCCGCCGAGCAGGTCGGTCAGGAGCGGCGCCGAGCCCTTGTACGGGACGTGGGCGATGTCGGTGCCGGTGCGAACCTTGAAGAGCTCGAGCGCCAGGTGCGAGGCCGAGCCGGGGCCGGTCGAGCCGGCGGTGAGCTTGCCCGGATCCTTTTTCGCGAGCGCCACCAGCTCGGCCGGTGTCTTCACCGGCAGCTCGGGGCTGACGACCACTAGGTGCTGCAGGTCGGCGAGGCCGGCGACCGGCGCGAAGTCCTTCACTGGATCGTAGCCGCCACCCTGGGGCAGCAACGAAATGTTGGTGGCATGGGTCTGGTTGGTGCCGAACACCAGCACGTGGCCGTCGGCCGCAGCCTGGGCGACCCGCCGGGTGCCGATCGCGCCGGCGCCGCCGGGGACGTTCTCGACGACCACCGGCTGCCCGAGCGCCCGCGTCAGCTCGGCGCCGACGATACGCGCAAGGATGTCGGTCGGCCCGCCTGCCGGATAAGGCACCACAATGGTCACGGCGCGAGTGGGCGCCCACTGCGCCCATGCGCTCGTCGGCAGGACGAGAGCGGCGGAGGTGCCGGCGGCGGTCGACAGAAACAGGCGGCGGGTGGTCATCGCGACGCTCCTCGGGGCGGGGCCGCAAGCGTACCGAAGGCGGGGGCGGCTGTCGAAAGGCCTGGGGGTCGGCGCAAGTGGAATCCCTCGCCCCGATCGGGCACACCGCCGGATCGCTCGAAGGAAGACCGAACGCTACGCTGTAGGAGGACGCCCATCATCCGATCAGGCTTGCGGATTCCCCCATCTGCCGGCGGCCGGACACCGGCGCCATGATCACCAGCTCCCCCGCTCGTCCCGGATACTGCCGTGCAAGACGCAGCCCCCCGTCCCGCCGACACGATGCCGTCCGAGGCGCGCAGCGTGCTGCTGGTCGAGGACAACGATGAGGTCGCGGCCGCGACCGGCGCGGTGCTCCGCAGCTTCGGATGGGCGGTCGAGCGGGCCGGCGATGCCGAGACCGCACTCGAGCGGATCGACGGCGGCCAGGTGCCGGACGTGGTGCTCGCCGACATCGCAATGCCAGGCGCCTTCGACGGCGCGCAGCTCGCGGTCCACCTGCGGCGCACGCGCCCGCGGCTGCGGGTGGTGCTGATGACCGGCTACATCGCCGAGGTCCATCGAGCCTCGGACGAGGGCGGCTTCCTGCTGCTGCCCAAGCCCTGCTCGATCTCGGCGTTGGTGGCCGCGCTCGACGGTGACGCCTGAGGCGCACCGTGGCGGGCCACCCTGGCAGCGCGATCAGCTGCCGGACTGCGCCGGAGCCGAGGGCTGTGCAGACGCGCCGCCGCGACGGCGCTGGGTGGCATCGTGAGACTGCATCTGCGCGTGCATCGCCTGGCGGAACGCCTGCTGCTCGGTGGCGCTGAGCGAGCCGTCGCGGTCGGCGTCGGCGGTGTCGAATGCGCGTTGCGCTCGCTCCATCATCGCCTTCTGGCCGGCTTCGAACTCGGCACGACTCAGCTTACCGTCGCGATCGGTGTCGAGCTGCTGAAACATCCGTTCGCCGCGGCCGGTGCGCTCGTGGTGCCCGCTGCGACCGGCGTGATGGCCGGACATACCGGGGCCCGCGCCTTGCGGGACGGGAGGAACGGTCAGCGGCGCGGACTGGGCGGCGGGCGCGGGATTGGAGGGCGCCGGCGTCTGCGCGACGGCGACACCGGCGACGAGCGCCGCGGCGAAGGTGCCGGCGGCGAGCAGGCGGGTGCGGATCGAGGGGGAAACATTCATGGAGAGCGTCCGTTTTGTAGGTGTCGGAGCCCCATCTTCGTGCCTCGGCCGGGCGCCGGCGAGGCGCATTACCCGTCGTCGCCCCTGTTACAGGTGCCGCCAAGCGCCCTCGAACTTCTTCATGAAGGCAACGCTCACTGCTCGCCCGGCTGCCGGTATGGGCTGTGCAGGTCGACCACCCGCTTGGCACGCTTGCGGGCGTTGATGTTCAGCACCTCGACACCCAGCGAGAAGGCCATCGCGAAGTAGATGTAGCCCTTGGGGATGTGGTTGTCGAAGCCCTCGGCGATCAGCACCACGCCCACCACCACCAGGAACGACAGCGCGAGCATCTTGATGGTCGGATGGGCCGACACGAAGCGACCGATCGCGCCAGCGAACAGCATCATCAGACCGACCGAGGCGACGACCGCCGCGATCATGACCCGGACGTCGTCGACCATGCCGACCGCGGTGATGATGGAGTCGAGCGAAAACACCAGGTCGACGACCATGATCTGCAGGATGACCGCGGTGAAGGTCGCCTTCACCGCCGAGGCGGTCGTGCCCTCCTCGCCTTCCATCGAGCCATGGATTTCGGTCGTGGACTTGTAGACGAGGAACAGGCCGCCGAGGATCAGGATCAGGTCGCGCCCGGAGATCTCCTGGCCCATGACGGTGAACAATGGCTCGACCAGGCCGACGATCCAGGCGAGCACCAGCAGCAGACCGATCCGCATGAACATCGCCATCGACAGGCCGATCTTGCGAGCGAACTCGCGCTTCTCGGGCGGCAGCTTGTCCACCAGGATCGAGATGAAGATGATGTTGTCGATGCCGAGCACCAGTTCGAGCAGGGTCAGCGTCAGAAAGGCGACCCACACCTGCGGGTCGGTCAGGAGCTCTAGCATCAGGATGTCCGGAAAGGGGCGGCGCGGAGCGGGGTCGCGGCGCGAGATGGAGTCAAGGGCGGCTCAGGCCGTGGCGGCGAGTGCTCGGTCGAGATCCCAGAGGATATCGTCCAACGACTCCAGCCCCACGGACAGCCGTACAAGGTCGGAGGATACCCCGGCGGCATGCTGCTCGGCCTCGGAGAGCTGGCGGTGCGTGGTCGAGCCCGGGTGGATGACCAGCGTGCGCGCGTCGCCGACATTGGCAAGGTGGGACAGGAAGGTGCAGGCGTCGATGAAGCGCTCGCCGGCGCGCCGGGCGTCGCCCTCGGCACCCGGCTTCACGCCGAAGGTGAGGATGCCACCGGCGCCGCGCGGCAGGTAGCGCTTGGCGAGCGCATGGTACGGGCTGTCGGCGAGGCCGGGGTAGTTGACCCAGGCCACGCGCGGATGCACACGCAGGAAGTCGGCGACACGCGTTGCGTTGCCGACATGGCGGTCCATGCGCACCGGCAGCGTCTCGATGCCCTGCAGCAGCAGGAAGGCCGACAGGGGCGCGAGCGTGGGTCCGAGCGTGCGCGCGGTCTCCATCCGCGCACGCATCGTGAAGGCGAAGTCGCCGAAGGTCTCGAAGAAGCGCACGCCGTGATAGCCCTTGCTCGGCTCGATCATCTCGGGGAACTTGCCGTTGTCCCACGGGAAGCGCCCGGCCTCGACGATGGCGCCGCCGAGGGTGGTGCCATGGCCGCCGAGGTACTTGGTGACCGAGTGGACAACGAGATCGGCCCCGTGATCGATCGGCCGACACAGGTAGGGCGAGGCCAGCGTGTTGTCGACGACCAGCGGCACGCCATGTGCGTGCGCGATCTCGGCCACCGCCTCGAGGTCGATCACGTTCAGGCGCGGATTGGCGATCGTCTCGACGAAGACGGCGCGCGTCTCGGGTCGCATCGCGGCGCGGAAGTTGGCCGGCTCGTCGGGCTCGACGAAGGTGCATGAGATGCCGAAGCGCGCGAAGGTCACCGAGAACTGCGAGACCGTGCCGCCGTACAGCGTGTTGGCCGCGACGATGTGGTCGCCCTGCCGGCACAGCGTGAGCATCGCGACCATCTCAGCGGCCATGCCGCTGGCGGTGGCAAGCGCCGCGCGCCCGCCCTCGAGCGCGGCGATGCGCTGCTCGAGCACCGCGACGGTCGGATTGCCGAGGCGGCTGTAGACGTTGCCGAAGGTCTGCAAGTCGAACAGCGAGGACGCGTGCTCGGCCGAGTCGAACACATAGGCCACGGTCTGGTAGATCGGCGTGGCCCTCGCGCCGGTCTCGGCATCCGGGATCTGGCCGGCATGCAGGCAGAGCGTCTCGATGCCGAAGGCGCGGTCAGTCATGGCGGAGCCGGGGGTCGGCGCACGGGTCTCGGCGCGGAGCGGCAAGGGTACCGCAGCGCCGCGGCTCAGGCCGCCGGCGGCAGGATGCCGTTCCAGCGCGGGCGCTTGGCGGAGATGACCTTGGTGTCCACGCCCGCCCAGCCGAGGCCGCCGAACAGGCGCCCGTGCTCGATCTTCACGCAGCGGTCCATCACCGAGTCCAGGCCCGCCGCGCGCGCGAGCGCGTCAGCCTCGAGGTTCTCCACCCCGAGCTGCTGCCACAGGCAGCGGGCGCCGATCGCGATTGCCTCGCGGGCGATCGGCAGCACGTCGGCAGGCTTCCTGAAAACGTCGACCATGTCGACCCTGACTGGAATCTCGCCGAGCGACGCATAGGCCTTGCGCCCGAGGATCTCCGGATACTTCGGATTCACCGGGATCACGGTGTAGCCGTGGTCGAGCATGTACTTCGCGGCGAAATAGCTCGGGCGGAACCAGTCGGCGGACAGCCCGACCACCGCGATCGTGCGGTAGGTGGCGAGAATGCGGCGCAGGGTGTCTAGGTCGTCCATCGGGGCGGCGGTTCGAGGGCGAGGGCGAGGGCGAGGGCGAGGGCGAGGGCGAGGGCGCAGTCTCCGCGTCACCGGGACACGGCGCAAGCATCAGGGCGGCGGGCCCCCTCCCCCGCGGCAAGCCGCGCCCGGTTCAGCCCTCGGTCGGCAGGAAGCCCTCGACCGACAGGTAGCGCTCGCCGGTGTCGTAGTTGAAGCCGAGCACGCGCGCCCCTTTCCCGAGCTCGGGCAGCTTCTTCGCGATCGCGGCGAGCGTCGCACCCGACGAGATGCCGACCAGCATCCCCTCCTCGCGCGCCGAACGACGTGCATATTCGCGCGCCTCCTCGGCCTCGACCGTGATCACGCCGTCGAGCAGCGACACGTCGAGGTTGGCCGGCACGAAGCCGGCGCCGATGCCCTGGATCGGATGCGGCGACGGCGCGCCGCCCGAGATCACCGGCGAGGCCGCCGGCTCGACCGCGAAGACCTTGAGCTTCGGCCACGCGGCCTTGAGCACACGCGCGGCGCCCGTCAGGTGGCCACCGGTGCCCACGCCGGTGATCATCGCGTCGAGCCCGTCGGGGAAGTCCTCGAGGATCTCCGGGCCGGTGAAGCGCACATGGGCGTCGACGTTGGCCGGGTTCTCGAACTGCTGCGGGATCCATGCGCCGGGCGTCTCGGCGGCGAGCTCCTGCGCACGCGCGATCGATCCCTTCATACCCTTCTCGCGCGGGGTCAGCACGAAGCGTGCGCCGTAGGCGAGCATCAGGCGGCGGCGCTCGACCGACATGCTGTCGGGCATCACCAGCACCAGCGAATAGCCCTTGACCGCGGCGACGATGGCCAGGCCCACGCCGGTGTTGCCCGAGGTCGGCTCGATGATCGTGCCGCCGGGCTTGAGCGTTCCGGTCCGCTCGGCATCCTCGACCATCGCCAGCGCGATGCGGTCCTTGATCGAGCCGCCGGGGTTCGAGCGCTCGGACTTGATCCAGACCTCGGCGTCGCCGAACAGCCGGTTGATGCGGACGTGCGGCGAGCGGCCGATCGTCTCGAGGATGCTGCGTGCCTTCATGCTCGTGCGCTCCTGTGTGAACAGCGCACGGTACCGCGCGCCGGACGGTCTCGCCAAGCTCGCGCGCCGGCATGTGCTCATGCGCGCGCGGCGGGCCCGTGCGCGGAGCACCCGCGTCCGAACGGCGGTGTGTGCGGCGCGGCCCGCGCCAGGCCGGGCATAGAATCGCCGCTCCGAGGACCGCCCTGCAACCACACCGCCATGCTCGACTGCGACCCGTACCGATCGCTGCGTCTCGTCCGACACGACGACGAGGTGCTCGAGCTCGTGATGATCTGCCGTCCCGGCCAGACGCTGCAGGCACCTGCGCACGTGAAGGAAGCCGTAGCCGCCCTGCGCGAGAAGCGCGCGCCGCGCTTCGACGAACGCGATCCGTTCTGAGGCGCCGACCATGGCCCTGCTGATCCTGAGCAAGCCGATGCCGCCGGAGCACTTCGCGCAGGCACTGCGCGAGCGCGGCTGGCCGCATCCGATCCACACGACGCTCGACGGCGACTGTGACCCCGCGTCGATCCGCTGGCTGATGGCCTGGCGCCTGCCCGCGGGCGTGCTGCCGCGGCTGCCGAAGCTCGAGCTGCTCTTTAACTGCGCGGCCGGTGTCGACAAGCTGCTGGCCACGCCCGACCTGCCGCCCGACCTGCCGATCGCGCGGGTCATCGACGGCTCGCAGGCGATCGAGCTCGCGCAGTACGTCGTGCATGCGGCGCTCGATCACCTGCGGCTCGCGCCGCGCTACCGCGCGCAGCAGCTCGCGCGCGACTGGACGCGGCACCGCGCACCCTCGGTCGGCATCGAGGCGCTGGTGCTCGGGCTCGGCCCGATCGGGCAGACCATCGCGCGCTCGCTCGCCGCGCTGGGCTTCGAGGTGTCGGGCTGGAGCCGCACGCCGCGTGCCATTGAAGGCATCCGGACCGTCGCCGGCGACGATGGGCTGGCGGCCGAGCTGCCGCGCGCCCGCGTGCTGGTCTGCGCGCTGCCGCTCACGCCGCAGACCACGGGGCTCGTCGATGCGGCGCTGCTCGCCCGGCTGCCGAGTGGCGCGTTCTTCGTGAACATCGGTCGCGGCGGGCAGGTGGTGGAGCCCGAGCTGCTCGCCGCGCTTGCGAGCGGGCAGTTGGGCGGCGCAACGCTCGATGTGCAGGCGAACGAGCCGATGTCCGCGGACGATCCGCTGTGGTCGGCGCCGAACCTCACGATCACGCCGCATGTCGCCGGACAGCTCTCGCCGGGCGCGGTGGCCGCGCAGTTCGCCGCAGAGGTGGCGCGACTCGAGCGCGGCGAGCCGCTGAACCAGCCGGTGGATCGCGCCCGGGGCTACTGAGGCGAGGCCGGCGGCAGCGCGACGATGCCATCGCTGTGGCCGCCAGCGCGCGGCTGCTGCTATCGTTCGTCGGAATATCCTTCACACGAGACGACGATGGCAACCAGCACCTCCAAGGCGTTCGACATGGGCAAGATGGCGATCGGCGGGATCGGGCAGGTGCTCGACAGCGTCGAGTTCGTCAAGCGGGCCTGGGGCGGCCTGAACTTGCCCAGCACGCTGGTGCCGACTGTCGACATCGACGAGCTCGACAAGCGCATCGCCGACCTGAAGGCGGTCGAGCAGTGGCTGAACATGAATCTCAGCATGCTGCGCGGCACCATCCAGGGCCTCGAGATCCAGCGCGGCACGATCGCCGCGGTCAAGGCGTTCGGAGCGTCCTTCGGGAACCTCGGACAACAGGGGGCCGAATCCGCCGCTGCCGCCGCGCCGCCGCGCAGCGCGGCGCGCCCGCCGGCGCCCGAACCCGAGCCGGCTGCGGTACCAACGCCGCCCGAGCAGACGGCCGCACAGTCCGCTGGCGAGGCAAGGTCGCCGAAGCCCGAGCTGCCCGCGATGCTGCCCGGCATCAACCCCACAGCCTGGTGGAACCTGCTGCAGCAGAACTTCAATCAGGTGGCGCAGGCGGCACTCAGCGGCGGCGGCCTGCAGGACGCGGCCGCAACCGCGATGAAGGCGGCCGGCGGCCTGGCCGGCGCCGCGATGCCGCGTGTGATGAAGCCCGTCGCCGCGGGGGCGAAGGTCGCGGCAGGCGCGAAGGTTGGGGCAGGCGCGAAGCTTGGGGTCGGCGCGAAGGTCGCGGCCGGCGCAAATAGCGTGGCCGGCACGAAGGTCGCGCGCGCGCCGAAGGCACCCGTCGCACGCAATCCGGCCGCGAAGAAGCGGCGCGCACCGGCCCCCCGCGCGCCCAAGGCGGGTTCGTGACCCGGTTCCGCCACGGCCATGCCACGCATCCCGACTGGCGGATGGCGACCGAGCTCGCGCTCGCCCAGCTCGAGGGGCGACGCGCGTCGCCCGGCTGGTCGCCCGGTGGCAACCTCGGCCTCGTCTACCTGACGGCCGGGCTCGCGCCGCACGCCACCGAGATCGTCGAGCTGCTGGGGCAGCGCACCGGCGTAGAGCACTGGGCCGGCACTTGCGGCCACACCGTCGTCGCCACCGGCGTCGAGTACGACGACGAGCCCGCGATCGCCCTGATGCTCTGCGACCTGCCGGACGACGGCTTCCAGGTGTTCTCCGGCGCAACACCGCCGCCGCCGGCCGGCGCGCACACGAGCGCGGGCGCGGTCGCGGCGCAGTCGGCACTGGTGCACGCCGACCCGGGCACGCCCGATCTCGCCGAGCTGGTCGAGGACATGGCGGTCAAGGTGTCTTCGGGGCTGCTGTTCGGTGGCATCTCCAGCGGCCGGGTCGCGCCGCTGCCGCAGATCGCCGACCGCGTGCTCTTCGGAGGGCTGTCCGGCGTGGTGTTCTCCTCCGAGGTCGACCTGCGCATGCGGGTCACACAGGGCTGCTCACCGCTGGCGGGCGAGCATGTGATCTCGGACTGCAGCTCGAACCTGATCCGCACGCTCGACGGGCGTCCCGCGCTCGACGTGCTGCTCGCCGACCTCGGCGTCGACGAGGAGGTGCGCGCCACTCGCGACGGCGCCGCACTCATGCGGGCGCTGCCGGCCGAGCGCGTGCGGGCCGGGCTCTTCGTCGGGCTGTCCGGCGGCGACGAGCCCGCGCGCGGCGTACGGCCGGGCTTCGGTGACTATCTGGTGCGCAACCTCGTCGGCATCGATCCGCACAACCGCCTCGTTGCGGTCGCGGCGCTGCCGCAGGAGGGCGATCGCGCGGTGTTCTGCACCCGCGACGCGCGTGCGGCGCGCGCCGACCTGATCCGCGCCTGCACCGAGCTGCGCGACGAGCTCGAGACCGACGGGCTGGCGATCCGCGGCGGCGTCTACGTGTCTTGTGTGGCGCGCGGCCGATCGCTGTTCGGTGCCGCGGGCGCAGAGGTCGGCATTCTGCAGTCGCAGCTCGGCGAGTTTCCGCTGGTCGGCTTCTTCGCCAACGGCGAGATCGCGCAGCACCGGCTCTACGGCTACACCGGCGTGCTGACGCTGTTCACCGGTCCGATCGACGAAGCCTGATCCGGGTCCGATCGGAGTCCGACGCGGACCCTGGGCAGCCGGCGCGGCAGGTCGCGCGACGGCCGCTCAGATCCGATCGATATCGGCGAGCAGGCGGTCACCCCAGTCGCGGATCGCGGCACGCTCCTCGGCGCTGAGCCGCGCGAGGTTCTTCGCCATCAGCGCGGTCCGCGGGTTGCCGGCGAGCTCGGCCTCGTGTGCGTCGAGGAAGCGCCAGTACAGCGTGGTCATCGGGCAAGCCCGCGGCCCAGTACGCACCTCGGGCGAGTATGCGCAGCCGCCGCAGTGGTTGCTCATGCGCTTCACGTAGGCGCCGCTCGCCACGTACGGCTTGGTGGTGAAGCGCCCCCCGTTCGCGTAGAGCGCCATGCCGGCCACGTTCGGCAGCTCAACCCATTCGACTGCATCGACGTAGACCGCGAGGTACCAGGCGGCGACCTCGCGCGGCGCGAGCCCCGCGAGCAGCGCGAAGTTGCCGGTGAGCATCAAGCGCTGGATGTGGTGCGCATACCCCTCGCGCATCGTCTGGCCGATGGCGTCGCGCAGGCAGGCCATCCGCGTGTCGCCGGTCCACCACCAGGCGGGCAGCGCGCGATCGTGGCCGTAGTGATTCGCATCGGCTAGGCCCGGCATGTCGAACCAGTAGACGCCGCGCACGAACTCGCGCCAGCCGAGCACCTGCCGCACGAAGCCTTCGACCGCGGCAAGCGCAGCGGCCCCGGCCTCGCCCACGCGCGCGGCGGGCGCGCGTTCGAACCAGGTGCGCACGGCCGCGGCGACGACCTCGCGGGGATCGAGCAGCTTCAGGTTCAGGCTCGAGGCGATCAGCGCATGCCAGCCGAAAGGCGTGCCGGTCCACATCGCGTCCTGATAACGACCGAAGTTCACCAGCCTCGCGTCGATGAAGCGTGCGAGCGCAACGAGTGCCTGTTCGCGGGTGACCGGCCAGCCGAAGGACGTGAGCGAGCCCGGGTGATCGGCGAAGCGGCGCTCGACGAGCTCGAACACCTCGCGGGTGATCGCGTCCGGCTCGAAGCGCGCCGGCGCCGGGATCTGGCCCGGACCGCCCCTCGGATACGCGCCGCGGTTCGCCTCATCGAAGTTCCAGCGGCCGCCCTCGGGCTCGCCGTCCTCGCCCATCAGCACGCCGTGGCGCTTGCGCATCCAGCGGTAGAAGGTCTCCATGCGCAGCGTCTTGCCGCGCCCCGCCCAGCGGGCGAAGTCCTCGGTCGAGCACAGGAAGTGGGGGTCCGGCAACATCCGCATCGGCAGCCTGCGGCGCGCGCACAGGTCCTGCAGATCGGCCAGCACACGCCAGTCGCCGGGCTCGCAGACCACCAGCTCGGCGGGCCGGTGCACATCGATCAGGCGCTCGAGCCGCGCCGCCAGGCCAGGGCGCTCCGGATCGTCGTCCAGCCTGACGTGCTCGAGCGGCACGCCGTCGGCGCGCAGTGCCTCGGCGAAGTGCCGCATCGCCGACAGGAACAGCGCGATGCGCGCCTTGTGGCTGCGGACGTGGGTGGCCTCGCCCGGCGCCTCGATCAGTGCGACGCGATCGGTCGCGGGGTCGAGGCCGGCGAGGGCGGGGTTAGCCCGGCTCAGCTGGTCGCCGAGCACGAGCCGCAGCGATGCGGCAGCCATCCGAGCAATAGAGGACCGAGTCCCAGGTGTTCGCCCAGCGCTTGCGCCAGGTCATCGGGCGTGTGCACTGTGCACACGGCTTCGAGGGCAGGAACGACTTGTTCCCGCGGTGCTCACCGGCCCCGCGGCTCATCCCTCCGGATACGCCTCGCGCCAGCGGCGGATCGCCGGCTGGATCTCGATCAGCTCGTTGAGCACGGTGATGTCGGCCGGCGGGCGGCGCTGCAGGATCGGGCAGTTGCCCCCGGCCCAGATCTCGGTGCCCGCGGGCAGCTTCTGGCGCAGCTCGACCAGGCTGTCGAGCACCTGGTTCGGGTTGACCACCGCCGAAAACGACAGCGCCACCACGTCGGCGCGATGCGCGCTCGAGGCGAGCACGATGTCCCAGATCGGGGTCTGCACACCGAGCGACACGCAGCGGCACCCCTCGAGCGCGAGGATCGCCTCGGACATCAGCAGGCCGAGTCCGTGCGGCTCCTGGGGGATCGTGGTGAGCAGGACGCGCGGGCGGCGCGCCGGCTGCGGGATCGTGCCGATGGCACCGCGCAGCACCACCTGGATGGACTCGGTGTAGAGGTGTTCCTCGAACACCTCGACGTAGCCGCGGGCCCAGGCGTCGCCGATCATCCGCGTGAGCGGCGAGACGATCTCGGTGACGAAGCGTTCCATGCCGACGCGCAGTTGCGCCTGCGAGAGCGCCCGCCGCAGCGACTCGACATCGTGGGCCTTGACCAACTCGATATAGCGTTGCAAGTCCTCGTGCTCGGCGTTGGCGTCGCCCATCGAACGCGGGGTGACCGACGAACCGGTGGTCTCGGCCGAGAGCGTCTGGAGCTGCTCGATTGGCAGGTGGATGACCTTGCCAGGGCGGTGGCCGGCATCCATCAGGCGCCGCAGCACCCGCAGCTTGTCGACCTGCTCGATCGGGTAGACGCGCTCGCCGAACTGATCGCGGCCGGGGTGCGGGAAGCCGTATCGCCGCTCCCACACCCGCAAGGTGTCCTTGGAGAGGCCTGTGTCTCGCTCGACAGCCGCGATCGTGCGCGACAGCGTCGGCATGGCGTTGCGATCGTTCATCACGTGACTGCATCCCCCGCCTCTGTGACCCGCGACGCCCGCCTGGACAAGGAGGCTGTTTGTCCAGGGCGCGGTTTGACCTAGGGCGTTCGGTTTCCTAGTATAAGGCGCGGCTTTTACATTGCCTAGGACAACATGGTCACTCTCAGGGTTTGTCGACCCCGAATCTGCTCGCTCTTGGCACTCGCCGCCCTGTCCGTCGGGATATCCCTTGTATTTGACCTGGACAATTCCGCCCAGGCCCAGACGGTGCCCCGCCCCTCGGGACTCCAGGCCTGTCCTCCACTGCTCGACCGGAAGGCGCCGAGGCTCCAGGACGGCGCCCCCCAGGACCTGTGCCGGTTCGCCGGACAGGTGGTGCTGATCGTGAACACCGCCAGCTACTGCGGCTACACGCAGCAGTACGAGGGGCTCGAGGCGCTCCACAAGCGTTACAGTGGGCGCGGATTTGTCGTGCTGGGCTTCCCGTCGAACGATTTCGGGCAGCAGGAGCCCGGCTCGGCGAAACAAATCGCAGATTTATGCTTCAACACCTATGGCGTGGCGTTTCCGATGTTCGCCAAGACCGTGGTGGCCGGCCCGGGTGCCGACCCGCTCTTCGCCGAACTCGCCCGGGCAAGCGGATCGCCACCGAAGTGGAATTTCCACAAGTGGCTGGTCGGCCGCGACGGGCGGATCATCGCGGCCTACCCCAGCGCCGTCGCCCCACTCGACCCCCTCCTGACCCGCGACGTGGAAAGGTCCGTGGCCCGGTAGCGACCGAAGGCCATGAATACCGAACAGTCACTCTGTGACCGTTCGGTCAAGTTCAGTTAACATGATCGCCGGACCCCACGGAGCCGACTGATGAACGCCCCCGAGAAGATCTTCCTGCCCGACGTGCAGTCGAACCCTGACCGCCGCAACTTGGCCATCCAGCGGGTGGGCGTCAAGGACATCACGCACCCTCTGACGGTCTTGACCGTGCGCGGCCCGCAGCCGACGGTCGCGACCGTCGACATGTATGTCGCGCTGCCGCCGGACGTCAAGGGGACGCACATGTCGCGGTTCCTCGAGGTCCTGCAGGACGCGCACGAGCCGGTGTCGCCGTCGATGCTGCAGCGCCTGATGACAACGATGCTCGCCCGTCTCGACGCGGACGCCGGCTTCGTCGAGATGCGCTTTCCGTACTTCGTGATGAAGACCGCGCCGGTCTCCGCCGTCCAGAGCCTGATGGACTACCGTGTGACGCTGCGCGCCGAGTCGAAGGCCGGCATCACCACGGTCACGATGAAGGTGCTGGTGCCGGTGACCAGCCTGTGCCCGTGCTCGAAGAACATCTCCGAGTACGGCGCGCACAACCAGCGCTCGCATGTGACCCTCTCGGCCACGCTGCGCGGCGAGCTGCCGGTCGAGTCGCTGATCGGCATCGCCGAGCAGGCCGCCTCGTGCGAGCTCTGGGGCCTTCTCAAGCGCCCGGACGAGAAGTACGTGACCGAGCGCGCCTACGACAACCCCAAGTTCGTCGAGGACCTGGTGCGCGACGTGGCGCTCGCGGCCGAGGCGCTCGACGCCGTGGCCGCCTACACGGTCGAGTCCGAGAACTTCGAGTCGATCCACAACCACTCGGCCTACGCGCTCATCGAGCGCGTCAAGCCCTGAGCGTGCCGGCGGCCCCCATGGGAGCGGTCATGCGGATCGCGGTGGTCGGCGGCGGGATCGCCGGGCTGGGTGCGGCGCACCGCCTGGCGGCGCGCCACCGGGTGACGCTGTTCGAGGCCGCCGGCTACGTCGGCGGTCACACGAACACCGTCGAGGCGACCGTGGGCGGCACGACCTATCCCGTAGACACCGGGTTCCTCGTCTACAACGAGCGCACCTATCCGAACCTGATCGCGCTGTTCGACGCACTCGGCGTGCCGACCGCCGCGTCCGAGATGTCGTTCTCGGTATCGGTCGGCCCGCACGACTTCGAGTGGTGCGGCAGCGACCTGCGCTCGCTGTTCGCCCAGCCGTCGAACGCGCTGTCGCCGCGCTTCTGGTCGATGCTGCGCGACATCCTGCGCTTTAACCGGCAGGCGACTGCACTGGCCCGCGACCCGGCGCGTGCGGACGATGCAGCCGTACCGCTCACCGACTGGCTGGACGCCAACGGCTATGGCCGACCCTTTCGCGACGGCTACCTGCTGCCGATGGCGGCGGCGATCTGGTCGTGCCCGACCGCGACGATGCTCGCCTTCCCGGTCGGCAGCTTCGCGCGCTTCTGCGACAACCACGGGCTGCTGCAGGTGGCGAACCG
>JBIPLJ010000099.1:0-9057 GCA_044368415.1 Burkholderiaceae bacterium
TAGGGCCGGCCTTGCCGGTGTAGCGATGATGTACTCAGTCAAAGAGATCTACTACACCCTGCAGGGAGAAGGCGGCCAGGCGGGGCGTGCAGCCGTCTTTTGCCGCTTTGCCGGTTGCAACCTGTGGACAGGTCGGGAGCAAGATCGAGCCCAAGCCGTTTGCCAGTTCTGCGACACCGACTTCGTGGGCACGCAGGGTCCCGGCGGCGGGAAGTTTGACTCGCCGGACGCTTTGGCTCGTGCCGTGGCGCATCAATGGCCCACCGGCCAGCGCGGCCATCCACTGGTCGTGTGTACGGGGGGCGAGCCGTTGCTGCAACTGGACGAGCCGTTGATCGAGGCGTTGCATGCGCTTGGCTTCGAGGTGGCTGTCGAGACGAATGGCACCCAACCGGCGCCTAAAGGCTTGGACTGGATCTGTGTCAGTCCTAAGGCCAATGCTAAGTTGGTGTTGACCCGCGGCAGCGAGCTGAAACTGGTTTTCCCCCAGGTTCTGGCGATGCCAGACCGATTCATTGACCTGGAGTTTCAGCACTTCTTTCTGCAGCCCATGGACGGTCTGGAGCGCAAGCGCAACACCCAACTAGCGGTCGAGTACTGCCTCGCTCATCCGCAGTGGCGGCTGAGCGTACAGACTCACAAGGTGGTCGGGATTGTTTGACGGAGTATCTCGATACCTGAGTGTTTCCGATGGAGTGCTCGGCGATCCGAGTTGAGCTTAGTCGTCAACACGTTCATCGTGTGCGGCTCGGTGATGTACTGTGTGGCGGCATACGGTTGCCTTGGCCAGGCCCTGATTCAGCAGGTGCAGCAGGAACGGTGTGAGCACTTCAACGATCTGCTGGCCCAGGGGGATATCCGCAGGATCGATGTGCCAGGATCGAGGCCAGTCATCGAGGTCCGGGCAGGCCTTGCGCAGGCGCTGCACATGCTGCGGGTCCAGGCTGAGTACGTCTTCAACGTTCCACCGGAGTTGGCCATGCTGCCCGCTCGCTTGCTTACCGCCTGCCACCACTTCCCAGGCTTCGTCTACGCCGCCGTGCGGCTGGTCGAAGCCACCCGCACCATCGAGGTCGACGTGCGACTCCGCCGTGGCTCCAAGGCGCGATGTTCATGCTGCGGCATGGCCGCTCCTGGATACGACGTGCTGCCGGTGCGTCGCTTCGAGTTCATCCCGATCTGGCGCTATGCCGTGATGTTGCTGTATGCCATGCGACGCGTGCAGTGTGCGCGCTGCGGTGTCAAGGTCGAGCAGGTGCCCTGGGCCATCGGCAAACACAGCCGGACCAAGGACTACATGTTGTATATGGCACATTGGGCCCGCAAGCTCGGCCGGCTTCCCGAGCCAAAACGCGCCCACAGATTCTTCTGACGAAGCAAAAAGCATCAGGACGGTGCTCGGCTCGAGCAATCCCTCTCCGATCCGTCAGCCCGAGCCGGCCGGCCTGCGCAGCCGCGTGCCGCTCGATGACCGCACAGTCGTCCTGGGCTGCTTCGGATGCCGTCCGGCAGCGGCGCTGCCACCGTCCGGCGGACCGCATCCGCCCTCCGTACTCGCATCCGCTCCGTTCGTCGCGGTGACTCGGACACTGCGCCTCCATCGGACCACACCGGTTCGGACGACGGGGCGCGAGTGATGACAGAGAAAACGATGCACACCCTGCTGGCGACGATGCTGGCGAGTGCACTGATTGCGGGCTGCGGTGGCGGCGATTCACCGACCGCGGCCCCTGCGTCCGAGACACCCGCCGCGGCGACCCCGGCCGCCGATGCGTCGCCCGCATCAGCCGAGCCGCAGGCAGACGTCGAACCCACGCCCGAGGAACTGGCCGCGCTCGACGCGGCCGCAGCCGCAGCCGACCCGGTCGAGAAGCAGATCGTGGCGGCTCCGGCCGACCGTCGTGTCCCGGGTCAGTACATCGTCACCTTGCGTGAAGACGCCGGTGCGACCGGTGAGTCGATCGACGAGAAGGCGGACCGCAGTCTGATGCGGGCCGGCGGCGGCCAGGTCAACCAGCGCTTCACGAAGGCGATCCAGGGCTATGCCGCCACGATGACGGAGGCGGCGGCGCAGGCGCTGCTCGCCGATCCCGAGGTCGAGGGCATCGAGGAGGACCAGCTGGTCGAGGTCGGCGCAGTCGTGCAGAACGGCGCCACCTGGGGCCTGGACCGGATCGACCAGCGCACGCTGCCGCTGTCGGGTTCGTACCGCTACGAGGGCACGGCGGGCACGGTCACCGCCTACATCGTCGACACCGGCATCCGTGCCAGCCATGCCGAGTTCCGCAGTGCGCCGGGCGCCGCGACGAGTCGGGTGCGCCCCGACCTGGGATTCAGCGCCATCGCCGACGGCCGAAAGACCGACGACTGCAACGGCCATGGCACCCATGTCTCGGGCACCGTTGGTGGCCTGACTTACGGCGTCGCCAAGCAGGTGACGCTCGCCCCGGTGCGGGTGCTCGACTGCAACGGCAGCGGCACGCTGAGCAGCGTGATCGCCGGCCTCGACTTCGTCGCGCGCAACGCGCGCAAGCCCGCGGTCGCCAACCTGTCGCTGGGGGGCGGGGCCTCGACCGCGCTCGATACCGCGGTGGCGAAGGTGGTGGCAGCGGGGGTGCCGGTCATCGTGGCGGCCGGCAACAGCAACGTGGACGCATGTACCGTGTCCCCGGCGCGTGCGCCGACGGCCATCGTCGTCGGTGCGTCGACCAGCGCAGATGCGCGGGCCGGATTCTCGAACTGGGGGCGTTGCCTGTCCCTGTTCGCGCCGGGCATGGCGATCGCGTCGTCGGTGATGTCGAGCGACACCGCCGCCGCCATCCAGAGCGGCACGTCGATGGCCGCCCCGCACGTGACCGGCGCCGCCGCGATCCTGCTGGGCGCGACGCCGACGCTGACGCCGGCACAGGTCGCCGAGCGCATCAAGGCACTCGCTTCGCCGAACGTGGTCGCGGGCGCCGGTCCGGGTTCGCCGACCACGCAGCTGTTCTCCGCTTCGGGGGCCGAGCAGACCGTCCCCGCCCCGGTCAAGGTCTCGGTGCGCGCCCTCGGCGCCAGCAGCAAGGCGGTGGACGCCAACTGGTGGACGTCGACGGTGACCATCGCGGTGAAGAACGCGAGCGGGGCGGCGGTGTCTGGCGCCAAGGTATCGGGCGGCTTCAGCATCGGCGGTGCGCCGCTCGAATGCACCACTGGCAGCACCGGCACCTGTACCGTCGGCACTCTGCGCCTGAGCCGAAACGGCACACCGTTCACGGTGTTCACCGTGGCGCACATCAGCGGAACCGGCATCGTCCACGACACGGCCGCGGTCGCGCCGCGCCAGATCCTCATCGTGCGGCGCTGAGCGTCGGGCTGCGCGCGCGAGCGGCGCTCGGGTCCGCGGCTTCAGATCCACGGTCCACCTTCCGACGGTGGACAGGTCAAGCTGCGAGGCGCGGGGCCGCATTCGCGTGGCACGATGCGCCGGGAACGCTCGGCACAGGGAGGCCGTGGATGTCCGGTTCGGTGCGCCCGGATGAAGGCGCGGTGCTCGTGTTTAATGCGCCCGACAGCGTGGCGGGCTGGCGGGCGATCGATGATCGGGTGATGGGCGGCGTCTCGCGCAGCCACATGCGCCACGATGCGGCGGGCCATGCGGTGTTCGAGGGCACGGTCTCACTCGAGCGCGGCGGCGGCTTCGCGTCGGTGCGCGCACCGGCGGCCGCGATCGGCGACGACGACAGTTCCGGCTGGCGTGTCGAGGTGCATGGCGACGGCCGTCGCTACCGGCTGGCATATGTCTGCGCCGGCCTGCCCGACGGGGTCGTCTACCAGGCCGACATGGCGCCGCCGGCCGGTGTCTGGACGACGCTCGATCTGCCGCGGGCGGCCTTCGTTGCGCGCTTCCGGGGCCGCGGCTTGCAGGATGCGCCGTCGCTGCGGGCGTCCCTCGTGCGCGAGATCGGTCTGCTGATCGGCGATCGGCAGGCCGGGCCGTTCGCGCTCGGCCTGCGGCGGGTCGCTGCGCTGCGGGGCTGACGCCAGGCCTGCGCTGCGGGCCCGCCCGTGGCAACGCCTAGGGCTGCGGTTGTGACCGAGACGGGGCGTCTGCCGTCCCCCCCGGGCCTTCGCGAGGCACGACCCGCGCCGCGATCGGCGGCGCCCACCGCTCTGGCGGCACCGACTTCGCGTCAGCCGGGTCACCGAAGTAATGCGGCGACATGATCTGCACGCGGTTCTCGTTGAACACGTCCTGGATGTTCGCGTGCAGGCTGCTCAGGATCTCGGCGCGCGGCCGCGGCTGTTCAGGCACGGCCTGGCAGACCAGCCGGTACTGCGGATAGAAGTCCGACAGTGCCACCTGGAAGACCTTGGGCGCGGGCTCGACGAGCACGCCGGAAGTGCGTCGCGCGGCCTCGATCAGCATCGCGTGCACCTGGCGCCACGGCGTGTCGTAGCCGATGGTCACCTCGGTGTCGAGAACGAAGCCACGGCCCTGGACGGTGCGCGAGTAGTTGCGCGTCGTGGTGCCCATCACCATCGAGTTCGGCAACGTCAGCTCCTCGCCGCGGCCGGTTCGCATGCGAACGGTGAAGGTGCCGAGCTCGACCACCGTGCCCTCATGGCCGTCGATGCTGACGAACTCGCCGACGCGCAGCGTGCGGGTGTACATGATGACCAGGCCGCTCGCGCCCTGGCCGATCAGGCTCGAGCCGCCCAGCGAGAGCATCACGCCCACCAGCACCGAGAGGCCCTTGAACGCCTCGGTGCCGGAACCCGGCAGGTAGGGGTAGGCCATCGCGATCGCGAACAGCCAGATGCTGAGGGCGCCGAGCCGCTTGGCCGGACCCATGGTTTCGGTGTCGAGCCAGTCGAGGGTGCCGGGCGTGCGGGCTGCCCGCTCGAGGAAGGCGGCGAGGCCGCGCGCCGCCATCCCGGCGAGGACGAAGATGACCGTCGCAACCAGCAGGTCAGGCAGGGCGCCGAAGATCCCGCCGGCCAGCGTCGACAGCATCCCGAACAGGAATCGGTTCAGCTGCTCGCCCCAGGGCCGCGTGTAGGCGAAGTGCTGCAGCACGAAGCCCAGCCATTCGTACGCGATCACGGCGGTCACGGTCCAGCGCAGGCTCACCAGCGCCATGCGCACGCTGCCGAGCAGCCGGTCGCGCGGCAGCCACTCGGTGCCGCGCAGCTTGAGGCGATCGGCGCCGCTGTCGGCGACCCGCAGCAGCCGGCGGCTGATCGCGCGGAACACGGCGCGGCATCCCAGCGCGAGCGCGCCGGCCACCGCGGTCGCCGCGGCTGCGATCAGTAGGCTGCGCAGCAGGCTCGACAGGTCGCGGGCCTCGCGGGTCGCGGCGATCGCCTCGCGCAGCTTCGCGCCGGCGATGCGCGCGGCCTCCTCGGCGGTCTCGCCGCGCTGGCGGTCGGCGTCTTCGGGCAGGACGATGAAGGCGAAGCGCCCGTCGACCTTGACTACGGTGCCGAGCGGCTGCGACTCGGTCTCGACCTCGCCCGGGCCGCCCAGCGCCAAAAGCTCGTCGATGGCGGCGCGTGCGCGACGCGCGCGCTCGGCGGGCGTGCTCGCGAAGAGCTGAGCGCGCATCACGACCACGGGGCGGTTGAAGACCGTCAGCGTCGTCTCGGGTGGTGCGGCGGTCGTGGGCGCGCTTGCCGTGGGCGGGGCGGGCGGCGGGGCGGGCGGCGGCGCGGCGGCGCCCTGGACGGCGGGGGTCTGCGGGACAGTGGGCTGGGCGGTACCGGACGGCGGCAGGGGCGCCTGCGCCAGCAGGGTTGGCCTGTCCGGGAGGCGATCCAGGGCGGTCGTGCCCGCCGACGCCGGCGTCGCCGCGATCGCCATCAACCCTGCGACTGCCCATGCCCCGCCCGCCGCCGTCAGGCGTCCGAAGCGTTCACGCATCACCGTCCTCTCCCCGAATGTCCTAGTCTTCGACTGTGCCACGAAAGCTCGGCCGCTATGAAGCGCAGGCGGCGCGGCCCCGAACACGAACGACGAGGCATCACGGCCCAGCCCCCACCGTAGCCGTGCTACGGTCTTGCTCCCACGCGGGCGAGCCCCGCGTCTCGAGAGGAGACCCGCATGAAGCCCCTGAACTGCCTGCTGTTCGCGGTCGCGCTCGCGGCGGCCGCCCCGGCCTTTGCCTGGCCCGAGCGGCCGGTACGCGTCGTGGTGCCCGCGCCTCCCGGCAGCTCGCTCGACGTGATCGTCCGCGGCCTTGCCGAGCCGCTGCGGCTGCGCTGGGGTCAGCCGCTGGTGGTCGAGAACAAGACGGGTGCGGGCGGCATGATCGGCATGGATGCGGTCGCCAAGGCCCCGCCCGACGGCCACGTGCTCGGCATCGGCTTCAACGGCCCGATCGCCTTCGGCCCGTTCATGTACCGCAAGATGCCCTACGACCCGGTCAGGCACCTGATGCCGGTCGTGTTGACGACCTCGCAGCCGAACGTGCTCGCGGTCTCGGCGGGCAACCCGGCGAACACCGTGCCGGAGTTCGTCGCCTGGGCCCGGCGCCAGGGCGATGCGCTCAACTATGGCTCGGTCGGCGCGGGCAGCGCCTCGCACCTGACCATGGAGCTGTTCCGTCGCACGGCCGGCTTCCAGGCGACCCACGTCGCCTACAACGGCTCGCCGCCGGCCGCGACCTCGCTCGCTGCGGGCGACACGCAGGTGCTGATGACGGTGGCGCCGGCGCTACTGCCCTTGATTCAATCGGGCCGCATCAAGTTGCTCGGTTCCACCAGCGCCAAGCGCAGCGAGGCGCTCAAGGACGTACCGACGCTGGCCGAGCAGGGCTATCCGGGGTTCGAGGCGCTCGCCTGGAACGGCCTGTTCGCTCCGGCCGGCACGCCTGTTGAACTGGTGAGGAAGATCGCAGCGGATGTCGACGCGGTGCTGCGCGAACCGGCGGTCCGCGAGGCGCTCGCGAAGCAGGGTCTGGTCGCCGGCGGTGGCACACCGGCCGAGTTCGGCGCCTTCATCGAGGCGGAGTCGCGCAAGTGGGGCGCGATCATCCGCGACGCGGGCATCACCCTCGACTGAGATCTGGCGCCGGTTCCGCAGCCTGCCGCGGCGACGCCTTGCCGATAGCCGGTCTCGGTCTCGCGCACGAAGGCCTCGCGCGCCATCCGCATCACGCGCTGTGGCTTGCCCGCGAGCACCTGCGCCAGCGCGTTCGCGGTCGCGAGCGCCGTGCCGGGCTCGGCGATGCGGCTGGCCAGGCCGAGCTCGAACGCCTCCTGCGCGCCGAACGTGCGGCCGGTGAACAGCACCACGAGGAACTCGGCGACGCCGTCGGCGACACGGTAGCGGACTGAACGGGCAGGGGGGCTCATGACGGGATCGCTCAGTGGGCGCGGGCCTTGAGCTCCAGCCGCCGGCGGTGCAGCACCGGCTCGGTGTAGCCCGAAGGCTGGCTCGTGCCCTCGAACACCAGGTCGCAGGCCGCCTGGAAGGCAATGCCGTCGAAGCCGGGCGCCATCGGCCGGTAGGCCGGGTCGCCGGCGTTCTGCCGATCGACGACGGCGGCCATCCGCTTCATCACGTCCATCACCCGATCGCGGCTTGCGACGCCATGGAACAGCCAGTTGGCGATGTGCTGCGACGAGATACGGCAGGTGGCGCGGTCCTCCATCAGGCCGACGTCGTTGATGTCCGGCACCTTCGAGCAGCCCACGCCCTGGTCGACCCATCGCACCACGTAGCCGAGGATGCCCTGGGCGTTGTTGGCGAGCTCGGCGTCGATGTCGGCGTCGCTCCAGGTCGGCGATGCCGCCACCGGGATGTGGAGGATGTCGTCGAGCTTCGCGCGCTTGCCGCCACGGGCGATCTCGGCCTGGCGGACCAGCACGTCGAGCGTGTGATAGTGGGTGGCATGCAGGGTCGCCGCGGTCGGGCTCGGCACCCAGGCGCAGTTCGCGCCGGCCTGCGGATGGCCGATCTTTTGCTGCAGCATCGCGGCCATCAGGTCGGGCATCGCCCACATGCCCTTGCCGATCTGTGCGCGGCCGGCCAGCCCGCAGGTCAGGCCGGTGTCGACGTTCCAGAGCTCGTAGGCCTGGATCCAGGCCTGCGCCTTCATGTCGGCCTTGCGGACCATCGGGCCGGCCTGCATTGAGGTGTGGATCTCGTCGCCGGTGCGGTCGAGGAAGCCGGTGTTGATGAAGGCGACGCGGTGGCGCGCGGCGCGGATGCATTCCTTGAGGTTGACCGTCGTGCGGCGCTCCTCGTCCATGATCCCGATCTTCACCGTGTACTGCGGCAGGCCGAGCGCGCGCTCGACGTGTGTGAAGAGGACGTCGGCGAAGGCGACTTCCTCGGGCCCGTGCATCTTGGGCTTGACCACGTAGACCGAGCCGGTCGTGGAATTGCGCGGGCCGGCGGTGCGCTTGAGGTCGTGCAGCGCGATGGTCACGGTGCACATCGCGTCGAGCAGGCCCTCGAAGGCTTCCTGGCCGTCGCGGTCGAGCACCGCGGGGTTGGTCATCAGGTGGCCGACGTTGCGTACCAGCATCAGCGAGCGGCCCTTGAGCACGCGCGGCGCGCCGTCGGCGCCGACATACTCGCGATCACCCGAGAGCGTGCGCTGGAAGGTGCCGCCACCTTTGGCCACCGTCTCGACCAAGTCGCCCTTCATCAGGCCGAGCCAGTTGCGGTAGGCAAGCGCCTTGTCGTCGGCGTCGACCGCGGCGACCGAGTCCTCGCAGTCCATGATCGTCGTGATCGCGGACTCGAGCAGCACGTCGGCTACACCGGCGGCGTCGCTGCGGCCGATCGGGCTCGAGGCATCGATGCGGATCTCGACATGCAGGTGGTTGTGGCGCAGCAGGATCGCGGTGGGCGCCTCGGCCGGGCCGCGCAAGCCCACGAATGCCGCCGGCGTCGCGAGCGCGACCGCGCCGGCGGCCGTGTGCGCGTGCAGCGCGCCGCCGACCACCGCGTAGCCGGTGACCGCCGCATGGCTGCCCGAGGCGAGCGGCGCGACCTCGTCGAGGAAGGTCTTGGCCCAGGCGATCACGCGGGCGCCGCGCGCCTCGTCGTAGCCGCCCGGCTGGGGC
>JBIPLJ010000149.1:0-2675 GCA_044368415.1 Burkholderiaceae bacterium
TCTGGTGCAAGGCCTCAGCGAAGCCATTGCCTTTGGTCAAAGGGCGCAACTGGATCTCGACAAGGTGCTCGAGGTCATTGGCAAGGGCGCAGCCCAAAGCTGGCAGATGGACAACCGCGGCAAGACTATGGCCCGCGACGAATTCAACTTTGGCTTTGCCGTCGACTGGATGCGCAAAGACCTCGGTTTGGTGATGGACGAGGCCAAGCGCAACGGCGCGCGCCTGCCGGTGACGGCGCTGGTCGACCAGTTCTATGCCGACGTGCAGGCCATGGGCGGACAGCGCTGGGACACCTCCAGCCTGATCAAGCGGCTGCGCTGAGCCGCAAGGCGGGACCGCCAAACGGTGGCCCGCTACAAAGGTGTCCGCGAAAAAGGCGGCCCGCGAAAAGCGGTGCCGCCCCGCCGGATCTTACTTACCGGCCGCTTGCAGCCGATCGAGCTCTTGCTGGCTGATGGTCTCGAACATGCGCACCACGCGCTGCACACCGCCGACGGAGCGGGCTGCCTCCGTGGCCTGAGCCGCCTCTGCCGCGGTGACACGGCCCATGAGGTAAACCACCGAGCGCTCGGTGGTGACTTTGACCGCCGTAATCGGCACCTTCTTGTCGATGAAAGCGGCTTTGACCTTGCCCGTGATCACCAGATCGCCCGATCGCTCGCGCAGCGAGGGCGAGCTGGCAATGGCCAGATCGTTGACCACCGGGCCCACGTTCTGAACCATCTGAACAATGCGCTCGGCCGCCTGCTTGTCCGCTGCATTGCCCACCTCGCCGGTCAGCAGGGCCTGGCGGTTGTAGGCCGTGACGTCGATGCGAACCCGCGTGCCCAATTGGTCCCGAATCGCCGCCTTGGCCCGCAGCTCGATGGATTCGTCTTCAAGCTGGGTGCCGGCCGTGCGCCGGTCAGACGCCACCATGACCGAGCCGGCTGCTCCGGCCACCACCAGGGGCGCGCAGGCACTTAGGGTGCTGGCCACCAAGGCCACGCCCAGTCCGATCTGAATCACACGTTTGAATTGCCTCATTGCTGTTTCTCCTGATCACCAAGTAATTGAGTATCCACCCCATCGCAGATGAACCTCCTGAATCCGGGCGGTGCGCTCGTGGGGTACGCTGATGTGCACGTCGGTCTCGCGTAGCACCTGTCCAATCTTGCCCCCGCCCTTGCCGGTCAGCGCCACCACCACCATGTCGCGCTCATGGGCCGACTCGATGGCCGCAAGCACATTGGCCGAGTTGCCGCTGGTGCTGATGGCCAGCAGCACATCGCCGGCGCCGCCCAAGGCCCGCACCTGCTTGGCAAAGATCACATTGAAGTCGTAGTCGTTGGCGATCGCCGTGAGGATGGAGCTGTCGGTGGTCAGGGCAATGGCGGCCAACTCCGGGCGCTCGCGCTCGTAGCGGCCCACGAACTCGGCGGCAAAGTGTTGGGCATCGGCCGCCGAGCCGCCATTGCCGCAGGCCAGTACCTTGCCGCCGCTGGTGACGCTGGCCAAAATCGCCTGCACCGCAGCGGCGATCGGCTTGGACAACAACTGCGCCGCCTGGTACTTGAGGTCGGCGCTGTCAATAAAGTGCTGCTCTATACGTTGCTCAAACATGGCTGGCAATCATACCGGCTTCGATGCCCACCTCAATGCCCACCTTAATGCCCACTGGGCATCCGGCTCAAATAGCCTCGAAAGCGCCCTTGAGCCAGTTGATCTGGGCGCCGCCCGTCTCAATGGCGCCATCGATCAAGACCACATCGAAGCGGCAAGGCGGCAGGGTGGGCAGGCGAGCCAGGTAATGGCGAGCCGCGTAGACGATGCGCCTTTGCTTGAGCGCACCGATGCTGCTGCCGGCGCCACCGTGGCCATCGCTGCTGCGCTGGCGAACCTCGACAAACACGAGCGTGCCGTCGGGCTCCCGCATGATCAGATCGATCTCGCCCCCGCCCCGGCCGGGCGTGCGAAAATTCGAGGCGAGCCAGCGCAGGCCGCCTTGCTGCAAATGCGCGCGGGCAAGGGCCTCGGCCTGATCGCCGCGACCCTTGGCGGTGGTCGGCCTGCTGCTCGATGAGCTCAACCGGCCCGCTGATGGGCTAGGCTGCTGACCGGACTTTTGCATTGAACCCATCTTTCGACCTGGCGCGGGAGGCCGCCCGCAACGCTGCCGGCTTGCAAAACCATCCCACAGGCGCACTGTACGTGGTTGCCACCCCGATCGGCAACCTGGCCGACATCAGCCTGCGCGCCCTGCATGTACTTGCTCTGGTGGATGTGATTGCCTGCGAAGACACGCGTCACACGCAAGCCATGCTGCGCCATTACGGCATCGAGCGCCCCCTGCTGGCCGTGCACCAACACAACGAGGCCCAAGCCGCCCTGGAGGTGGTGCGCCGACTTGAGGCCGGCCAGCGCGTGGCCTGCGTCAGTGATGCGGGCACGCCTGCCATCAGCGATCCGGGCGCGCGTCTGGTGGCGGCGGTGCGCAAGGCCGGTCTGGGCGTGGTGCCCCTGCCCGGGGCCAGCAGCCTGAGCACGGTGCTCAGCGTGGCCGGGCTGGGCACTGAGGGGCCGGTCGTTTTTGCGGGCTTCTTGCCAGCCAAGGCCGGCGAGCGCGAACAGATGCTGGCACAACTGGCCCACCTGGGTTACGCCGTGGTGCTGCTCGAAGCGCCGCACCGGATCG
>JBIPLJ010000125.1:0-2638 GCA_044368415.1 Burkholderiaceae bacterium
GCATAGACCCCGCCGAATTGGCCGTGCTGACCAAGGCCGATGACAATAGCGGGCTGCATATCATCCGCCCGGATGCGGGCTTCGCTTACCGCAATCGCTTCGCGCATAACCCTTCCATCGGCGGGCATCCGGCCTTTTGCGTGCCGGATGTGCTGGCGGTGAAGGCGCGGCTGGAAGCGGCGGGCGTGCTGGTATCGGATGCCGGCGTTTACGCTATGGCGGGGATGCATCAGATTTATGTGCTCGACCCCTCCGCCAATATGATTGAGGTGAACCAGAATGTCTGACGCTCGATCCACGCCTCGCCCGCCCATCCCACTGCAATATTCCTATTACAGGTCGTACATAAAGAATTTTGGTGATGTGCTATCGCCGGTAATTGTCGCAGCCTATACGGGCGGCTCGGTGAAAGCTGTTCCCTGCTCCTGGCCGGGGAGGCGGTTGGTCGCAATCGGTACCATCGGGCACATCCAGCGCTTTGGTAACGCGATGTTTTGGGGCACGGGCTTCGGCAGCGCTGAGGGCGATTTCCGCGTGGCACGTGGTTTCCGCCGGCCAAGCTTCACCAAGCTATCCGCGACGGCTCTGCGCGGCCCCTTCAGCGCGGCCATGTTTAGCGCCCAAGGGCTAAAGGCGCCTTCCGTCTATGGCGACCCAGGGTTGCTAGTACCGCACCTGTGGCCGGCGTTGCGGCCGAAGAAGTGCCATGAACTGGGCGTCTTTCTGCATGTTTCAGAAGTTACCCACAAAGCCCTGGACGCCACGTCGAAGCCCGAATTTCACCGATACGCAGTGCCGCCTGATCTGGCCCAGGCCGTGGTAGTGCGCAACACCTATGTACCAGCCAGCATGGTTGGTCTTAAAGCGAAGTTGGAAGAGATTCTGGCGTGCAAGCGCATTCTCAGCACAGGCCTTCATGCCCTGGTGCTGGCTGAGGCCTATGGCATTCCTTGCGCAGCCTTCGATATTCATGCTGGTTCAAGCGGGTTGATGGCACCCGAGGACGATACACAGCCCCTTGATCATCGCATGCGCGATTTTTACGCTGGAATCGGCGCGCGGCGCGTCCCTGTCTATCGTACGGAACGGCATCTTGCGACGAATTGGGCGGCTGCCATGCGTTTCATCGACGCGCATTGGTCACCGCATGCATTTGATGCCTCGCCGTTAGTTGAAGCTTTTCCCGCTGATTACGGCCCTATACGTACTGAGCCGCTGCTTGATGGTCTTGAAGAGCGCCTTGGGTGGGGGCGGTGGCCGGGCGGATGATGGGCGCCGCCGCGCAAACGATATCAGGCATGCAGCGCATTCGCGTGCAGGGCCTTCCAGCCAATATGATTGAGGTGAACCAAATTGTCTGAGAGCACCACCCGCACCCTTATCACGGCAGCCGAGGCCGCGACCACGCCGCTCCCGCCCGGGCGGCTTTCCGCGCTGCTGCTGGCGCATGGTTCCATGCAATTGCGTTGGTATGCGCCGAAGGGCGAGGATGCCCAGACCCCGCATGACCAGGATGAGCTTTACATCATCGCTTCCGGCACCGGCTGGTTACGGCGTGGCGCGGAACGCGTGCCCTTCGCCCCGCATGACGCGCTGTTTGTACGCGCGGGGGAGGCGCATCGCTTTGAGGATTGCTCGCCCGATTTCGCGACTTGGGTGGTTTTTTATGGGGCAAAGGGCGGGGAAAAGAGCTTGTCATAACCACCTTAAAGGTGGTATTAGAACATATGGATAAGCGGAAGCGAAGCCATGATCTTGCGGCTTTCAAGGCGGCTTTCGCGCGGGCGCGCGCGATCACCATGTCAGCCGCGCGTTCTGCCATCGCGCTTGGCTATGGCATGGATGATGTGGCGGCGGTGGTGGCAAGCATGCAGGCAGCGCATTTCGTGAAATCCACGACCAGCCTTGGCGATCATCGCCAGTGGCAGGATGTTTATCACGTGCCGCATGATGGCTTACTGCTGTATCTGAAATTCACCGATCATGTGGTGACTGAATTCGTGCTTTTGTCTTTCAAGGAGAAATAGGATGCCCGCGCCCGAGACCATGATCCACCCCGAAACTGGCGCCACGCTGCGTCGGCGTAAGCGGCGAGAGGTTGTGGCCTATATGGACCTGACCCGCATCGTGCAGGTCACGGGCTGGTTCCCCGAAGATGATGGCGATAGCGTTTTGCTAGGTGCTGATGCGGCACCGTTGGATGCTGCACTCGCGGAAATGAAAGCCGAATATGCTGCATCAGTGAAGCATTTGGCGAAGCAGGTACGCAAGGCGGCGGGCCTCACGCAAAAGGATGCGAGCCTTTTGCTGACGGGTTCTCCCAATAGCTTCTACAAATACGAACATGGCGAGGCGCAGCCAAGCCGCCCGACGCTGCTGCTGATGAAGCTGCTGGCGCGGGAGCCGAAATTGATTGAGGCGATCCGGGCCGCCTGAAACCCTACACGCTGGCCCGCCCGCCGCGCTTTGCTATAAGCGCGACCTTATCTGAAGGAACACCCCATGGAACTCCGCGCCCGTTTCACAGACGCCTTGAAGACCGCGATGCTGGCCAAGGATGCCGCGACCACCTCCACCATCCGCATGATCATGGCGAAGCTGAAGGATACCGATATCGCCGCGCGCAAGACGCCGCAGG
>JBIPLJ010000124.1:0-2634 GCA_044368415.1 Burkholderiaceae bacterium
TATATTTTGGATACAAATGAAACAATGAAGAAGGGTATTCCTAAATATATTTTCCTAGGACCTGAGGCCCCTAATTTGGTATATCACAACTCACTTAATGAATCAGCAGATTGATGACATTCCTGCTCCAATCACTGTTCCAAATAATATGCCAAACATAACATAAAATCCATGTGACAGACCCGCCACCAATGGGAATCTACTTTCAACACTTTCAAGTGTTAACTTAGGTACACAGCATTCTTTAGAGTTGCTATTCTTTAAAGAATTAATACTTGCTGTGGATTTATCTTTTGTAATATCAACCTGCTTTCCTACAAAAAGTGGAGCTAGTACCGATGTAATAGGAATACGGCAGAATGAAATTGAGGAGATTAGAAGTGCTACTATTACACCTACAACTGACGGCACAGAGCCAAGTAGTGCCTTCCCAGCATTAGTAGTTTTACAGCCTATATATTGGGCTGCCACATTTACACCAGAACCGACGCCAAATGCTAGTACAATCAGTGAACTCCATAGGACTATTTTAAATGAACTAACTGAATCTCTCAAGTTGAACAGAAAAGTCGTAATTAAAAGGAATAATATTGCTACAGGTAACCCCGTTAAGAGACTATCGAGATTTGAGCTTTTTGTTATATCCGGATTAGCCATTACTAATTATAAGCGACAATTATGCCCAGCCAAATTAAAATACACAAAGTAGAGAATGTCGGCTGATGAATTAAAACGTTTTTATAAAAGCAGAGTCAAGAAGCCCGATTTATTTGGCTACGATGATGAAGGTAATCTAGCAGAATTCAATAAAGAAGGTGGTATTGTAAAGACTATTCCTCTTCCTGACTATCGAACCCCTAGCTATGAGGAAATTGATGAAATGGAGAAGAAACGGCAAGAAGCTATTGCGATTGCGAACAAGGAATTTGAAGATGCGAGAGTTAAACTTCGCGACCTTCTCTCAAAACCAGATACTCCTCAATCTGAAATTTTGCGACTCAATCGTCTTGTAAAAGAAGCAGATGTCAAGTTATTAGCAGTACGCTTTCCACTTCGATTTGTAGAAGTAGATGATGGCCCCGCAATTAAAGATATTGAATTTGATAAAGCCTATGAAAAGAGAAAGTTTCCTTATGATTTCTATTATCTAAAGGAAAGACCATTTACTCTTCAGGAACAATATGTCAGAGTTGGAAAAGCACCTGTAAAACCCATGGTCACAGTCGCTGAAGCAAAGGCCGCTGAGGATAATGTACAAATTGTCATCATATTCGCAGAACCTGATACAAATGATTATGGGTTCCTTTCACTCAAGTGGGTTGTTGAGCTTGAAGTAAATGGCACTAAGTATGGTTCAGGGCAACAAGCATTATATGCTGAACTGGCTAAAGCATTCAATGATGAAGAAGGTCTACAAAGAATTATGTCTGCTGAGTCCCCTGATGAAATTAACTATAGTCTTGAAGATGTTCCAGGAGAGCCAGATGCTAATAGAGCAAAATGGACAGATACTACAAAGCAACTTATCTATGATATCAATATTGCCAAGTTTAATCAATATCCTGAATTGGCTGCTCGCCTCCTTGAAACAAAGAATGCTACTTTGGGCGCATATATACCAGATGATACTCTAATTGGAATAGGCATATCGATGGATAATGTTCAATCTAAAAATCCAGTTAACTGGACGGGTCAGAATATTTTGGGTAAAGCACTTATGGAGATTCGTCAAAATATTCGTGCGGAGAGGGCAGCAGCAGAGGCTGCTGCGGAGGCTCAGAAGCCAGTAGTAAGAAGAAAGAAACCCTCTGTTGCGCCAGCCACAGCAGATGCGACTGCTGCGCCAATAGAAGTTCCTGCTGGACAGAGAACAATTAGGCGTCGGCCACAATCTGTAGTGAGTGTTCCACCAGAAGCAATCGCACAGCCATTAGCAACCATGCCATCCGCAGTTATGCCACCAGCAGTAGTAGCACCATTACAAGAAGAGACCGCTGAAGAGGAATAATTACTTATTTAAAGGAAAATCCTTTAATCTGGATTCATTTTTATCACAGTCCACCTGTTTAGCGGTATATTTATAGCAAATTCCATTTTTGTCCTTATAGACTAACTTACCAGCGGTTTCTGGGGTAGGATATTTATATATGACATTCTTCTCAGTTTTAATCATAATAATCGCTATAAATCCAATAACAAGACCAATCGCAAATGGTATTAATCTGAAATGCTTTATCATATTTACAATTAGCTTAGAAAATATAAATATGATAAAACAGAAGAATGGGAGTATTAAGTTTCCTAAATGATGAACGTTTTAATATATTTTTCAGTTTTGTTCTTGGTGTGGGACTAGTATGTATGTTTCGTCCTCTCTGTTCAGGAGATGATTGTAATATAACTAAGGCTCCAACCGATAAAGAGTTCGACAAGTTTGTTTACAGAATGGGACAAAATAAATGTTACGAATTTAAATCTGAGATTCTCGATTGCCCGTCCTCGGGAACAATAGAAGCTTTCCGAGAATGCTTAGCATCTGAAGACAAAAATGAACCCTTCCGCGACCAATTCTCCAGACGCAATACTCCAATTAAACGCTGTGAATAAGTTTAAGTAAAGGATTTCTCTCTTTTT
>JBIPLJ010000054.1:0-28213 GCA_044368415.1 Burkholderiaceae bacterium
ACTCCGAACATCCGAAAGCGACCCGCCATGGCCCAGTACGTCTTCACCATGAACCGCGTGGGCAAGATCGTCCCGCCCAAGCGCCAGATCCTGAAGGACGTCTCGCTGTCGTTCTTTCCCGGCGCCAAGATCGGCGTGCTCGGCCTGAACGGCTCGGGCAAGTCCACGCTCCTGAAGATCATGGCCGGTGTGGACCGCGACATCGAGGGCGAAGCCACGCCGATGCCCGGCATCAAGATCGGCTACCTGCCGCAGGAGCCGCAGCTCGACCACGACAAGACGGTCCGTGACGAGGTCGAGACCGCGCTCGGCGACGTGGTCTCGGCCAAGAAGCGGCTCGACGAGGTCTACGCCGCCTACGCCGAGCCGGACGCCGACTTCGACGCACTCGCCACCGAGCAGGCCGCGCTCGAGGCGCTGATCGCCACCTCCGGCGGCGAGAACACCGACGCCCAGCTCGAGATCGCCGCCGACGCGCTGCGCCTGCCGCCCTGGGACGCCAAGATCGGTCCGCTGTCGGGCGGCGAGAAGCGCCGCGTCGCGCTGTGCAAGCTGCTGCTGTCCAAGCCCGACATGCTGCTGCTCGACGAGCCGACCAACCACCTGGACGCCGAGTCGGTCGACTGGCTCGAGCAGTACCTGCACCGCTTCCCGGGCACCGTCGTCGGCGTGACCCACGACCGCTACTTCCTCGACAACGCGGCCGAGTGGATCCTCGAGCTGGACCGCGGCTCGGGCATTCCCTGGAAGGGCAACTACAGCTCGTGGCTCGAGCAGAAGCAGAACCGGCTCAAGGGCGAGGAGGCAACCGAGTCGGCCCGCCAGAAGGCGCTCAAGAAGGAGCTCGAGTGGGTCCGCCAGAATCCGAAGGGCCGGCAGGCCAAGAGCAAGGCGCGCCTGGCCCGCTTCGACGAGCTGTCCTCGCACGAGTACCAGAAGCGCAACGAGACGGCCGAGATCTTCATCCCGGTCGGCGAGCGCCTGGGCCACGAGGTCATCGAGTTCAAGGGCGTGAGCAAGGCCTTCGGTGAACGGCTGCTCATCGACGACCTGAGCTTCAAGGTGCCGGCCGGCGCCATCGTCGGCATCATCGGCCCAAACGGGGCCGGCAAGTCGACCATCTTCCGGATGATCAGTGGCACCGAGAAGCCCGACTCGGGCGAGGTCACACTCGGCAAGACCGTGCAGCTTGCGCATGTCGACCAGTCGCGCGACGCGCTCGAGGACAAGAAGAACGTCTGGGAGGCGATGTCGGGCGGGGCCGACATCATCACCGTCGGCCGCTTCGAGATCCAGTCGCGCGCCTACATCGGCCGCTTCAACTTCAAGGGCAGCGACCAGCAAAAGCTCGTCGGCTCGCTGTCGGGCGGCGAGCGTGGCCGGCTGCACCTGGCCAAGACCCTGCTCACCGGCGGCAACGTGCTGCTGCTCGACGAGCCGTCGAACGACCTCGACGTCGAGACGCTGCGCGCGCTCGAGGATGCGCTGCTCGACTTCGCCGGCTGCATCATGGTGATCTCGCACGACCGCTGGTTCCTAGACCGGATCGCGACCCACATCCTCGCGGCCGAGGGCGAGTCGCAATGGACGTTCTTCGACGGCAACTACCAGGAGTACGAGGCGGACAAGAAGCGCCGCCTCGGCGAGGAAGCCGCGCGCCCGCATCGGCTTCGGTTCAAGCCGCTGCGCTGAGTCCCGGTCCGCGGCCGTGAGCGTCGGGCCGGGGCCGCGGGCGATGCGCGCCGTTGCGGTCACGCTGGCGGTCATGGGGCTGCTCGTGGCCACCGCCTGGACGCTCGCGGCCCGCACGGTCGAGTGCCGCATCCGGCAGGGGCTCGGCCCCGAGAGCCACTTCGAGTCGATCTCGCTCCTCGAGAATCGCGCCCGCCGCATCGAGCTCGACGTAGCGATCGATGGACGGATGGACGATCCGCGCGTCTCGCTGTCGGAGGACATCGCGTCGAGCGTGGCTGCGGCGCTCGCCTCCCGCGGGGGTGAGGTCGTCGGCCAGCTGCTGCGCGGCGCGGCCTCCGGCGGCGGCGCCCGTGCGATCGACACGATCCGGGGCCGGCTCGGCCGCTGAGGGCGGCAGGTCGCGATGGCTTCCTCTGCGCGCCATCGCCATCATGTGTACGTCGTGCTGCTCGACGACCGCGTGATGAACGACCGGAGCTACGCCCGTGCGAATCCGGGCTGGGACGCAACGCGGCCCTGCCTGTACGTCGGCATGACCGGGCTCACGCCAGAGCTGCGCCTCGCGCGGCACAAGGCCGGCGTCAAGGCGAACCGCTACGTTCGCGACCATGGGCTGCGGCTGCTGCCCGAGCTCTACGCCTGGGCGAACCCGATGCCGTACCAGGCCGCGCGAGAGATGGAGGTCGAGCTGGCCATCGGGTTGCGCGCCGAAGGGTATGCCGTCTGGCAGGCATGAGAGGCCTGCCCGTGCCCTGACATACACGGTCCTTATCGCTACACTCCGCGGCATAGTCAGCACACCGGATCCATGAATGCCGACGAGCGGATCCCGAACGGTCAGCCTGCAGACGCTGCTCGTTGCGCTCTCGGCGTTGGCGACGTTGCCGCTGCTTGCGTTTGCGCTGTGGTTGCTGCAGCTCGTCTGGCAGAACGGCCGCGACGACGCGCGTCGTGACCTGCAGCAGGTCGCCGCCACGCTTGCGATCGCGCTCGACCGCGAGATCGCGGGCTCGGTGCGCGAGCTGCAGCGGCTCGCCGAGTTTCCGACGCTCGAGCCCGGTGGCTTCGCCGACTTCCACGCCTATGCGCGGTCGCTGGTCGCACGCAACGACGGCTGGGACACCATCATCGTCACCGATACCGAGGGCGCCGTGCTGATCGACGCGGAGCTGCCGCTCGGCGCAGCGCCGCCGATGCGGGTAGACGCTCCGCACCTGGGCGAGGCCGCTCGGACCGGGCAGCCGGTGGTCTCGGACGTCTACGACAGCCGCCGTACCGGCGAGCGCGCCATCGGCGTGTCGGTGCCGGTGATCCGCGACGGCGCGGTGCGCTGGGTGCTGAGCGCGCGCTTGAGCCCGGACGTGCTGTCGCGCTTCGTCGGCGAGCAGCACTATCGAGAGGGAGCGATCGCCTCGGTCATCGACCGCCAGCTGCGGATCGTCGCCCGCAGCCGCGATGCCGCGCGCTTCTTCGACCATCGGGTGACCGAGGACCTGGGTGTCGCGCTCGCCGCGTCGCCGACGCGGGGCATCGGGCGCCTGACCACACTTGACGGCGCCACGGTGCTGGCCGCTTGGCAGCGCCTGCCCTCGGGCTGGACGGTGACGATCGGCGTGCCGGTCGGCGTGCTCGACGGCGCGCTGCGCCGCTCGTTCGGAGGGCTGCTGGGCTTCGGCCTGCTGGTGCTCGCCGCCGGGGCCGGGGCAAGCGTGATGCTGGGTCGCTCGATCTCGCGGGCGGTCGAATCGGTCGCACTCGATGCGCGCGCGCTCGCCGCGGGGGCGCCGGTCACCACGCGCCGTTCGCCGATCACGCAGATTGCCGTATTGTTCGAGTCGCTGCGCGAGGCCAGCCGCGTGCAGGGCGACAAGGAGCGCGCCCGCGAGCAGGCGGTGGCGGCCCTGCGCGACGCCGACCGGCGCAAAGACGAGTTCCTCGCGATGCTGGCGCACGAGCTGCGCAACCCGCTCGCGCCGATGCGCAACGCGATCGGCGTGCTCAAGCGCTCGCTCGACGAGGACGCGATGCAGCGCGGCACGGTCGAGATGGCCGACCGGCAGCTGCGCCAGCTCACGCGCCTGGTCGACGACCTGCTCGACGTGTCGCGGATCACGCAGGGCAAGATCGCACTGCACCGGACGCCGGTCGCGGTGTGCGAGGCGGTCCGCGAGGCGGTCGAGACCCTCCGTCCCGCCATCGAACAGCGCTCCCAGCGCATCGGGCTGCGGCTGCCGCCGTCTGCCCCCGTCGTCCAGGCCGACGGCCTGCGGCTCGCACAGGTGCTGGAGAACTTGCTGTCGAACGCGTCGAAGTACACCGATCCGGGCGGCTTCATCGAGGTCTCGGTCACCGACACCGGAGACGAGATCGAGATCCGCGTGTGCGACACCGGCATCGGCCTGCCGCCGGAGCATCTCGACCGTGTCTTCGATCTCTTCACCCAGGTCGACACGGGTGGCGACCGCGCGCAGGGTGGGCTGGGCATCGGCCTGTCGCTGGTCCGGCGCCTGGTCGAGCTGCACGGCGGGCGCGTGGCCGCGCACAGCGACGGTCCCGGCCACGGCGCGTGTTTCATCGTGCGTCTGCCACGCGAGGCGGACGTCATCGAGGCCTGATTCCGCCGGCCGGCGTGCTCGGTCGCCAAGCACGCAGTGCCGAGGCATGATCCGTCTCCACGCACGATCGACGACACACGACAGGAGGATGACGAATGGACTTGCGCTGCGCACATCGCTGGGCGTTCCCGCAATGGGGCGCCGCCCTAGTACCCATCGAGGAGACACTGCCCGCCCCGGCCGGCCGCGAGGTCACGATCCGCGTCACCCACTGCGGCATCTGCCATTCCGACCTGCACATCCAGGCCGGCGGCTTCGACATGGGCGGCGGCAAGCTGTCCTCCCTCGAGCGCGCCGGCACGACGCTGCCGGTCACCATGGGTCACGAGATCGGCGGCGAGGTGGTCGAGGTCGGCCCGGACGTGACCGACGCGAAGGTCGGCGACCGCGTCGTCGTCTATCCGTGGCTCGGCTGCGGCGAGTGCCCGACCTGCCTGTCGGGCAACGACCACCTGTGCAACAAGGGCGCGCGCAACCTCGGCATCCAGCTGCCGGGCGGCTACTCGGACCTGGTGCGGGTGCCGCACGAGCGCTACCTGGTGGCGCTCGGTACGCTCGACCCGGCGCGTGCGGCGACCTTCGCCTGCGCGGGCATCACTGCGTACGGCGCGATCCGAAAACTGCCCGAGGCCGAGGCGAGCGACTGGATCGCGGTGATCGGCTGCGGCGGCGTGGGCATGACCGCGGTCGCGCTGCTGTCGGCGCTCTCCAAGGCCAAGGTGGTCGCGATCGACCCGGATCCGGCCAAGCGCGAGACCGCGCAACGCTACGGCGCGGCGCTGGTCGTCGATCCCGGCACGGCCGACGCGGCGCGCACGATCATCAAGACCTCCGGCAACAACGTGCTCGGCGTGGTCGACTTCGTCGGTTCCGAGTCGAGCTCGGCGCTCGGCGTGGCCGTCGTGCGGCGCGGCGGCACGGTGGTGATCGTCGGCCTCTTCGGCGGCGAGTTCCGCTGCCCGGTGCCGATGTTCCCGCTGAAGTCGATGGCGGTGCAGGGCTCGTACGTCGCGGGGCTCAACGAACTGCGCGAGCTGATCGCGCTGGCGCAGCGGGTGACGCTGCCCGAGATCCCGCTGACGCTGCGTCCGCTGGCCGAGGTCAACCGCTCGCTCGAGGACCTCGCCGCCGGGCGGGTGGTCGGTCGGGTCGTGCTGCAGCCCTGAAGGCGGCGCGACACCATGGCCCTCGAACCCAGGTGCGTGCGCTGCTCGACCAGCTGGTCGTCGGCCGCCCTACGCTGAATCTGCTGCCCGTCGATGTCGGCCGGCGCGCCTACGCCGAGTCCTCGGCGAAGCTGATCCCGAAGCCCGCCGAGCCGGTCGGCGTCGAGGACCGGTCGATCGAGGGCCCGGCGGGCCCTCTGCGGCTGCGTGTCTACACGCCGATCGCGCCCGACGGCGGCGCGCGTCCGATGGTGGTGTTCTTCCACGGCGGTGGCTGGGTGGTCTGCGACCTCGACACCCACGATGCGGTCTGCCGGCGCCTCGTCCTGGGCAGCGGCGCGGTCGTGGTGTCGGTCGACTACCGGCTCGCGCCCGAGCACCGCTTCCCGGCGGCCACGCGCTGGGCGTTCGCCAACGCGCTGGGCGTTCGCCAACGCGGCGTCGCTCGGCGCCGATCCGAAGCGCGGCGTGCTCGACGGCGCCGACCGCGCGACCGCGCGATCGTGCGCGCGTGCCGCTGGATCCGTGAACGCACGCAGTGAGCGCACCGCGGGCCCGCGGGTCCACCGCGGCGGCGGCGACGCCCGCCCTCAGCCGATCCCGGTGAGCGCGCGGATGCGGTCCGCGTGCGGCGCGGGGTCGAGCCCCTCGCGCGCGAGCCATGCGTCGTTCCAGATCGTGTCGGCGTAGCGCTCGCCGCCGTCGCAGATCAGCGTCACCACGCTGCCCGCCTCGCCTCGGGCGTGCATGTGTTGCGCGAGCGCGAGTGCGGCGCACAGGTTGGTGCCGGTCGAGCCGCCGACGCGGCGGCCGAGTACGCGCTCGAGCCAGCGGATGGCGCCCAGGCTCCCGGCGTCGGGCACCTGCACCACCTCGTCGACCAGCGCGCGCACGAACGAGGGCTCCACGCGCGGCCGGCCGATGCCCTCGATGCGCGAGCCGCGCGGACTCGAGATCGTGGCGTCGCCGTCGCGGTGGTAGGCGTGGAAAACCGAGAACTCGGGGTCGGCCACCGCGATCCGCGTGGCGGCGTAACGTGGCCGGTAGCGCACCCAGCGCCCCAGCGTCGCCGAGGTGCCGCCGGTGCCCGCGCCGACCACGACCCAGGCCGGCACCGGATGCGGCTCGCGCGACATCTGCGCGAAGAGGCTCTCGGCAATGTTGTTGTTGCCCCGCCAGTCGGTCACCCGCTCGGCGTTGGTGAACTGGTCCATGAAGTGGCCGCCGCGCTCGCGCGCGATCCGCGCGGCCGCCGCGTAGATGTCGGCCCCGGGCACACACACGCACTCGCCACCGAGCAGCGCGATCTGCTCGAGCTTGCGCGCGGCGGTGCCATCGGGTGCAACCGCGACGAAGGGCAGCGCGAGCAGCCGCGCGAAGTACGCCTCTGAGATCGCGGTGCTGCCCGAGGAGGCTTCGACAATGGTCGTGCCCTCGCGGATGTGGCCGTTGACCAGCCCGTACAGGAAGAGCGAGCGCGCCAGCCGGTGCTTGAGGCTGCCGGTGGGATGTGTCGACTCGTCCTTCAGGTACAGGTCGATGCCGGGCAGGGCCGGCAGCGGCAGCCGCAGCAGATGGGTATCCGCCGAGCGATTGAGCTCGGCGGCGATCGTGGCGACCGCATGGCCGACCCAGGCGCGGTGCGCGTCGGACGGCGGGGACGGGAGCGGCGGCGGGTCGGGTTCGGTCATGATCGGGCGCGCCGTGACGGGCGGCGCGCCCGATCATCGCACGCGCGTGATCTTCAGATCGCCTCGAAGATCGCGGCGATCCCCTGGCCGCCGCCGATGCACATCGTCACCAGCGCGTAGCGCCCGCCGATGCGCTGCAGCTCATACAGCGCCTTGGTGGTGATGATCGCACCGGTCGCGCCGATGGGGTGGCCGAGCGAGATGCCGCTGCCGTTCGGGTTGACCTGCTTCGGATCGAGGCCGAGCTCGCGCGTGACCGCGCACGCCTGGGCGGCGAAGGCCTCGTTCGACTCGACGACGTCGAGCTGCGAGGCGGTGAGGCCCGCCCGTTCGAGGGCGCTGCGCGAGGCCGGCACCGGGCCAATGCCCATGACCTTAGGGTCGACGCCGGCGTGGCCATAGGACACCAGCCGCGCGAGCGGGGCCAAGCCCGCGCGCAGCGCCGCCTCGCGCTCCATCAGCACGACCGCGGCGGCCGCGTCATTGATGCCCGAGGCGTTGCCTGCGGTCACCGTGCCGTTCTCCTTCTGGAAGACCGGGCGGAGCTTGGCGAGGTCGTCGAGCGTCGCGTCGTGACGGATGTGCTCGTCGGTGTCGAACAGCACGGTGCCCTTGCGCGACTTCAGCTCGACCGGGACGATCTGGTCCTTGAAGTACCCGGCCTTCGTCGCGGCCGAGGCGCGGCGGTGGCTCTCGAGGGCGAGCGCGTCCTGGTCGCCGCGGGTGATGCCGTACTGCGCGGCGACGTTCTCGGCGGTCACGCCCATGTGGATCACGTCGAACGGGTCGTGCAGCGCGCCGGTCATCATGTCCAGCGTCTTGAAGTCGCCCATGCGTGCGCCCCAGCGGGCACTCGGCACGATGTACGGGCCGCGGCTCATCGATTCGGCGCCGCCGCCGATGGCGACGTCGGCGTCGCCGAGCATCACAGACTGCGCGGCTGAGACGATGGCCTGCAGGCCGCTGCCGCACAGCCGGTTGACGTTCATCGCCGGCACGTCCTGCGGCAGGCCGCCGTCGATCGCGGCGACCCGCGACAGGTACATGTCGCGCGGCTCGGTGTTGATTACATGGCCGAAGGCGACGTGGCCGACCTGGGCCGGCGCGACGCCCGCGCGGCGGACTGCCTCGCGCACGACGAGCGCGGCGAGCTGGGTGGGCGGCAGGTCCTTGAGGCTGCCCCCGAAGGTTCCGATCGCGGTGCGCACCGCGCTGACGACGACAACTTCTCTCATTTCGGCTCTCCCTGGTTCGGCCTGATTCTGGACGGCCGCGATGAACGGCCGATCTGCTGACGGCGGCCTGACGTAGATCGGCCGCCGTATGATAGGGACCAATCCGCCCCAGGTCAGCCCCCGCCGATGTGCCGATCGCCGTCCTCGAGCCCCGTTTCGCCGCCGCGTGCGGCCCGCCGTCATGGCCACGGCTGAGGACCGCGCCGGGGACGACGCGGCGCCGCGCGCCGGCGCGGCCGTGGGCGATGCGATCGTCGCGGTGATCTCTCGCGTGCCCGACACCCGTGAGACGCCGTTGGCCGACCCCGGTGCCCGCGTGCGCGAGCTCTCGCGTCAGGCCGCGCGCCGTGCCGCGCTGGTCTCGGGCGGGCTTGCGCTGCCGCCCGGGCCGCTCGGCGTGCTGACGCTGGTGCCCGACCTGATCGCGATCTGGAAGATCCAGGCGCAGCTGGTCGCCGACATCGCGGGCGCCCGCGGGCACAGCGGCTCGCTGACCCGCGAGCAGATGCTCTACTGCCTGTTCCGGCACGCGGCCTCGCAGTTGCTGCGCGACGTCGTCGTGCGGGCGGGCGAGCGGGCGATCGTGCACCGACTGACCGTCAGCGCGCTCCAGTCGATCGCTTCGCGCCTGGGCGTCTCGCTCAGCCGCCAGCTGATCGCCAAGTCCGCGAGCCGCTGGGTGCCCGGCATCGGTGCCGCGGCGGTCGCGGCCTATGCATGGTGGGACACCGAACGCGTCGGGCGCGTGGCCGATGAGCTGTTCGCGCGCGAGGTGGTGCTCGATCCCGAGCCGCAGGAGACGCCCGCACCTGCGGTCGAGGAGACGCCGCGCGGACGCAGGCTGCGTGCGGCCTCGTCGGGGCCGGCCTCGTGAGCGGCGCGCTGCTGCGCGAGGACGAGATCGAGCTGACCGCGATCCGCGCGCAGGGCGCGGGTGGGCAGAACGTCAACAAGGTCTCGAATGCGGTCCACCTTCGCTTCGACGTGCCCGCGTCCTCGCTGCCCGATGTGATCAAGGCGCGGCTGCTCGAGCGGCGCGACGCACGCATCAGCGACGAGGGCGTGGTCGTCATCAAGGCGCAGCGCTTCCGCAGCCTCGAGAAGAACCGCGAAGATGCGATCGCGCGGCTGCGCGCGATCGTCGACGAGGCAGCCATCGTGCCGGTGGAGCGCCGGCCGACCCGGCCGACCTACGCATCCAAGCGCCGGCGCCTCGACGAGAAGGCGCTGCGCGGCCGCGTGAAGGCGCTGCGCGGGCGGGCGGGTGGCGCGGAGGGATGAGCGTGAGCAGCGTCATGCATGTGGCGCGTGACGGGCGTGGCTGCCGCGACTCGAGAGACTCACAGCACGCCGGCACGAAGCGCGGCGTGCAGAGCGCGAGGAACAGCAGGTCCGCGTCGCCCAGCTTCGCGAGGCGCTGACCGCTCATCGCTGGCCGCGGATCGCTGGCATCGTCACCGGGTCGCCCGGCCCCACCTCAGCCGGCGCCATGCCGTCGATGTCCGCGCGGTCGCGCTCCGCTCAGTTCAGCCCGGCCGACAGCCGCCGGCGGTAGTCGCGCACCAGCGCCGGGTCGCCGCAGAGCTCGAAGGCGGCGAGCATCCCGCGCCGTCCGGCATCGTCGCCGCGGCCGCGGTCGAGCCGCACCACGTCGAGCAGCGCGTCCATCGCGCCCTGCCACTGGCCGCGTGCCAGCCGCCACTGCCCGAGACGCAGCTGGGCGCCGGGGTCGGCCGGATCGGCGTCTACCGCCCGCTGCAGGCTCGCCTCGTCGGGCACGTCCGACACCGCGTCAGCCGCATCGACGGCGAAGGCAAGCGCGCCGAGTGCGCGGTCGGTGCGCGCCTTCGGGCGCAGCGGCTCGAAGGCCGGCCGCGCGCGCCCCGCATCGCCCAGCCGCAGCAGCGTGCCCACGTACTCGGCGCGGACGGCGTCGAGCGAGGGGTTCAGCGCCAGCACCGTGCGCATCGCCTCGGCGGCCTGCGGCCAGTCGCGGTGCGCGAGGAGGGCGCGCGCCCGGCCGATCAGGTCGACGCTCGGCTCGGGTTCGAGCCGGGCCAGGGCGGCTCGCAGCTCACTCTCCAATCCGCTCGCGGAGCGGGCACCGACCAAGCGGTCCACCGGGCGGCCGCCAACGAAGACCAGCACGGTTGGCAGGCTGCGTACGCCCCAGGCCTGCATCAGCGCGGGGTTGTCGTCGGCATCGACCTTGACCAGCTTGAGGCTGCCAGCGGCCTGGGCTTCGAGCGCCTGGAGGATCGGGTCAAGCGCGGCGCAGGGTTCGCTCCAAGCGGCGCAGAAATCGACCAGCACAGGTCGATCGTGCGAGGCGTCGATGACCTCGGACTGGAAGTTGGTCGGGTTCGCGTCGATCACGGCGGCAGTCTCCAGGGGATGCCCCTCAGATCGGGCCATCCGTGGTCGCTTCAAGCCCCCAGGCGTGGCGGGCAGGCGGCGACGGAGGGGGAGGGCGGGGCCGCGAGCAGGCCAGCCAGCGCGATGGCGCGGCGGGGCCGGCTTGCGCATCGTGCGCGGATCGCCTCCAATCGGGACTCCCGACCCAAGAGAGACGCGATGACGCCGTGCCCGGCCGACCCCCCCCGCGGCGAGCCGGCTGAGAGCGCATCGCGATCCGCTGCCGAGCGCCTGCCGCAGCGGCGCCGCCTGCGGGGCGCGCCGACCGTGTCGGTCGTGCGCGGCCGCCCCTTCATCGGCCCCTTCATCGGCCTCCTGGTCTGCCTGTTCGCCAGCCTCTTGGCCGGACCGGCCGCCGCCGAGGAGCGCCTGCGCATCGGCTCCAAGCGCTTCACCGAGTCCTATGTGCTCGCCCACCTGCTCGCGCGGGTGGCGGACCCGGCCCGGCCCGCCGAGGTGCTCGCCGGCCTGGGCAACACCGCGATCGTCTACGAGGCGCTGCGTGCGGGCCGCATCGACCTCTATCCCGAATACCTGGGGACGATCGACCGCGAGATCCTCAAGGGCGAGGGGGGCGCGGACCTCGCGTCGATCCGAGCGCGCCTCGCACCCCTGGGGCTGGGGGTGGCGGTGCCGATCGGCTTCAACAACGGCTATGCGCTGGCGATGCGCGAGTCCGAGGCCGAGCGGCTCGGCATCCGCAGGCTGAGCGATCTCGCCGCGCATCCGAAGCTCGAGGCCGGCCTGTCCAACGAATTCATCGGGCGTGCCGACGGCTGGCCGGGGCTGGCTGCGCGCTACGGCCTGTCGCAGGCACCGACCGGGCTCGACCATGCGCTGGGCTATGCGGCGCTCGCCGAGGGCCGCATCGACCTGATGGACATCTACACCACCGACGCGAAGATCGGCCAGCTCGGGCTGCGCGTGCTGCAGGACGACCGCGGCTTCTTCCCGCGCTACGACGCGGTGCTGCTGCACCGGCTCGACGCGCCAGCGCGTGCGCCCGCCGCCTGGGCCCGGCTGCAGGCGCTCGAGGGTGCGATCGACGAGCCCGCGATGATCGCGATGAATGCGCGCGCCGAGCTCGACAGCGTGTCCTTCGAGACGATCGCGCTCGACTTCGTCTCGGGTCTGGCGGGTCGCGAGGCCGCACCCGCTGTGCGCCGCGGCCTGCTCGACAAGCTGTTTGCCCCCGACCTCGGACGGCTCTTCGTGCAGCACCTCGGGCTGGTCTCGACCTCGGTCGCCGCAGCGGTGGCGATCGGCCTGCCGCTGGCGATCGCGGTGGCCGCGCGGCCGCGCGCGAGCGCCGCGGTCCTCGCGGTTGCGGGCGTGCTGCAGACCGTACCCTCGCTCGCGATGCTCGCGCTGCTGATCGCGGTGACGGGCACGATCGGCGTGCTGCCCGCGGTGCTCGCGCTCACGCTGTACGCGCTGCTGCCGATCGTGCACACGGCGGTCACCGGGCTGGCCGGCGTGCCGCAGGGGCTGCGCGACGCGGCCGATGCACTGGCGCTCGGCCGTGCGCAGCGCCTGCGGCTCGTCGAGCTGCCGGTGGCGATGCCCACGATCGTCGCTGGCCTGCGCACCGCCACCACGATCTGCGTGGGCACTGCGACCATCGCCGCGTTCATCGGCGCCGGCGGCTTCGGCGAGCGCATCGTCACCGGTCTGGCGCTCAACGACGGCGCGCTGCTGTTGGCCGGCGCCCTGCCCTCGGCAGCGCTCGCGATCGTGCTGGACGCCGCGCTCGCGGGGCTCGAGCGGCGGCTACGGGGCGGGGCGCCGCGCGCTAGGTCGCGATGACCTGACCGGGCAGGTGCCGGTACGAGGGCCGCTGCAGGTAGCGGACCCACGAGTAGCGGATGTTCTGGTCGCCGAAGCCGTGGAAGTTCAGGCCCGCCTGCGTGAAGGCCACCGACGGGTCGCGCTCGATCACGTCTGCGATCGCGCGGGTCCACATCCGCGGACCGGACCAATCGACCACCGCGGCTTTCACGTCGTCGAAGGGCCGGCCGCGTACATGCGGCCAGGTCTCGACGATGCGCTCGAGCGCGCGCACGAGGAACGGATGGCCCGGCTCGAAGGCGAGACACCAGTTCAGCCGGTTGAACTCGGGATGCTGGAGCAGCGCACGCGCGCGCGGTGGCAGCGGGTCGGTCTGCCAAGAGACCGGCTGCAGCAGCGGCGTGTCCTCGGCGGCGATCACCGCGCGGTCGTTCGGCGCGATCAGCTCGTCGAGCGGCACCGTCAGCATCTTGTTCACGTCGCAATAGACGCCGCCGTGGCGCCAGAGCACCGCGTAGCGCCAGATGTCGGTGCGCAGCGGCCCGATCTGCGCGCTGCGGTAGACATCCAGGATCGGCTCGCCCGCGTGGTTCGCCTCCATGTACGCGTCGCAGCCGGCGTTGTCGGTCAGCTCGAAGCTCCAGCCCGCGTTCATCTCGCGAAAGCGCGTCAGGTAGGCCACGTGCGTGCGGCCAAAGGCTGCCGTGTCCCAGGTCTGGCGCACGACGTTCGGGATGGGTCCGCCGCGCGGCGGTGCCGGCGTGTAGAGGTGCTCGACCGGTCGCAGCGGCAGCTGGCCGAGCAGCAGTGCGCCCGCGCGGTAGCCGAGCTGCTTGCGTCGGTGTGTGCGCTGCGTCGGGGCGGCGGGGGGCGGTACGGAGTCGCTCAAGCGGGAGACCGGTTCGGTATGCGTCGGCCGACAGTCTAAGGGTCCGTGCCCGGGGCGCGCTTGCGGCATCTCCGTGTCCGGGCGAGCATCGGGGTCTTTCCCCGACCGGACATCCCTTCGTCATGACCGAGTACGACTACGACCTGTTCACGATCGGCGCCGGCTCAGGCGGCGTGCGCGCCAGCCGCGTCGCCGCCGGCCACGGCGCGCGCGTCGCGATCGCCGAGGACCACCGCGTCGGCGGCACCTGCGTGATCCGCGGCTGTGTGCCGAAGAAACTGCTCACCTATGCCGCGCATTTTGCGCAGGACTTCGAGGATGCGGCGGGCTATGGCTGGACCGTCGGCCGCCCCGAGTTCTCGTGGCCGGCGATGAAGGTCGCCCGCGACCGCGAGATCGCGCGGCTCGAGGGTATCTACCGCAACCTGCTCAAGCAGTCGGGCGTCGCCGAGATTGACGGTCGCGCCGTTGTCGTCGATCCGCACACCGTCGAGGTCGCTGGGCGGCGGATCACCGCGCGCCACCTGCTGGTGGCCACCGGCGGCTGGCCAGTGCGCCCGGACTTCCACGGCGCCGAGCTGTGCATCACCTCGAACGAGGCCTTCGAGCTGCCCGAACTGCCGAAGCGCATGCTGGTGATCGGCGGCGGCTACATTGCCGTCGAGTTCGCTGGCATCTTCCGAGGGCTGGGCGCGACGGTCACGCTCGCCTACCGAGGCGAGCAGGTGCTGCGCGGCTTCGACGACGACGTGCGCGCGCACCTGTCGATCGAGCTGGTCCGCCACGGCATCGACCTGCGGCTGCACGCCACGCCCGAGTCCGTCGAGCGCCTGGCCGACGGCACGCTGCGCGTGATGCTGCGCACCGCCTCCGGCATCGAGCCGCATGAGGTCGACGCGGTGATGCTCGCGACCGGCCGCGCGCCGGCCAGCCGCGGCCTGGGCCTCGAGGCGGCGGGCGTGGCGCTCGACGCCGACGGCGGCGTCGTTGTCGACCCGTTCGGCGCGACCGCGGTGCCGAGCATCCATGCGGTCGGCGATGTCACCAACCGGATCGCGCTGACGCCGGTCGCCATCCGAGAGGGCGCGGCGCTCGCCGCCACGCTGTTCGGCGGGCGGCCCACGCGCGTCGACCATGCCTGCGTGGCGCACGCGGTGTTCTCGGATCCGCCGGTGGGGGCGGTCGGCCTCACCGAAGGCCAGGCGCGCGCCGCGTCGGATGCGGTGACCGTCTACAAGGCGAGCTTCCGGCCGCTCAAGGCCACGTTGTCGGGCCGCGAGCAGAAGACGCTGATGAAGCTGGTGGTCGACGCCGACACGCAGCGCGTGCTGGGCGCGCACATGGTCGGGCCGGATGCGCCGGAGATCATCCAGGGCATCGCGATCGGGGTGAAGGCGGGCCTCACCAAGGCGCAGTTCGACGAGACGGTGGCGATCCACCCGACCGCGGCAGAAGAGTTCGTGACGATGCGCTGAGCAGGCAGGCGGCGGGCGCGGAGTCGCCCGCAGGCGCGGCGCTCGTGCGGCGCGGCTTCAGCGATGAAGCCAGCAGTCCCGCCAAATGCGCCGGGTCGCGGCGAGCAGCAGCAGGCCTGTTGCACACGAAAGCGCGGCGGCCACCGGAGCGCCCGCCCGCTCGGCCACCGCACCGAGCGCGAGATATCCGATCGGCGCGGTGCCGATCGCCATGGTCAGCAGCCCCATTGCCTGCGTGCGCCGCTCGGGCGGCGCCGCGCCGAACACCAGCGTCGCCTGCATCACCGAGAACGCCGCCTGCCCGAGTCCCGATACGAAGAGCGCCGTGGCCGCTGTACGCACGTCGGTGCAGGCGGTGAAGGCCGCGACCGACAGGAAGAAGACGACGATGCCGACGACGTAGGTGCGGCCCTGAGGAACCGAGCGCGACAGCAGCGCGAGCCCCACCGCCCCGAGCAGGGTGCCCAGCCCGTCGGAACCCGCCAGCAGCCCCACCCCATCGGGCCCGAGCCCCAGGCGGTCGCGTCCGATCACCGGCACCATGCTGAGCACCGGCCAGCCGAACAGGTTAAAGAGCATGGTCACCCACAGCGCGCCGGACAGCTCCGGTCGGCCGCGCAGCAGCGCGAAGCCGTCGACCAGCGTCGCGAGCACGCCGAGCGGCGCGACCGCGTGGGCGCGCGGCAGCGGCCCGATCCGGTACACCGCCGCGATCGCGACCGCATACAGCATCAGCACCGGCACGAGCACCCCCGTCATGCCGCCGTGTGCAAACAGCAGGCCGCCGGCCGCCGGACCGGCGAGCTTGCAGGCGTTGCTCGCGCCCACGTCCAGCGCCATCGCGCGGCCCATCCGCGCGGCGCCGGCGAGCTCGCCCACCATCGCTCGACGGATCGGGTTGTCGGCCGCCCAGACGGCGCCGCCGATCACGCTCGCCACCGCGACGTGCCAGACCTCGAGCCGGTGGCCCCAATCCGCCGCCAGCAGCGCGAGCGAGGCCACCGACTGCACGCCGAGCATTCCGAGCACACCGGTGCGCCCTGGGATGCGGGCGGCCAGCGCGCCGAAGGCCACGCCGAGCAACCCGAGCGGCAGCATCCGCAACATCAGCATGCCGGCGACCGCGAAGGCCGAGCCGGTGCGCTCGTAGGTGAACACCCCGATCACCAGCACCTCGAGCCAGCGCACGAGGTAGGTGATGAGCCCGGCGGTCCACAGGCGCCGGAAGTCGGGGTCGCGGAGCAGCGGAGCGGCAGTCGCGGTCATCGGCGTGGAGTATCCGCCCGCCCGGCGCTCTGCGGCTCGGCTAGACTCGTCCGATCGTTCCAGTCGTCCAGCACACTGTCCCGCCCCATGACCCGCATCCGTTCCGTTCCCACCGTCCACGGCACCCCGCCCGCCATGGTCCTGGCGCTGGCACTGGCCTTGGCGCACGCCACGGCCGGACCGGCCGCGGCCGCCCAGACGCTCAGCGGTGCAGAGGTCTACACACAGGTGTGCACCGCCTGTCACGAGGCCGGCGTGGCCGGCGCCCCAAAGCGCGGCGACACGAAGGCCTGGAAGCCGCTGATCGCCGAGGGCCAGCGCTCGTTGTCGCTCACCGCGATCAAGGGGATTCGGGGCATGCCCGCCAAGGGCGGCCGTCCCGACCTGTCGGATCTCGAGGTCCGGCGCGCGGTGGCCTACCTGGCCAACGCGGGCGGGGCGAAGTGGAGCGAGCCGGCCAATTGAGCGCCGCGACCGCGGGCCGCTCGTCAGTGCACCGGCAGCGGGTCGCCCAAGGCCATCAGCGGGACGGTCCGTCCCTCGTGGCGCTGCAGCGTGACGATCGGGCTGCCGCGTGCCCCGTCCAGGGCCGGCCCCGCATGCGGCCCGCCCCGGGAGCCGACCCGCCGCACCACGCCCGCCTAGGTGCGCGCCGGGCTCGGCCAGGCGCGACGGACCTCACATCACCGCGCCCAGGTACCAGGGTACGAACTCCTCCTGGCCGATGCCGAGCGCCTCGCTCTTGCTCGGCTCGCCCGAGGCCACGCGCAGCACCCGTTCGAAGATCTCGCGGCCCTTCTGCTGAACCGTGACCGTCCCGTCGACAATGTCGCCGCAGTTGACGTCCATGTCGTCGGTCATCCGCTCGTAGAGCGGGGTGTTGGTCGCGAGCTTGATCGAGGGGCTGGGCTTGCACCCGTAGACCGAGCCGCGGCCGGTGGTGAAGCAGACCAGGTTGGCGCCGCCGGCGACCTGCCCGGTGGCCGACACCGGATCGTAGCCGGGCGTGTCCATGAACACGAAGCCCTTCGTGGTGACCGGCGCGGCGTATTCGAAGACGTCGACCAGGTTGGTCGTGCCGCCCTTGGCGACCGCGCCGAGCGACTTCTCGAGGATGGTGGTCAACCCGCCCGCCTTGTTGCCAGGCGACGGGTTGTTGTCCATCGAGCCTTCGTTGCGCTCGCAGTAGCCCTCCCACCACTTGATGCGGCTGATCAGCCTGTCGGCCACCGCCTGCGAGACCGCGCGGCGCGTCAGCAGGTGCTCGGCGCCGTAGATCTCGGGCGTCTCGGACAGGATCACGGTGCCGCCGTGCGCCACCAGCAGGTCGCAGGCCGCACCCAGCGCCGGGTTGGCGGTGATGCCCGAGTAGCCGTCGGAGCCGCCGCACTGCAGGCCGATGGTGATGTGGCTGGCCGGCACGCGGCTGCGGGTGAGCGCGTTTGCATGCGGCAGCATGGATTCGACGGCGGCGACCGCGGCGGCCACGGTCTTTCTCGTGCCGCCCGAGTCCTGGATGATCAGCGGCTCGAGCAGCGGACCCTGCTCCAGCCCTTCGGCGGCGAACAGCGCGTCCATCTGGTTGCCCTCGCAGCCCAGCCCGATGATCACGATGCCCGAGAAGTTCACATGGCGGGTGTAGCCGGCGAGGGTCCGGCGCAGCACGTCCATGCCTTTGCCGTTGGAGTCCATCCCGCAGCCCACGCTGTGCGTGATCGGCACGATGCCGTCGACATTCGGGAAGGCGGCGAGGCGCTCGGGCGTGAAGTGCGCGGCGACGAACTTCGACACGCTCGCCGAGCAGTTCACCGTCGAGACCACGCCGATGTAGTTGCGCGTGGCGACACGGCCGTCGGGGCGCAGGTAGCCCATGAAGGTGGCGGGCTCGGCGGGCACCGGCACCGGCTTGACGTCGACGCCGACGGCGTAGTCGCGCGCGAAGGCCTCGAACGCGAGGTTGTGGGTGTGCACATGCTGCCCGGGCAGGATGTCCCGGGTCGCGAAGCCGATGATCTGGCCGTAGCGGCGTACTGGCTGTCCCTTCGCGACGGCCTTCGTGGCCAGCTTGTGGCCGGGCGGGACGGCGTCGACGCAGACGAGGTCCTCGTCTGCGATTCGGGCGCCGGGCTGCAGCGGCCGCGTGGCGATCACCACGTCGTCGACCGGATTCAGTCGCAGGACGGGCTTCTTGATGACTTGGATGGTGGCGCTCATGGCGGTCTCCCTGCGATGTCGTCGTCGGTGCGAACGCCACGATTATCGCGCGATCCCTGCTGCAGCTCGGCCTCTGACCCGGTCGCGACGCTGTGCGTCGGGCTCAGTGATCGAGCCGCCTCGGCAGCCAGACGGACAGCGCCGGCGACGGCACGGTTCCGCGAGCCGGTGATGCCCCTGTCGGACTCCGGATCGACGCGCGCAGCGATGCAGATGACGACCGCAAACGTGGCGACGCGGTGATCCGCCTCATGGTCTTGCCTGCGTCAGAGCGAACAAGTCTTTGCGTCGAACGCGTGGCGCTCGATGAAGTCCCAGTCGTAGGTCACGCCCAGGCCCGGGCCGGTGGGCACCGGCACGCGGCGATCGTCGTCGAGCGCGGATTCCTGGTCGCTGTAGCCGCAGGCGTAGACCGGCGGGATCAGGTTCGGCATGCCCGGCCCGACCAGCGCCAGCTTTGCGAGATGCCCGACATGCTGTCTCTTGCAGGGTGCTCGTTATCCTTCGTGGCGACCCGCATCGCAAGGCGGGCCGCACCATGGGGTCGCGGCTGCTGCCGACGTTCGACCGCCACGGCTTACTCGAGCGCGGCGCACGCCACGCAGGTTTCTAGGCCGGCTTCGTGCCGGCTTTTGCACCTCGCCGAGCAGCTCGGCGGGCACGGCGCGTCCCTTGGCCAGGAAAGTGCATATCGTCGCGCCCGTCAAGCCGCGGCGCTTCCGGGCCCGCCGCCGCGGGTCGGTCCCACGCGCGCCTCGATCGCCTCGCGCAGCGTGCGGCGCAGCCCCAGCAGGAACAGCACTTCAGCGGCGACGAACAGCGGCCCGATCAGCAGCCCGATCACGTCGTCGAGGAAGGCCGGCTTGCGGCCTTCCCACGCATGCCCGACGAACTGGACGATCCAGCCTGCGACGAAGAGGCCCACGCCCCAGCCCAGCCAGACGCCGGCCGAGCCCGCCGCGAGCGGCGCCGCGGCGGCGAGCATCGCGGCCAGCACCACCGACATCAGCGTGCCCAAGCCGAGATCGAGCACGACGTAGTAGAGGCCGGCGGCGACGGCCGCGATCAGCGCCGGCGTGACCGGCGCGCCGCCGAGCGCGCCGAGCGTCGGGCGCGACAGCAGCACGACGACGGCGAATACGATCACTGGGACACCGACGATGTGGGTGGCGATGTTGCGCCGGTCGCGGTGGTACGCGGCGTAGCCGGCGAGCTGCTCGGTCAGGGTCTTCATGGAGTGTCTCCTTCAAGGCAAGCCGAGGGGGCGGTAGGATGCCGGCCGGCCCGAAACGCCGATTCTAGGCCGCTGGAGCGCCGGAGGTAACATCGGCCGCTTCCGTCGCGCTCCAGGAATCCGCTCATGGACCTCCCCGTCAACACGTTCAAGCGCGCGCTCGCCGCCGGTCGCCCGCAGATCGGCCTGTGGTCGACGTTGGCCTCGCATGTCACCGCCGAACTGGCCGCCGGGGCCGGCTTCGACTGGATGCTGCTCGACATGGAGCATTCGCCGAACGACCTGGAGTCGCTGGTGACGCAGCTGCAGGCGGTCGAGCCGTATCCGACCCATGCGGTGGTCCGCGTGCCGTGGAATGACGCCGTGATGCTCAAGCGCGTGCTCGACATCGGCGCGCAGTCGGTGCTGGTGCCGATGGTCAACACCGCCGACGAGGCGCGCGCCGCCGTCGCCGCGATGCGCTATCCGCCCAAGGGCATCCGTGGGGTCGGCGGCACGACGCGCGCCACCCGCTGGGGCCGCGTCAAGGGCTATCCGCAGAAGGCCGAGCAGGAGCTGTGCATCCTGCTACAGGTCGAGACGCCGCAGGCGCTCGAGAACATCGAGGCGATCGCCGCGATCGACGGCGTCGACGGCATCTTCATCGGGCCGGCCGACCTTCACGCCGCCTACGGCCACATCGGCGAGAAGCACCATCCCGAGGTCTGGCCGAAGATCGAGGACGCGGTGTGTCGTATCCGCGCGGCCGGCAAGGCCCCGGGCTTCCTCACGCCAGTGGAGGCCGACTCGCGCCGCATCCTCGAGCTCGGTGGGCTGTTCGTCGCGGTCGGCAACGACGCGAGTCTGCTCGCCACCGCGGCCGACGCGCTGGCCGCGCGGTTCCGCGCACCGGGGGCGTGACGCGCCGAGCGCCCGGGGCGCCGAGCCGCGTGACCGGGCGGGCCGCGTGAGCGTTCTTGAGCCGATCCTCGTCGTCGGCGGCGGCATCGCCGGGCTCGCCACCGCGCTCGGCCTGCGGGCGCGCGGCGTGCCTTGCGTGGTTGCCGAGTCGGCGCGCGAGATCGTGCCGCTCGGTGTCGGTATCAACCTGCTGCCGCACGGCGTGCGGGTGCTGACCGAGCTCGGGCTCGCCGAGGCGCTCGCCGAGGTCTCGATCGAGACCCGTGCGATCGAGTACCGTAGCCGCGACGGCCGGCTCATCCACAGCGATCCGCGCGGGCGCCACGCGGGCATGGCTTTCCCGCAGCTGTCGATCCACCGCGGCAACCTGCACATGGTGATGTACCGGGCGCTGCTCGAGCGCCACGGCGATGACGCAATTCGCCCGGGGCTCAGACTGATCAGCCTCGAGCGGCGCGGCGGCTTCGTGCATGCCTGCTTCGAGGACCGGCGTCACGGCGGCGAGGTCCGGCTCGACGTGGAGGGGCTGATCGGTGCCGACGGCGTGATGTCCGCGGTGCGCGCGGCGATGCGCCCCGGCGAGCCACCGCCCCGCGGCTCGGGCATCGTGATGGTGCGCGGCCTGACCTGGGCGCGGCCGATGCTCGACGGCCGCACGATGGTCATCGCCGGCGTGCACGAGCACAAGGTGGTGCTGTACCCGGTGCGCCCGCCACGCCGCGACGGCCTGCAGCTCATCAACTGGGTGGCCGAGCACGGCGAGCGCTTAGGCGGCGACACCGCGGCCGGCGACTGGAATCGCCCGGTCGATCGCGAGGCCGTGGCCGCGCGCTTCGCGCGGGACCGTTTCGACTTCGCCGACGTGCCGGCGCTGATCCGTTCGGCCGAGGTTTGCCTAGTGTATCCGATGGTGGACCGCGACCCGATCGACGCTTGGGTCGACGGGCGCCTCGCGCTGATCGGCGACGCCGCGCATCCGATGTACCCGATTGGCGCGAACGGGTCCTCGCAGGCGCTGCTCGACGCCGAGGCGATTGCCGAATGTGTGGCCGCCTGCCCGCGTGACCTGCCGGCCGCGTTCGCCGCGTTCCAGGCGCGCCGCCTCGACGCCGCCAACGCGGTTGTCCTCGCAAACCGGGCGCGCGGCCCCGAGAAGCTGCTGCAGCTCGCCGACGAGCGCATCGCCGCCGGCGCGGTACCCGAGGGCGGGCCGATCCTGCCCGCCGAGGCGATCGACGCGGTCACGCTCGGCTACCGTCGCACGGCCGGCTTCGAGCGCGAGGCCCTCGCCGCGATGGCCGCTCGGCCGCGTCTCTGGACGTGATGGGCCGGATGATCGCCGATGAGCCGTCGAAGGTCCGGAAGCAGCCGTCGTCGTCGCGAACCTCGGTGGCGCGGGCGGCGTGATCGGCACCGAGCGCCGCGTGCGCGCTCCGGCTGACGGCTACACGCTCGTGTAGACCGATGTCGGGCAGAGCGCGATGGCGCACGGGCTCGATCCGAACTTGAAACACGACTCGAACGCCGACTTTGCACCACTGATGAAGGACATCACCGATGCCGATGGATGACGCGCTTTCTGACGACCTGCAGGCGAGCCTGGACCTCACTGGTCGAGCGGGCCACGCGAGGCCAAGAGATCGTCATCACCCGACGGGGCGCGCCAGTCGCGAGGTGGGTACCCCCTCGAACCCTGGATGCTTTGGGGCAGGCGCGCACCCTCGCGGCGCGAATCCGCAGCAGCCGTTCAGGGCAGGCGTTGGGCGACGGAGCCTCCATCAGGGACCTGATCGAAGCGGGCCGACGCTGATGACCGAGGCGCTGTCACCCACCGCCGCGAGCGCTGGCTGGGTCATCGATGCCTCGGTCACGTGCCTTGGTTCTTTTCTGACGAGGCCACGCCCTTCACCGAAGCGCTGCTCGACGCCATGGGCGCCCATAAACCTTGGGTTCCCCCGCGCTGGGTGCTGGAGTGTACGAACGTCCTGCAAAGCGCACGGCGACGGCGTCGCATCGGAGCCAGCAGGCGAGCGCAGATCGCCGCTGAACTGAGCGAACTGCCGGTGCGCGTTGATCCGGAGACCCCCGGCTTTGCGAGCCTCGACCGGCTCGCCAGCACACACGGCTTGAGCGCCTGCGGCGCCGCCTATCTCGAGCTTGCGTTGCGCCGGTCCCTTGTTCTGGTCAGCCTCGACGCTCGATTACTTGCGGCCGCCCAGGCCCTCGGGCATCCGGTACTGAGCGCGCCGCGCAGCATCGGCAACTGAGCTTCTGTCCCCAACGGGGCCCACTGATGTGTGATGCGGTTGCAGTCGCTTTTAAGCGCGGACGCCCCTATGACGACAGCCATCGAGATCTCCGAGGCAGTGCTCGAACGGGCCTGGGAGCAGAGCGAGGCTGCCAACCAAGGATGTAGCGAGCGGGGCCGAAGCCCAGCCTCGAGGCCCCGCATCGACACTGCAGAGGTCCAAGTGCGTAACACCCTTCTGTCAAAGGTCTTGGGCAGATGCGTGCCAACGGCATTGTTTCTGACGCTCTGTGGCGTGCCGTTTCTGGCTTCGGCTCAGTACCACATCCCCGACTACACGGATGTACCTGGCCTGATCACGGCCGGCATGCTGAACCAACTGACCCTTCATCAGGGATCGCAGAGCGATGACGTCCAGCGCCCCACCGGCAACACACCCCGGGCGGAGAGCACGCGCGCGACAGCCGCGGGTAGCGCCAGCACCATCGTTTTGATGTCTGGCGCCCCCAGTTTTCCAACCAAGCTCGCCGCCAGCTATCCGAAGGCGGATCGCCTCAAGGCCCAGCAGTTGCCAGGTGTCCTTCGAAATCCCGGTGAACGACACACGGACCGTGTCCGTCGGCGCCACCTACCTGCACGACGGCGGGCCGATCGACAGGCACAACGAGCGCGGCGGGCGCCATCAGCCGGAGCTGCGCTGCCCCGAGACCTAGCCGGCGGGTGGTGCTGCGGCGCCCGTGGACTCAACGCCGCAGGACTTCGGGTGCGCCAACAAAAGCGTCACATGCGAATCTGTTTGGGCGGGAGATCGAGGCAGAAACCGAGATAATTTTCAACTGAATAATCGGGGTGCATCGGCACAACCAACGATTTTCCTGGATTTCGCCATACCTCCCGCAGCCTGTAGCCCAGCGCTTGAAGCTCGCGAATGAAACTCGCCTGCGTCTGCACCCTGTAGGGACAAAACGCCGTCCCGATGCTGTTGACGGTAAAGAATTCCCTGTCAGGATGAATGGCCGCAGTGTTGATAACGATCCGCTTCGGCAGCCGCTTGTAGTTCCCGAGCAAGGCACCAAGCGTCTGCGGCAGATATTGCACGACGCCCGACGCGAACAGCAGATCAATCCCGTTGCCGTCGTCGAATTTGTCCGTGAAGGTCAGCGTTGTTGCATCGCCGCGTTGTTGCGCCAGTTCTGCGCCGCGTCGAATCACCGCGGGCACGTCCTGAACTTTCCATGTCAACCTCGGGTAAGGTGCAAGAGGTTCGCGGAATGCGAGGTACTTGATGCCGATGCTGCCGCCCACGTCGAACACGCTAGATAATCCCTCCTGCAGCGAGCGGGAAATCCAGTACAACGCCGGATAGTCATAGGTGTCTAGGCGCGTACGATGCAGATAGAGGTCGGCTGACTCGGGATTGTCGTAGCCCGTCCGGCCGCAGTCATTCGCCGCCGCACTCGCTTCGTCCCAGCTTTCGTAGACGCCCCAGAACAGATTCTCGTCGCGATTGTCGAGAAATCGCTGCCTCGCCTGCCGCTCCGCCAGCGATCGGACGCCAGGCCAGCGGGCGAACGCATCCACGCCGCGATGCAAAGTGTCAAACAGGCTCATGACAACCCTGTCGGGGACAACACATTTTGCCAGTGTCCGGGACAGCCAACGCGGGCGTCAAGAATGGATCGCAGTCGGTTTGGCGCTGTTACACATTTCTTGGACGGCCATCACCACTAGGCGCTGAGGTTGAAGCTATCGAGCGCAGCCTCAGAGGTCTGGCCCGAACCACCCCGGGTTTCGAGGAGGCTCCAGCTCTTGAGAAGATTGAGCCATGAAGAAGTCGAACACGTTCTCGCCTGAGGTCAGTGAGCGGGACGTGCGGCTGGTGCACGATCACCGCGGGGAGTATCCGTCGCTGTGGGCGGCTGTCGAGTCGATCGCGCCGAAGATCGGCTGCGTACCGCAGACCTTGCTGGACTGGGTCAAGCAGGCAGAGGTCGATTCTGGGGCGCGGCCGGGCGTGAGCACGTCCGAGGCTCAGCGGATCCGGGAGCTGGAGCGCGAGGTCAAGGAACTGCGCCGGGCCAACGAGATCTTGAAGGTAGCCAGCGTGTTTTTCGCGCAGGTGGAGCTCGACCGCCGACTGACCAGCTGTGGGTGTACGATTCCAACCATGTCTCGACCTGGCGGGGCTGGCTGTACGTTGCCTTAGTCGTCGACGTGTTTGCCCGGCGCATCGTCGGCTGGCGGGTCAGCAGTTCGATGACCACCGACTTAGTCCTCGATGCCCTGGAGCAGGCGCTGTACGCGCGGCAACCCGAACGCGATAGCAGCCTGGTTCATCACTCGGACAGGGGGTCGCAATATGTCAGCATCCTGTACAACGAGCGCTTGGCCGGGGCCGGCATCGACCCCTCGGTGGGCAGCAAGGGCGACAGCTGCGACAACGCGCTGGCCGAGAGCATCAACGGACTCTACAAGGCCGAACTGATCCAACGGCGCGCACCCTGGAAAACCAAGGAAGCGGTGGAACTGGCACTCCTCGGGTGGGCGTCATGGTTCAATCACCATCGCCTGCTTGAACCCGTCGGCTATATCCCGCCGGCCGAGGCCTAGGCAAACTACTACCGGCAACTCTCCGGTCAGTCCACCGCAGTGGAGGTCTGACTTAACCCAGCGGGCCTCCGCGATACCCGGGGCGGTTCACATGAGCAATTTCTCTATCCATCGCGTCGCGGCATTTTCAGATGATAATCAGGGTGGCAATCCTGCGGGCGTTTGGCTTGGAGCGCAATTGCCTTCTGCAGACGACATGCAAAGACTCGCACAAGAGGTTGGATATTCCGAAACGGTGTTCGCTTGTCGCACTGGCGACGGGTGGAGAGTGCGTTACTTTTCACCAGAGTCTGAAGTGCCGTTCTGCGGGCATGCAACCATCGCACTCGGTGCTGTGCTCGCCCAGAACTTGGGTGATGGCATATTCGACCTTCAACTGAATCAGGGCAAGATCAGCGTCGAAGGAAGAATAAACTCGGGAAAAATCTTCGCTGCATTGCAATCGCCGGCTACGCGCAGCGCTCCCGCAGCCCCTGAACTTTTAAAGGCGGCGTGTGACTTGTTTGGTCTGCGCAATGAAGACCTCAACCCAGACATACCGCCAGCCTTGATTCATGGCGGCGCTGATCATCTGATACTGGCATTGAGATCGAGAGAAACTCTGAGAGCCATGCACTACGACCTCGATACAGGGCGTAGATTGATGAAGGCATTTGCTCTGGTCACGATCATGCTGGTTTTCGCGGAAAGCCGTCAGCTTTTTCATAGTCGGAATGCCTTCGCCTCGGGCGGTGTGCTGGAAGACCCAGCGACGGGCGCGGCAACAGCTGCTTTCGCAGGGTATCTACGTGACTTGTATTGGCTTCATGGCGGCGAAATCACCCTGATTCAAGGAGAAGATATGGGCATGCGTTCGTTGATCCATGCGCAGATAACGGATGAGGCTGGAGCCTCAATTCGCGTTTATGGAGCAGCGCGGATCATGGGCTGAGCGAACCGGCGGGGCGCCGATAGTCATCCCCAACAGATCAGAGTTGGATACCTGATTTTGTCCCTGATTCATCAATTGAATGTCGAAACCCGCCGCGCTCAGCACCGCCTGGAGCGTATCGACGAGCGCACCCTTCAGGTGGCGGCGCCGGGCAGCCCGAGCCTGTCGACGGTTTCGAGGTCACCAATCACCCGTACATCGCCCGGCGTCGCTTGAGCGACCTCATCGAGTTCGGTGAGCCGCGTCTAATGGCCTTGGTGTCCTGCACCCGATCGGGCTCGTCGGTTGCTCGAGCTGCGGAGAGCGTGCGGCCCGGGTTCGGTTCATCGAGTGGACGTCCGGTGACGAGGTTGGCATGGCCGCCCTACGCACTTCAGGGTGGGGTTGCCAGGAGCACGAAGCGCCTGCCGTCCCACGCCCAGCGCTGCGGCGGGCTGCCCGCGGGCACGGGCCGTTCGAGCTGCAGGCCGCGCCGAGGCAGCCGGTAGTCCAGCGTCGGTTCGAAGCCCGGCAACACGGAGGCCGACACGTCGGCCCACACCTGCGCGCCCGAGCCCGGCAGCCGCATGAACCAGGTGCGCTGGCGGTCGGACCAGCGCTTCTGCACCACCATCAGCCAGCCGCCTTCGGCATGGCGGAACAGTGCGGCCTGGTAGCCCGGCAGGCCGGCGTCACCGCGGATCTCGAGGAATCCGTTGGCGCTGTCATAGGCCTTGAACGACGGGTGCCCTGGCAGCAATCGCTCCAACCGTTCCACGCCGGTCAGTTCCACCTGCGGCCAGGGCAGTGTGGTGAACAGGGTCGCCAGGCGTCCGGGCGCGGCCGGCAGGAGTTGCCGATAGGCAGTGGCAAGGCGCGCGCGGGCCGCGTCGACGTCGCGTGCATCTCGAAGCAGGCTTGCCAGCGCCGGTACGCTTTGAACGCCATCGGCGACGCTGCGAAAGACGCTGCCAGCGTCCTCACGAGCGCCACCAGCCGGCGCCGGCCGGCTGAAGGTTTCGAGCATGACGATGTCGCGACTGAGCGCCGGACCCGCTGCGAACACCGCACGCACTTCGACATCGACATCGACGCCGAGGTCCGCGTCACGCGGCTCGCGCAGCCACAGCCAGCGCTGTTGCCGAGGGTCGTCGGCGTCGGGCGTGAGGTAGACCACCGCGTAGCCGCCCGTTGCCGTGCGCCAGGCCACCCGAGTTCGACAGATTTCAGCCGAATTCGCTCGATTCCGGAGCCATGTATCCTTGCAGATCAATGAGTTGACTCTTGCGGCGCGGAAGTCCGTGTAGTGACACGCAGTTCTTGCTGAGTCATTGAATACGGTGCTCCTTGGAGGTATCGTGGCGACATGTTTGTCAAGATCACTTCTTCTGACGGGCGGCAGTACGTCAAGCTGGTCGAGGCCTTTCGCGACGAGGCTGGCGTCTCGCGTCAGCGTGTGATCGCCACACTCGGGCGGCTGGAGGCGGTGCGGACCGGTGACTCCGACGCACTGATCAACGGCTTGCTTCGCGCCACGGGCCGCGCCTCGCTCGACGAAGGCAGCGGCCGGGTGGAGTTCGCGCCATCGCTTGCGGTCGGTGACACCTGGATGCTGACAGCGCTCTGGAGGGAGCTCGGTTTCGAGGACTCGTTTCGCCGCGTGCTGCGCAATCGTCGCCAGTTCGATGCGGAGCGGCTGCTGCGGGTGATGGTCTTCAACCGGCTCTGCGATCCTGAGTCCAAGCTCGGCATCAGCCGCTGGCTCGAAGGCACTCTGGTGCCGCACGTGCCGGCCGATACCGTGACGCATCAGCGCTTGCTGCGCACGATGGATACGCTGGACGATTGCGCAGACGCCATGC
>JBIPLJ010000156.1:0-8798 GCA_044368415.1 Burkholderiaceae bacterium
GTCGCTGCGCAGCCTGGTGCATTACCTCTGCAGCCATGATCAGCAGCACCTTGCGGGGCTACAGTGGCTGCTCGGCAAATTGGAGGCATTTCGTGTTCCGGCTCAGGTCTAACCCTTCATTCCAGCGGACAGCCTTCGGCAGTCGCTGAGTTCACACGTTAGGTGCTTGGTATTCATGCTGATTGACGGCGTGACTCTCGAAGCGAGGTGGCCCTCACCGCCGAGCGCGGTCGGTGCGCATCGATCCGTTATCGCCGCCTCCCGCTCCGGGTCGGTCGGGACGCAGGGGGCTGCATCTGCCGGACATTTCCGCGGGACCGCATCGCCGAAGGTCGTAGGCCATCGGACGGTGGCCGCCGTACCGCAAACGCGGAGTTCTTCGCTGCGTCAGTTGCCCGCCCCGGTCGCGGCGTGTCTTACCCGGTCGCGCGGGGCTGGGTCGCTAAGCGCGCTTCGTGTGGTGCTGTCGCGGCCCGAGTCGTGGACGCACCTAACCCATTGCTACAGCCGACGCTTGACCCCGTCGCCTGTCCGCTCCCGCGGCCAGCCGCCAGCCGCCGGCATCAAGCGCGGTTGAGCGTCACCGTTAGACCCTGCATCCCCTCATTGAAGCTGGACGCTTGACGGGTGGTTTTGCTGTAGCTACAGTAAATATTGCAGATCGACTTCGACCCGAATAAAGATCAGCTGAACCAAGCCAAACATGGCTTGTCACTGGCTCTCGCGGCCGAACTCGACTGGGACGATGCGCTGGTGTGGATCGATGACCGGGAAGACTACGGAGAGATGCGAATGGTCGCGCTCGCGCCGAAGACAGGGATCCTGTACTTCTTAGCGTTCGTCGATCGAGGTCGGCTCCGACGGATCATCAGCCTCCGGCGCGCCAATCGACGTGAGGTGAAGCACTATGTCCAAGCAATCTAAGCATGTCGCGGTCCGAATACCGACGGTCGAGGAAGACAAGGCGATAACGACAGCGGCGAATGCCGATCCGGACGCTCAACCGCTTACGCCAAAGCAGCTGAAGGCGATGGTGCCTGCCCGTAGCCTGCGTGGCCGGCCGCCGTCACCGAACAAGAAGCAACTGGTGTCCATCCGTTACAGCCCCGAGGTCCTTGACTACTTCAAGGCCACGGGCGATGGTTGGCAATCACGCATCGACGGCGTGCTTAAGCAGTACGTGACCAGAAAGGTTCGCCGTGCCCAGGGCGGGGTCTAACTTGGAGTTGGAGCAGACGACTTGCACGGGCCCGCGCTCCGCGGCCCACGTTTCGTCCGCTACGCGCGGGCCCGCGCAAGCCGCCGTTCATCGGCAGCGTTAAGCCGCACAAATAGATCATGAGCAACTCCGTAGAACTCGATGGCGACGTACGCGCTGTAGCTGGCTGGATCTGGCGAAACTTGGTGCCAAAGTCTGGCCAAGCCGAGACTGTGCAAGGGGAACTGTTGCGGGCCGTTGAGAAGCTGAGTTGGGAAGCTCAAAACAATGGCAACGCCAACTGGGATGACCGGTTCGAGATGTTCATTGATTTTCTCGGCACCACACTTTCAGCTGAGACCCGCCTGCCGGCCGACATGCTCGCCTCAGTAACAAATGACCTGGCTACACTTTCCGACTTCGACAATCCATACGTCGAGGATGATGTTTATGACCGGCTGACGGAAGCGGTGGTTGCGTACTGCCGCTTGAACCCTGCTCTAATTCACAAGTCCGTCGATCCACTGCAACACAGGTGAGCGGCCTACTAAATAACTCACGCGGAGAGTCCAATCGCTTCGCGATTGAAGCTGCCGCTTAGTTCAATCGTTAAGCGTCACAACTCAACCCTCCAAAAATAGACAGACTGAGAAATCTAGTGCCCTCTTTCACCTCTCCGGAAGTCGTTGTTCAGCGCCAGCTTGATGCGTACAACGCCAAGAACCTTGATGCCTGGATATCAACTTACGCCTACGATGCGAAACAGTTTGAACTTGGCGGAGGGATCTTGGCCCAAGGACATGAAGCCATTCGCGCACGTACAGCACCGCGATTCAACGAGCCCGGCTTGCGAGCCGTGCTTTTGAAACGCGTAGTCATGGGGAGCGTAGTTATTGATCACGAGGATGTTCTCCGCACCTTTCCAGAAGGTCCAGGAAGAGTGGAGCTGGTTTGCGTCTACGTTGTGGAGAAAGGAAAGATTCAGAGCGCGTCTTTTAGCATCGGTCCCCAGGTTCTCACTCCTACTCCCGAAACACCGGTGCGCCGTGATGTCTAACCTAAAGTTTGAGCGGACGGCTTGCACGGGCCGGCGCTCCGCGGCTCGCAAATGATTCACTCCGCGCCGGCCCGCGCAAGCGTCCGTTCAACGTCAGCGTTAGGCCCTTCTCGGGACTCGAAAGAGGGATACCAAGTGTTCCATGGATGCATTGCCTGTTCACCTATTTCGAAGCAGTTTCGGTCCGTTCCTCGAGCCGCTTAACGAGCATGAGCTCAGGTATGACATGCGGCAAGTCCGGTCGGTCGTCCCGATGGCATCTGGCAGCTCGCTGGAAATCATTAAGGTCATTGGTGATGCCGCCTTCTGGCCGGCGGTTGCGGCAGTTGTGATCGCATTTATCAATGGTCGAAATGGTCGCAAGGTCATCATCACCACGAATAACAAGATGATTGTTCACGCCGAAGGACTGAGCCTGCGGGAGCTAGAGCGAGTTCTCCAGATAGCGGAGAACATGACCGCGATAGACCCAAACACTCCCAAAGGGGACGGAAGTGGCACGCGCAAGGCCTAAGTTAAGGTTAGAGCGGACGGCTTACAAGGGCCAGCGCTCCGCGGCCCGCGCATCGTCCACTCCGCGCGGGCCCGCGCAAGCCGCCGTTCAACGGCAGCGTTAGGCATGGGAATGCATGTACGTCGCCTCACGCCGGAAGACGCCGCTTTGTTTCAGGCGTTTCGCCTGGCAGCCCTACAAGAGGCACCCACAGCCTTTGGCTCAAGCTTCGAGGAAGAGAGTGACTTCCCGTCGTCAGCCATCGAAGGCCGTCTCGCCATCAAGTCAGATCGTGGGCCCTTCGGAGCATTTGAAGAAGGCCAGTTGATTGGTCTTATCGCGCTCGGTCGAGAGAATCCGAAGAATCTCGCCCACAAGGCGCTCATCTGGGGCATGTACGTGAAACCTGAGCACAGAAGCAAAGGCATTGCCAAGGCTTTTCTTCAAGAAGCACTATCCTTGGCCCGCTCAGTCCCCGAGGTTCTTCAAGTCAACCTGAGCGTCAATTCAAGGAATACAGCCGCTATTCGGCTATACGAATCGTTCGGGTTCAAGGTATTCGGCCACGAGGCAGGAGCAATGCGTATCAACGGGGAGTTGCACGATGAGCTTCACATGTCTCTTCGCCTCACCGACGCCGAACTCTTCCATCGAGAGAACTCGCCCCGGCAAGCCGGGTCTAGCCTCTCATGTCAGGCTTAGGCTTAATTCAGATGATCTTCCGAACGCTCGAGACTCAGCGCCTGGTCCTCCGGGAACTGACCGTGGCAGACGCTGAACACGTATTCGGGTTCTTCTCCGATCCAGAGGTGATGCAGTTCTACGACTGCGAGGCGTTAAAGACGGTAGAGGAAGCGAAAGCGCTCATTCGGCGCTTCTGCCAATGGTTCGCCAATAAAAACGGTTTTCGGTGGGGAATCGCACTCAAGTCTGAACCGCAGGTGATCATCGGCACATGCGGCTTGTTCGGATGGAATCAGCATGCTCGACAAGCGACGCTGGGCTATGAGCTTGCGCGGTGGCACTGGAGACGCGGCCTCATGACGGAGGCAGTGCGCGCCATTCTGGGCTACGCTTTCCGTGACCTCGATATGCACAGAATTCGCGCCACTGTCGTAACGGCCAATGTTGCATCGGCGCGATTGTTGGAAGGACTGTCGTTTCAGAAAGAGGGCCTGCTTCGGGACGCTCAGTTTGTGAGCGGAAAGTTCGATAGCCTCTTCTCGTACGCGCTTCTGCAAAGTGAATGGGTAGCATGATGCCCAATCCGTTGCTTCTGCGGACCGCCGGTCAGCGCGGTGTCGGTGCGACGGTGATCTTGGGATGCCGCAGAGCAGTTTGTTATAGGCGTCAGTAATGCACGTCCGTCTCGCCCACCCTTCGGAGGCCCCGGTCATTGCTGCGGTGTTGTCCGCCGCCGCAGCGAACCTAGTGAAGCGAGGAGAGGCGCTATGGGACACCACAGAAGTGAGCGAATCTGCGGTGGCGCCCCACGCCGAAAGCGGGCTGTACTACATAGGCTTTTCTCGTGACAGCGCCGTCGGCGTATTCAGGCTTCAATCGCGGGATCCAGCGTTCTGGCCCGAGATTCCAGATGGGACTTCAGCATATCTCCACAAACTCGCCGTTCTTCCTGACGAACAGGGGCGCGGCTTTGCGCACGAACTGCTGGCGAACGCCGTCACGCTCACCCGCGAGAGGGGCTTTCGATTTCTTCGGCTTGACTGCGTTGCTGGCCGACCGAAGCTCCGAGCAGTCTATGTGCGCTTCGGCTTCAGACACCACAGTCAGGTGAACATCGGGAAGAGACTCTTTGATCGGTTTGAATTCGATGTAGGTGTGCCTGATGCCTAACTTGGAGTTCAACCGGACAGCTTGCGCAGGCCGGCCCTGTAGCGGCTTGCGCAATTTCCCTTCCGGGCCGGCCTGCGCAAGCCGCCGGTCAACGTAGGCGTTAGCTGGTGCTGGGACGCTCACTCTTGACGTATGCATATGGTATGCATATACTGGCCCGATGGAAGTCTAGTTCGACCCGGACAAGAAGCGTTCGAGTCTGAAGAAGCACAAGATGAGCTTTGCTCACGCCGAACAAGTGCTTCGAGATCCCATGGCGCTGACGATCGAGGATCCTGACGTAGAAGGCGAACCTCGGTTCGTCACTCTGGGTATGGATACTCTTGGGCGTATTCTGGTCGTCGTACATACCCCGCGCGGAGACCGTTTTCGCATCATTTCCGCGCGTAAAGCCAGTGTTGGCGAAGCGGGGCAATACCATGCCTAAGGACTACGACTTTTCGAAAGGCAAGCGAGGCGCGGTCGTGCCTTCGACGGGCAAGACGCGGATCACCATCATGCTCGACGACGATCTCATCGGGCATTTTCGAGAAGTGGCTGAGGCGGCAGGCACGGGTTATCAGACACTGATCAACGCAACGCTGCGTGCTGCGGTTGCCGCGCCGAAAGTGCGTGGCGCTGACGATCGTCCGTTGACAGTCGCGACCCTGCGCAAAGTTCTGCGCGAAGAGTTGAGGGCTGCATAGGCGTGGCTAAAGTTAACTTAATGCTGCATCGGTCGCTTGACCCCTCCGCGGTCAGCCGCCGGCGTCAAGAGCCTCTGCGCGTCAGCGTTAGGCCTCATACAAAACACGCACTCGCCACATCGCACGCTTCTGCAAGGAGCACAACGCAAATGGCCACAAAGTCAGTCCAGACGCTGATTGAAGACATTCGACTTCTCAGCGAAACCAACCGCGATATTGTCGAAGCCGTGCGCGCCTTGGTCAAGAAGACATTCAAGCTCACGTCCGAGGAGGTCAAATACGGAGGAATCTTGTTCTCTTCTGGAGTTCAGTTCTGTGGCGTCTTCGCCTACAAGGAACACGTAACCGTTGAATTCGGAAGCGGAGCGAAAATCGAAGACGACGTTGGTCTTCTCGAGGGTTCAGGCAAGGGCCGCCGTCACTTGAAGCTCAAGTCCGTGGCGGAAATCGAGAGCAAGAGGCTTGCAGAGTACCTGTCCCTTGCGCACCGGGCGGCGACTGGGGCCTAGCCTCTCGCTCAAGCGGAGCGCCAACGGCAAGCTACCAGGCCCGGTCTGGCGGTATGCGGTACATTTTCTCCAGCCCGGGCTTGGCGTCCTGCCGTTGGCCCCCGCTTAGCTCGAACGTTAGGCCTCCCAAAAAATGCCTCCCCCAGCTCACATCGGCATTGTTGCCTGCTCAGCAGAAGGTGCCGCCCTTTGCTACCGCACAATCTGCACCGAAGGTTCTGCAATGCTTGGGCCGCACGCGCATCCGGAGGTTTCGCTACATTCAGCATCTTTGGCCGACTATGTCAGCTGCCTGGACGAAAATAACCTACAGGGCGTTGCCGACTTGATGCTCGACTCCGCCAAGAAGCTCGCTGCGGCGGGAGCAGACTTTCTGGTTTGCCCGGACAATACAATACATCAGGCCTTCTCTCTTGTAGAGCCTGTCTCGCCCCTACCCTGGCTGCACATCGCAGAAGTGGTCGCTTCCGAAGCAGCCACACGTGGCTATCGGAAGCTGGGTCTAACCGGAACCCAGTGGTTGGTTTCAAGCGAGGTCTACCCAGAGAAAATGCAAGCCAAGGGACTAGAGTGCGTTCGCCCCAGTGACGCAGACCGCGACGAGATGGGGCGTCTCATCATGGAGGAACTCGTCTACGGCGTGCTCAAGCCCGCGACTGTCTTGCGTTTTCAGCAGGTGATCCAAGGTCTAAAGGATCAAGGATGCGATGCCGTCATTCTTGGGTGCACAGAAATTCCGCTCATCATCGACGACAACAACTCGCCGCTGCCAACCTTGGATTCAACACGCCTCTTGGCAAGGGCCGCATTGCTGAAGGCTGTGAACGCGCGCAGTGAGGCCTAATCCCTCGCTCAGACTGAGCCCCAACGGCGCGCCGCCAGGCCCGCGGGGAAGTGCTGCGAATCATCGGCATCGCGGGTCAGGCGTCACACCGTCGATCCCAGCTTGGCTCGAATGTTATGCCCGAGCAGTAGACGCGGAATGCCGCCGAAGGTTAGGGAGCTCGTCCGACTGCTCGAGAAGACAGGCGTCACAGACCGCGGCGGCAAAGGCAGTCATCGCAACTTCGTTCATCCAAAGGTGGACAGACCGATTACCATCTCCGGATTCACAGGGGACGACGCAAAGCAGTACCAAGTCCGCGCGGCGAATTCCGCGATAGAGGAGTCGAAGAAGTGAAGGGCTCAGCTCGATACGTTAAGATAGTCGAGTGGTCGGACGAGGACCAATGCTACGTCGGTAGCGCTCCGGGGCTGCTATATGGCGGCTGCCACGGAGATGACGAAAGAGCCGTGTTCGAAGAGCTCAGCCAGATCGTCGAAGAAGCAATTGCGTTCTATGTTCGTGAGGGTCACCCTCTACCGCCAGCGACGTCCGGATGGGACTGCGCCAACAAGATGCAGCACGTGGCCTAACCTGTTGATGCAGCGGGCGCTTGATCCACCCGGGCGCCCGCTCCCGCAGGCTCCCGTCTGCGTCAAGCGCGGCTGATCGCTGTCCTTGTGCCATTTGGAGCAGGCATGACCGTAGTCCGGAAGTATTTCGACGCCACTGACCGATCCCAAGTGATCGCGCTGTGGTGCGACGTCTTCGGGTACGAGACTGCACACAATGAGCCGTCTCTCGCGATTGAGAAGAAACTGGGTGAAAGAGATGGCCTGTTCTTCGTTGCAGAAAGTGAAGGTACTGTGGTCGGGACGGCCATTGCTGGTTATGACGGTCATCGCGGATGGCTGTACTCGGTCGCCGTACGTCAGGACCATCGTCGAAGCGGTATGGGTTCAAGTTTGGTTCATCACGCCGAGCGCGCACTTGCCGCCGCCGGGTGCATGAAAATCAACCTCCAGGTGCTTTCGTCCAATAGGGCGACTGCTGCCTTCTACGAGTCGCTCGGTTATGGCGTCGAGCCTCGCATCAGCATGGGAAAGGTGCTCCTCGAGAATGTGCCTACGCGACGCCAGGTCTAACTTTCAGTTGGAGCGGACCGCTTGCACGGGCCGGCGCTCCGCGGTCTGCAGATTGTCCACTCCGCGCCGGCCTTCGCAAGCCGCCGCTCAACGTCAGCGTTAGGCCTCAGGAGAAGCCCATGCCGAAAACCGTCTCCCCGAAAGCTGTCGCTGCCGCGCTCTCCGAGTACTGGTCGCCTCGGGTAGTTGGCGAGGTCGATGATTCGTACGTCAAGGTCGCCAAAGTCCACGGATCATTGGCTTGGCATAGCCACGAGCACGAAGACGAACTCTTCTTGGTCCTCAAAGGTCACCTCCGAATCGAAATGGAAAGCGGAACAGTCGAACTGAATGAAGGCGAAATGTTCGTGGTTCCAAGAGGAGTTCGACACAATCCAATTGCGGAAGAGGAGTGCCACATCTTGCTCATCGAGAAAAATACGACGCTACACACAGGCGACGTGAAGACTGAAAAAACCAGGTCACTCGCAGAGCAACTGCGGCCAGTATGAGCAAACCGCCCCACCTGCTGCACAACCCCTCAATCGAGAGGACGTCACCCGGCAAGTCGGGGGGGCTGTCATCTCAAACGTTATGAAAAACGCGCTTAATCCCACATGTCCCTACTGCAGCAGACGCGTATCGCTTCTGTCTGAGCCATGGCAATCGCAACAAGGCGAGAGCGGACGCCACTGCCCGTTCTGCAAAGGTAGCGTCGAGGTAAATCTCAGAGGGAGCACGTTCGCCGTATGGTTTAGTGCCTTGGTGGCATTCGGCTGCATCGCAGGCTTGCTCTTTGGGCCACATGGCTTTTTTCCGTTCTTCGTTGCAGCGTTCATGGTGCCGGTCGTGCCAAGCATCTATCTGGAGCGTGCTGCATAACCCGCCGCTCAAGCGGACGTGCCTACGGCACGCCGCTTACCTTTAACGTTGAGGCTGTGAAAAAAGCCCCAACTGATCGATAATTGAGCCATTTGCCCGACCGCCGCAGGACGAGCCGATGGCCAGGTACAAGGAGATCGATCGAAGCCCGAGATTCCTGCCCGTGGTGTTG
>JBIPLJ010000131.1:0-2591 GCA_044368415.1 Burkholderiaceae bacterium
CCTGGCCGACAGCTCCGATGGGATCGTGATCCTCGATGAGGTGCTCAAGCAGACTCCTTCTCCCGGCAGCGCTGTGGGGCCCCTGTTGGGTCTCGACGATCAGGTGTTGGAGCTCGCCATCACCGCCAACCGACCCGATGGCCTGTCAATGCAAGGCATTGCCAGGGAGGTGGCGGCTCTCACCGCGGCGCCCCTGACGCTGACGCCTGCCTCCACGTCGATCGCCGCGGCGCCCCTGCCGATCGGTCCAGCGGATCAGAACGCCATCGAAGAGGGCGGCCTGTTCAGTCTCACGGCCCTTTCGGGCCTGCGGGTGGGTGCGTCGCCTCGCTGGCTGCAGACGCGCCTGGAGCGGGCCGGGTTGCGGCCGATCAACAACGTGGTGGACATCACCAATCTGGTGATGCTGGAACTGGGTCAGCCCCTGCATGCCTTCGATGGCGATCGTCTGGCAGAGCTCAGTGCTGGAGACGCAGACCCCCAGGCGATCGGGCTACGAACGGCCAAGGCCGGCGAGGCCTTTGCCGCCCTCGATGGCAACACCCACAACCTGGATGACAACGCCTTGGTGGTGACCTACGCCGATGTGCCGGTGGCGCTGGCCGGTGTGATCGGCGGCGCCAACAGCTCGGTGCAGGACACCACCACCAATATCTGGCTGGAGGCAGCGATGTTTGCTCCCCAGACCGTGCGGCGAAGCGCCCGCAGCGTCGGCCTGCGCACCGATGCGAGCAGTCGGTTTGAAAAGGGCTTGCCGCGGGAGGTCACGCTCCTGGCCGCCGACCGGGCCGTGGCGTTGCTTCAGGAGCTGTGCGGCGCCCAAGTGCAAGGGCGCTGGCTGCATCAGCGCATCGAACCCAGCCGGCCGCCGGTGGAGCTCAATCGCGACGCCATCCACAACCTGCTGGGACCCGTGGATCTCGACGGTGCTTACGGTGATCTACCCGATGCGGACATCGAGCAGATCCTCAGCTCCCTGGGCTGCGTGCTGCAAGCCCACCCGGAGGGCTGGAGCGTGCAGGTGCCCCCCTCGCGGGCGATGGACCTGCAACGGGAGGTGGATCTGATCGAAGAAGTGGCGCGCCTGGTGGGCTACGACCGCTTCGCCTGCCATTTGCCTGACCCCATTGCTCCCGGCGGTCTGAACGCCAGCCAGCTGGCGGAGAGACGTCTGCGGCAGGCCCTGGTGCAGGCCGGTCTGCAGGAAACCTGCAGCCTGTCCCTCGGCCCTGCCCAATCCCTGCTTCCCTCAGCCGGGGAGCTGCCGAGCCAACGGCTGCCTCTGGCGAACCCCCTGCTGGCGGATTACGGCCATCTGCGCGACAATCTGCTGGAGGACTTGTTGCTGGCAGCCCAGCGCAACCTGCAGGCAGGGCGCTCAGGGTTCTGGGCCTTTGAGATGGGCCATGTGTTCCGGCCAGAGGTCCAGAAGGACCGCCAGACCCTGCAGTTGGCGGGCGTGATCTGCGGCTCGCGCCAGGCTGAACTCTGGAGCAGCAGCGGTAAACCCCAACCCCCTGACTATTTCCAGGCACGAGGGTTGCTGCAGCGTGCCCTGGAGACACTCTCCCTGCCCACCGAAGACCGCCAACTCCGCAGCCATGCCTGGCTGCATCCCGGCCGTGCTGCCCAGCTGGTGGTGGAAGGCCGCCCCGCTGGCTGGTTTGGCCAGTTGCATCCAGAGCAGGCGGAAGCCTTCGATCTGCCCCCGCACACCTACGGGTTCCAGCTGGATCTGCCGTTGCTGCTGATGGCCGCCACCCGCAGCAACCGCTGGCAGCCCCGCGTTGCTGGCTACCCCACAGTTCCCGCCTCCGAACGGGATCTGGCCCTGGTGGTGCCGAGCAGCACCGCCAGCCATCAGCTGCTGAGCGCCATTCGCAAAGCCGGGAAACCCCTGCTGGAGCAAGCGGAACTGGTGGATCGCTACGAGGGTGATCAGGTGGCTGCCGGCTGTTGCAGTCAGGCTTTCCGGTTGCGCTACCGCGATGCCAAGCGCACCCTCACCGACAGTGAAGTGGATGCGGCCCACCAGGCGATTCGGCTGGCCCTGGAGAAGCAGTTTGGCGCGCAATTGCGCGCCTGATCCTCAGGTGCGCTCCAGCAGGGCCACGGTTTCCACGTGGCTGGTCTGGGGGAAGAAATCCACCGGCTGCACCCGGGTGAGCCGGTAGCGGTTGTCCTGGCACAACAGCCCCAGATCCCTGGCCAGGGTGGCGGGGTTGCAACTGATGTAGGCGATCCGGGAGGGCAGGGTGGTCACGATGGCCTCGATGGCTTGCTCGCTGAGCCCTTTACGCGGCGGATCCAGCAACAGGCCATCAGCGGCCTGCAGGCGACTCGCCAGCACGGAGGCCACATCGGCCTCCTCGAACAGGGCACGCTCGAGGCCATTGCGGGTGGCATTGGAGCGCGCCTGCTCCACTGAGCCGCCGTGCACCTCAAGGCCCAGCACCTGGGCACCAGCTGCGGCGAGGGGCAGGCTGAAGGTGCCGATGCCGCAGTAGGCGTCCACGATCGTGCGGTTGGCCAGGGGTGCCAGACACTCCTGGAGCAGGGGCACGATCCGCTCCGCCTGCGGGGTGTTCACC